>CAXSHQ010000571.1:0-2002 GCA_964236875.1 uncultured Acidobacteriaceae bacterium | reverse complement strand
CGACAATCCAACGCAGCTCAATTCCGTCTACACGCCCAACAGCTTTACGCCGCCCACCTTCCTCATCCAGGCGGAAAACGACAAGGGTTACGGCAAGAACGCGCCCGTCTACTTCCAGGCCCTCTCCGCCGCCAACATCCCGGCGGAGCTCCACATGTACGCCACCGGCGGCCACGGCTTCGGCCTACACCCCGCAGGTCGCCCGGAGGAGCACTGGACACAGCTCGCCAACACCTGGCTGCGTTCCATCAAGATGCTCCCGGCCGCGCCCACCGGCTCCGACATGCCCGGTGCTGGCCTCTCCGGAGGCTACGGCAACCCCAACACCATGCCCTGCCCGGAGCCCCCACAGAATCAGCCCGGCAAAACCCCCACCCAGACCGACCCCACCTGCTGGTAGCAGACACACGTAGCTTCGTAGCTATTCCACATCACCGGTAAATGTCATCCTGAGCGTAGCGAAGAGCCTGCCCTGAACGAAGTGAATGGGATCCCCGTATTCCGCCGAAAGCACCGCAAAGGCCGCTGGAGGACTTAGAGTCGTGCACCGACCCAGCCCCTCGTACCTGACCTGAAAACCTAGAAGCTAGTACCTACATGCGCCACACTATAGCCGCTATCCGCTCCGGCACCGACCCGCTCGCACCGTTGCCTCCTGCCACCTTCCACCGCACCCTGGAAGATCCGATCTACTGCCCCAAGTGCGAAGCCGCCTACAGCCTCGTCGCCGATTACGACTGGTCGGTCAGCCGTCACTTCGAAGCCGAGTCCCGCCGCCACCTCGCCATCCTGCGCAAGTCCATCTTCCTCGGCCACGGTGACGGCCACCGCGCCACCCACTTCGAGACCAATGGCGTAGTCGTCACCACCCACAACAAACCCGCTCCCAAGCCGCCGCTGGAAACCCTCAAACCCGCCACAACTCTTCTCCAATAGATAAGACCGCTTCCGCGTACTCTGCGGCGGAATCCGCGTCATCTGCGTTCCGCTTTTCGCTTGTATCGATCTCTTCCAGTCGCGACCGGAGCTCCGCAAACCCGCAGGAAACCTGCTAAAATAACCAGTTGTGACCCCGTCCGCCACGCTCGAGCCGCAGGCCGTCGAGCCCCTCCAAAACACATTTGAGACAGCCCGCCCCAAGGTAGGCTTCATCTCCCTCGGCTGCCCCAAAAACCTCGTCGACTCCGAAGTCATGATGGGCCTCCTCCACCGCGGCGGCGCCGAGCTCACCGCGCGCGCCGAAGAAGCCGACATCCTCGTCGTCAACACCTGCTCCTTCATCGACTCCGCCAAGCAGGAGTCCGTCGACACCATCTTAGAAATGGTCCAGCACAAGCTCTCCAACGGCTGCCTCGTAGAGCGCTACCGCGACGAAATCCGCAAGAACATCCCGGAAGTGGACGCCGTCATCGGCACCGGCGAGCTCGAAGCCGTGCTCGAAGCAGCGGGTCTTTGCAGACCCGCGGAAACCGCCCAGCACGCCTCTCCCTTCAAGGTCCTCACCACTACGCAGATCGCCGCCATCGACTCCGCAGAGCAGATTCGCCGTGCGCCCTCCGCGGTTCACCAGCATTCCCGCCCTAACTCTACGGGCGCACAAATGCAGTCCGCATTAGGGACCGGAGAAGAAATCCTGTCATCTCGACCGGAGCGCGAAGCGCGCAGTGGAGAGACCCCTGTATTTAGCCGCAGCGAGGCGGGAAGCGACGAGCCCGTACACTCCCGCCCCGAAGGCTTGGCCCGCGAGGCCGCTGGCCGCTTCTCCCGCGAAGCCTGGGACGGCGCCACCGCCGCCCTGCCCAGCTATCTCTACGGCCACGACACCCCGCGCATCCTCACCACCGCGCGCGCCTCCGCCTACATCAAGATCGCCGAAGGCTGCGACCACCCCTGCAGCTTCTGCATCATCCCGCAGCTTCGCGGCAAGTTCCGCTCCCGCCCCATCGCATCGATCGTCGCCGAAGCCCAACAGCTCATCGCCCAGGGCGTTCGCGAGATCACC
>CAXSHQ010000570.1:0-2008 GCA_964236875.1 uncultured Acidobacteriaceae bacterium | reverse complement strand
TCTTCGATCAGGGCGAGGTCGATATTGTCGAGCAGGAGGTGGGGTTGCGTGGGCTTTGCTGCTTTGCGGGCCGGGTTTGCTGATGCGGGGCTGACCTTCGGGTTGGCAGGGTATGCTGGTTTCTTTTTCTTTTGGGCTGAGGCCGTTGAGATTGCCTTCAATTTGTCACCTTGCCTTCAAATGTTAGCTGAATACGCTTTATTACCTGTTAAAGCAGATGTCTTTTGCCTTTGAGCATTCTCTAGTCTATCGCTATGAGTGCTGTTGCGGAACCATCGTGTGTGCTGAGGAAGCAGCGTTTACCGACGCAGAGCCGATTAAGTGCGCTGCGCGCGATGGTGGGCAATACGCCGATGATGGTGATCGAGTATCGCTATCAGGGCCGGTTGGGTAGCGTGTGTGCAAAGGCCGAGCATTTGAACTGGAGCGGATCGATCAAGGACCGAATGGCGCTGCACATCCTGGAGTGCGCATATGCGGATGGAACGTTGCGGGCCGGAGACTGCATCGCGGAGGCGACAAGCGGGAACACGGGCATTGCTTTTGCCGCGCTGGGCACGGCGATGGGGCATGACGTGACTATCTATATGCCGGATTGGATGAGCCGCGAGCGGGTCGACCTGATTGGGAGTTACGGCGCGAAGGTGGTGAGTGTGACCAGGGAGCAGGGCGGGTTTCTGGGCAGCATCGATCGGTGCCGTGCGTTGAGCGCGGGTGATCGCGAGGTGTTTCTGCCGAGGCAGTTTGAGAACTGCGCCAATGTGGAGGCGCATGCGATGGGCACCGGACCCGAGATCGTGAAGCAGATGGAGCGTGCGGGGTTGCGGATGGATGCGTTCGTTGCCGGTGTGGGCACGGGCGGCACGGTGATGGGGTTGGCGAAGGCGTTATGGTCTGCGCGGTTGAAGGTGCGGTGCCATCCGGTGGAGCCGGCGGAGTCGCCGACGATGACCACCGGGCATAAAGTGGGATCGCATCGGATACAGGGGATCTCGGACGAGTTTGTGCCGGAGATCGTGAGGCTTACTGAGCTTGATCCGGTGATCGCGGTGAATGACGGCGACGCGATCCTGATGGCGCAGAAGCTGGCGCGTGAGATGGGTTTGGCGGTTGGAATCTCGTCGGGGTGCAACTTCATTGCGGCGGTAAAGGCGGGTGCAAGATGCGGGCACGAACCCGTGGTCGCTACAGTGTTCTGCGACGATAACAAGAAGTACCTGAGTACGGGCCTGATGCGGGAAGAGCCGGTGCGTGCGGGGTACCTGGCACAGGAGATCGAATTGCTGGATATGCGGGTGGTGGGCCGGTGTGAGCAGGACGCCTTGTCCACCGGCTGATTGTGCCTCGATTGGGTTCAGAATCGGTGAGGGACGTGGTCAGAAGTTTAGCCATGGACCGATGGCGCAAAAGGGACAGACAACCTGAGCAGCCTCCTGTGTTGTCTTCCAATGAGTAGTGATGGTGCTTTCAAGCATGATGCTCATCGTGCGAAGCGCTCTTGCATACTGCTCATCATGCACTCATAGGAATTATGCATCCAGAACCGAACATGCCGTTTGCACGCGCTGCCGAGGATTGGGCCCGCGCCTTTGCGCTACAAGAACCTCTCTCGACGGAAGAGGACGTGGTGCGGGAGGTGGCTGTGTTGCAGCGAAGCGGCCTGCTTACGTTGCCTGAGCCGGCCGGTGCGGGCTTCCATGAGGAATTGCTCACCGGCCTAAGCTGGATCGGCTTCGCGAGCCTGCCCCTCGGGCGCCTGCTGGAAGGGCACTTGAACGCGCTGATGCTCGTCGACCGCTTCGGTACGGTCGCGCAAAAGGCAAGTGCCACGAAGACGGCGGGCAATGGTGTTCTGTTTGGCGTTTGGAACACGGGTGATATGGAGCCCGTGCGGATGTGTCGAAATCAGGATGGGTCGATTGCGCTGGCGGGCAAGAAGACCTTTGCCTCCGGCGCGAGCTTTGTGGGACGCCCGATCGTGACCGGGAATTTGGACGACGCCGGATGG
>CAXSHQ010000569.1:1740-2010 GCA_964236875.1 uncultured Acidobacteriaceae bacterium | reverse complement strand
GGGGCTGAGACGCAGCAGCAGAAACGGCCACAGCAAATAGAACTGCTCCTCGACGCTGAGCGACCACGTATGCGCCACATACCAGCCTGCGATGGCAGGCTGGGTCCACACATAGGGCACATAGTCCGAGACGTACCCTGCCGCCGCGGCCAGCGCGCCGCCCGCGATCGCATGCCCCGCAAGCCTCGCCACCAGGAAAGCCGTAAGCAGGTACACGTAGTACGCCGGGAAGATGCGAAGCGTGCGCCGAAAGTAAAAGCGCTTCAGGTT
>CAXSHQ010000569.1:926-1730 GCA_964236875.1 uncultured Acidobacteriaceae bacterium | reverse complement strand
TGCCGGTCTGGCGGTACTCGCGATGGAGCAGCGTCGTGATGAGAAAGCCGCTGATGATGAAGAAGCAGTTGACGCCCAGGCCGCCCTGTCCCATAGCTAGCAGAACGATCCGCAGCAATGCGGGCTCACGAAAAGTGGACCACCCATGAAAGTGCGACAGGATCACCGATCCCACCGCAACGGCGCGCAACCCGTCAAGCGATGGGATGGCGCGCGAGCCCGGAAGCGCGGTCGGCCGCGAACCCGGAAGCGCGCCCGGTTCTAGAGTTGCAACAGCCGGTCTATCCACGAACATCTTCTGCTTCCCAAAGCATACCGGCTGCCCACCGGTGGATGCGGTACTCTCTTGGCAAGGTCTGGGCCGGCGCTCCGCATGACAGAACAGAAACACGAGAGCAGGGAGGCTGAGCCGATCACCGTCTTCCTGGACGAGCTTCCCTGGGACCTGCGCCGCCACAACACGGATGGCCGCTACGTCCGCGAAGCTCTGCCGCAGCTTGCACGCTTCGAGCCCGGCCTGCACTTCATTCCGCAGCGCTCCCGCTGGCTCGGGTGCCGGGAAAATGCCAAGAACATTCGCGCCACCCTCGGACGCCGTCTCGGAGCCCCACTCAGCCTGTATACCGAGCTGACCAGCCATCTCGCCCCGCATGAACTAGCCCGTTCCGGTACCAACGTCGTCTTCTCGCATCGTGCCTTCCCGCTGAACGCCGGATCAATCCCCGTCGTGTGGCAGCAAGCCATCCTCGACCCCCTCATGCAGCGCAGCTACGGCGTCACGGACGCAGCCATGGCCGCAGAGCG
>CAXSHQ010000569.1:0-916 GCA_964236875.1 uncultured Acidobacteriaceae bacterium | reverse complement strand
CTCGCCTCGGCCCGGTCCGGGCGGTGGTCGTAGTCGAGATCCCAGCGGGCGGCCAGCCGGTCGAACCGGACGTCGCGCGACCCGGCCGGCCACTCGCGGAGTGCGGCGCGGCCGCGGTCGGGCTGGCGGGCAAGGAGGGCGAGCTCTTTCGCAAGGCGGCTCTCGTGCAGGTCAGCACCGAAGCCGAAGCGCGCCGCCACGCCGCGGACTTTCCCGACATTGCGGACCGCTTTGCAGCTGTCCCATTCTTCTCGCCACACATCGAGCCCTGCCCGCCCGAGGCTCTGGCCCGCCACTTCGAACCCGGCCCCGTGCGGCTTCTCTTCGTGGGCGGTCAGGCATGGCGCAAAGGCTTGGATCTCCTCCTCGACGCCTTCATTGCCCTGCCCGCAGCCGTCCAGTCACGGACAACGCTCACGATCGTCAGCAACCTCGACCGCTCTCCCATCCGCATTCCCGACCACCCGGCCATCACCTGGATTCAGAACGCAGGCGTGTCCCGCGTCCTCCAGGAGATGCGCCGCGCCCACGTCTTTATCAACGTCGCGCGCTTTGAAAGCTACGGTCTCGTCTTCCACGAAGCCATGTCGCAAGGGCTCGCCTGCCTCGCCCCCGACTGGGAGGTGCAGCGTGAGCTCTTCGACGACGGCCGCGCCGGCATCCTCCTCCCACCGCAAACCGCCGCCATCCAGACCGTGCTTGAAAAGTTGATCGCCGACGCCACGCTACGCCACGACCTCGGCCTTGCCGCGTGGACACGCTTCCGTGAACGCTACGCCCCCGGCATCGTCGCACGGGCGTACGCCGATCTCTTCCATCGAGCCGCCCGTCGCTAAAGTCTTGCTCCCTCAGCTATAAAGTTTGTCATCTCGACCGGAGGCCGCGCTTTTGCGGCCGGAGTGGAGAGACCCCTGTA
>CAXSHQ010000568.1:0-2011 GCA_964236875.1 uncultured Acidobacteriaceae bacterium | reverse complement strand
CCTGGCGTACGCACCGCCGATCTCGAAGATGTGACGCAGGACGTGTTTCTCGTCGTGCGCCGGAAGCTGCTCATCTCTGACTCGTGTTTCGCCCTTATGCGGCCATCTCACGCTCGGGTTCGCCGCGCGGCGCCGACTGTCGGGCGGGTTTATGCAAGTGCCTGATATCATTGCTCGGATCAAGAATGTCGAAGCCGACCATCGCGCGCTGGGCGGCGCGGAGGATGTCAGCGAAGCAGAGCCCGCGCTTGTGCTTGTACCAAGGGCGAAGCGGCGGCGTCGCGAGCTGGCTCTGGCTCGCGCCTTCGAGAAACCAGACGACGAGCGCGGTGTAGAGCAAGCCGACGAAGGGCGCGACGCGCAGCACCGCCGCCTCTGTTCTCGCAGAAGAGTCCGCGAATCCAAGCAACTGCTTGCCCTCGCGGAAAAACACCTCAATTCCCCACCTGCTCGCGTAGGTTTCCAGAATGCGTACGACGGGAGCCTCCGCGTCTGTGCAGAAAAAGACGCGGATGGGCAGGGTTCCCTGGTCTGTTGCGACGATGACAATGCGCAAAAGACCTACCCCGCATGCACGGTACCACTGCGCGCACAGGGTCTTGTACCGGACCGTTCGAGTGCGCCCATAAAGCGTGGCCGTGCAACTCTCCCAGGGGATTTCGGGGTCTTCGGCGATAGCCTTCGGCTTCGGGACCCCGGCGCCTCGCAGACTCGGGCGACCTGCGGTGCCGGGGACTCTGGGCGTCGGCAACGAGGTCAGGACAGCATCCGGCCGCATCGCTCCGAACACCACGACCGACGCCGACAGGCCATGTGTCACGGTGTCATTGCAGTACGCCGAATCGGCAGCGAGCTCCACGCGACGCTTGCCGGCCCAGGTGACGAAGATGTCGAGCATCTCGCGAGCAGACTCCGTTTTTTTCGCGTAGACGGCCTCTGCCTTCGCGCACTCTTGGAGGTTCCGGTGCAGTCGAAAGAGCACCGGCAGCGCCCACGTCCGCTCCGAAAACGGCACGCGCACCAGCATCGCCAGGACCACCCAGCAGTGCCCGAAGCAAAAAACCTTGTGACGCCGCGTCGACCGCACGGCATCGAGATGATTGCCAATCCCGAATACGCGCGGCCCCTTCTTCGGAGCCAGCGTGTCATCGAGGACGACGCGCAGCGTCCCGTCCTTCAGAAACGGTTCCAAGCGCTGGAACATCCAGAATCCCATCCGATCCGGGTCCCAGGTCCCGCGCGAGAAGAAGCGATGGAAGGCCTCGTGGTGGCGCCGGCCCGCCACCCCCGTTCTCACCAACGCCTCGGTGACCGCATGCGGCCCCTGCGTGAGGACCCAGCCGCACGCTACCACGACCATGTTGGCGTACGAAGGGCTCGTCAAGACGATCCGAAACGCTTCCAGTACGCCGAGGAAGCTGATAAGCAGGGAATTGGGCACGGTTGTTTTTGCGGTTGGTTGAGCCTAGAGAACCCAACTATCCAATGAATCAACCGTGCCTGTCTACGTTTTCCGTGCGAGCTGGCAATCATCAAGCCCCGCCACGCGACGCGCAGAGCCCAGGGACTGCTCCCTCTCGATCGCAGGACGGAACGAGGCGCTACCCCGGCACCAGGCCACTCAAAGAGCGGACGGGCGGCCTCGGAGGAGGGCCGGCGTCGCCCGTTGTTTGAGCGCGCTGCGCGCGAGTTCGGGCGATGCCGGGCCGACGGAGAGGTCGTCCGTTCGCGCGCTCCCCTTTGTTCGCGCGCGGGGCTCTGGTCCGCTTGCTGATACATGCGGCGCGATCTCGGGTCGGACGCCGTGGACTCTCACCGAGAAGGGCGAAACACGAGTCTGAGCCCGTCCCCTTCCACCCCGGCATGAGTCCCGTGGAGTATGAACGTGCCTGGTCCGCCTGGCTCACGGGCGTCGCGTTCAACGAGGCGAAGAACTACCGCTCTCGGGCCATTCACCGTCGTCAAGAGCTGGTGGACAACACCGACGACATCCTGGATCTGCGGGACGAGG
>CAXSHQ010000567.1:0-2015 GCA_964236875.1 uncultured Acidobacteriaceae bacterium | reverse complement strand
GGCTTGTTTGGTGAGCAGCGTGAACGACGCCACGACCACCGAGATCTCCAGCAAGGCTTCGCCCAGATCGAAGCGCGCTGCCTTATGCTCGGCGACGTCCACGGCATCCTCAAACTCTTTGGCTTCCTTGGACTCCGTCTGAGTCTGCTCGTTCAGGTGCTCCAGCTGTCCCTTGTAGGATCCAAGTTTCGCCTGCACGCCGGCGCTATCGCTGGAAGGCTGCAGCGACAAGATGTCTGTGGCCAGGGTGAGCTGCTGAGCCCGGTCCCTGTGCGCCTGGTACTCGTTCCAGCTGTCCGAGGCACGCGCCTGCTGGAGCACCGCGGCGGTGTGCTCGCGATGGCCCAGCACCGTGACCATCGCCACCAGCACGGCCAGCACAGAGATGATGAGCGACACATGCGTCATGCTGTGCGCGCCCGCTTCCTTCATCTTTTCTTCAAACTCGGCGACTTCGGAAACTTCCATGGATGTGGATTGTAGCGCCAGGAGCGGGAAAACCGGTCAGCCCTTTACGAAGGTAGACAGCCCCTACGGAATCGGGCATCCCAAGACGCGCACCGTTTCGTTCGCCGCCAGCACGGGCGCGGTCCATACCCAGGACTCCCGCTTGTTCCAGATGGAGTCGGTGGACTCGGCAACGATCGCACGCACGCGCATGCTGTGGCAGGTGCGCTGAAAATTTTCCAGCGTAGCGACCCGCGCCGCCGCGCCGTCCTGGCGATCGTTGTCGGCGTGGCCGTTATCTACCCCCGCCTGCGTGTTCCCGAACAGGAAGAGCAGGTCCGCGAACGCAGGCGCGCAGCTCGCGTAGTCCCCTCCATAGCTCGTGCCGCAGCCCGTATCCCAGCTCGCGATCTGATGATCGGTGTACAGCGTCTCCGCGGGTCGCAGGTAGCCGATGGGATTGAACTGCACTGCATTATCGTCGAGCACTGTCGGCGCGATCTTCGTGTCCATCTCCGCATAGGCGGAACGCACGTTGTAAAGCCGCTCGGCCAGGCGATCCTTCGTGAAGGCGTCCATCTGCTTGTGGATGCGCTCGCTCCCCAGCAGCGGATAGTAGAAGCGCTCATCCGGCACCTGGTAGGCCTGCGCGGCCAGCCCCAGTCCAAAAAACAGCACACCCACCGCGAACCCAGCGCGCTGCCATCGGCTCACATCCCGCAGCCGAGTGGCGCGCCACCGCTGCCACCACGCCCACGCCCAGGGAACCGCCGCAAGCTGCAAGCCGAAGCGGAGCAGGAAGCCGGCATCCACCCCCAGGTCGTTCGGCCCGCTCGTCGCGGTGGAAGTCAGGAAGTATGCGGGAAAGCCCGCGCCCAGGATCAATGCCGCGAGTGCACACTCCCCCGCCGTCCAGCGTCCCCGCTGCCTCAGCCGTTTGTAGCCATGGATCAGGACCAGCGCGTAGAAGCCGAGGTCGAACAGATCCATCGCCAGTACGGTGGGCTGCCGCACCAGCATCCGGAACGCGTTGCTGCGCGCGGGGTACTCATGCAGGCGAACCTGCCGCCACGCAGCCGAGGAATCATTGCGCCAGGTGAAGTTCGCAAAGCCGGAAGCCGCGCTGGACCCGCCACTCAGCTCGCGCAGATACGGGTGCGCGAGCAGCAACGCCAGCGCACCGGCAGCCGCCAGCGCTCCCATTGCCGCGAACCGGCGTCTGCGGAAAAGGTCCACGGCCCAGCAGCCGAGCACGAAGACATACAGAAACGTAGGGAACAGCGCCGTGCCCGCGCCCGCGGCGAAGGCGATGCCTGCCAGCAGCGTCGCCGGCACCCACTTGCGCCAGCCACTTTCCCGGGCGTCCGCGTTTTCCTTCGAAGCGACCAGCAGCACGAGAAAACCAATCAGCAGCTCGGCAAATCCTGCCATATGGTGAGGCGCATACAACACCGCACCCAAAAAGGAAGGCGAGCGGTCCTGGTGCCACCACTCCATCTCCTGAAACGGGTGCAGATGCCCGGATGTCCATGTCCGCAGCGTAGGCAGGAATTCCAGCCCCAGCACCG
>CAXSHQ010000566.1:520-2021 GCA_964236875.1 uncultured Acidobacteriaceae bacterium | reverse complement strand
CTCGGTTGGCGTCAAGGCCCCCGGCAGCACCGCGATCGAGTACCGATGGCACATCTCGATGGTGCCGATGTTCAACGCGGGGCTCACCACAAACTTCGCCCCTTCCAGAATGCACATCCGCGCCGTTTCCGGGTCCAGTACCGTACCCGCGCCGATCAGGATGTCCGGCCGGTCCTTTGCCAGCGTGCGCATCACCTCGATAGCGCCGGGGACTGTCATGGTGATCTCCAGGACCGTCACGCCGCCCTCCGCTATGGCCTCCGCCAGCGCCAGTGCCTTGTCCACGGATGACGCCCGCAGCACCGGCACCAATCCGACCTTCTTCATCGTCTGTACGACTTCTTCCTTGCGCATATCTCTCCCTGTCAGCCTTCGTGGTCACAACAGCGCGCTGCTATCTCTGCACGCGTGCGCCGCCGCCCTTCATGATCCGCTGCACTTCGTCGAATGTTGCCATGGTCGTGTCGCCGGGTGTTGTCATGGCCAGGGCTCCGTGGGCGCAGCCGCAGTTCACCGCCCAGTCCGCTCCCTTATCGTTCAGGAACCCGTAGATCAACCCCGAAGCAAAGGAATCGCCTCCACCTACGCGGTCGAAAATCTCCAGCTCCGGCAGCGGCCTGGCTTCGTGGAAGGTGCCTTCGTAGTAGCAGATCGCGCCCCAGTCATTGATGCTCGCCGTCTTAGCGTGCCGCAGCGTCGTACCTACAGCTTTAAAGTTCGGGTAGGTCGCGGCGGCCTTCTCGATCATTCTGCGGAAGCTTCCGCTGTCCAGCTCGCCCAGGTCTTCGCCTTGACCTTCCACTTCGAAACCCAGGGCCGCCGTGAAGTCTTCCTCGTTGCCGATCATCACGTCCACATACGACGCCAGTTCGCGATTTACTTCTGTCGCCTTCGCCTTGCCCCCAATCGACTTCCAAAGCGAATCCCGGTAGTTCAGGTCATAGCTGATGATCGTGCCGTGCTTGCGCGCCGCGGCCATCGCTTCCTTCGCCACTTCCGGCGTCTTTTCGCTCAACGCGCAGAAGATGCCGCCCGTATGGAACCACCGCGCCCCTTCGCGGCCGAAAATGGCGTCCCAGTCAATCTGCCCCGGCTTCAACTGACTCACCGCCGTGTTGCCTCGGTCGGAACATCCCAGCGCCGCACGTACGCCAAAGCCGCGCTCCGTAAAGTTCAACCCGTTGCGCGTCGTCCGGCCCACACCGTCGTACTTGGTCCACACCACATGACGCTGGTCCACGCCGCCCTGCAGCATAAGGTCTTCCAGCAGTCGGCCCACCGGATTGTCGGCCAGCGCGGTCACAATGGCTGTGTTGAGTCCAAAGCAACGCCGCAGCCCGCGCGCTACGTTGTACTCGCCGCCGCCCTCCCACACGTTGAACTGCCGCGCCGTCGCCACCCGCACGTCACCCGGGTCGAGCCGCAGCATCACTTCTCCCAGGCTCACCAGATCCCACTTGCACTCGCTCTTGTCCCGCACCACGAGCTTCTTCGATTCCGC
>CAXSHQ010000566.1:0-510 GCA_964236875.1 uncultured Acidobacteriaceae bacterium | reverse complement strand
CGTTGACTTGTTCTCCTGCGCCATCAACGCACCTCCGTAATCGCCACGCCATCCATGTCTGTGTAGTCCTGGTTCTCGCCGCCCATGCCCCAGCAGAACGTATAGCGCTTCGTGCCCACGCCCGCATGGATGCTCCAGCCGGGCGAGACGACCACCTCGCGATCGGCCATCAGCAGATGCCGCGTCTCATCCGGCGGTCCCATCAGGTGCACCACGCGCTGCGCGGGGTCCACGTCGAAGTACATGTACACCTCGCTGCGGCGCATATGCACGTGCGGCGGCATGGTGTTCCAAACGGAACCTTCATCCAGCAGCGTGAAGCCCATCACCAACTGGCAGCTCTTGATTCCGTCCCTGTGGATGGCCTTGTAGATCGTGCGCTTGTTGCACGTCTCCACCGCGCCCAGCTTCAACCCTTCCAGGTCGCTGAACTTCACCATCTTTGTCGGATGCTCCGCGTGCGCCGGATAGCTCAGCAGGTAGAACGCCGCGGGCTCCTCCGAGTTCTCG
>CAXSHQ010000565.1:0-2031 GCA_964236875.1 uncultured Acidobacteriaceae bacterium | reverse complement strand
GCCGTAGCGACGTGTGGGTGGGAGGAAGGTTCGTTGGCCTGCAGGGCGGATTCCGCGAGCAGGTGGTGGTGCATGGCGAAGAGGGCAAGCTCCAGGCGGTCGCTGACGCCGGTTTTGTCGAAGATGCTGCGGAGGTAGTTCTTGATCACCTGTTCGGAGTTGCCGAGCTCTTCAGCGATCTCGCGGTTCTTGTAGCCCTTGAGGAGCAAGCCGATGATGCGCAGCTCCTTGGGGCTGAGCCGCTCGCGGACCCGCTCGGAAACCAGGTCGCTTTCGAACCGGTTTCGGCCGCTGACGAACTCTTTCTGAAGATAAACTTCGCCGCGCGCTACGGAGCGCAGGCATTGCACCAGCTCCGCATTGGAGGCATCGCGGTACAGGACGCCGCGCGTGCCGGCATGGAGGAAGGCGTGCGGGCTTTCATCCAGTTCCAGGATGCTGAGGATCTGGCTGCGGACGGTAGCGGCGGACTGCACCAGCGAGCGGGGGTCCGCCTGGAGGCACGTGCCGACGATGAGGATGGCGTTGGTGACGCTCGCGGCAGCCTTGGTGAGGCGGCGCAGGTCGTCGCATTGGCCGACGATACGAAAATCTTCTTCTACCGCGATGACGCGTGCCGTCCCCGTACGAAAAATGGAGTGCTTGTCCGCGATGACAACTTTTTGCTTCATGTTTTGCCTTCAAGTCAGATAAAAATCGAACCATTTGTTCAGTTTTCCGCCGAGAGCGTAAATCTCTTGAAGGCCGCTCCTCCCATCCGCCGGTGCACCTCGCATCATGCGGCAGCCCCATGTGCAGCTTCAAGCAGAGCTGCTGGCTGTGGCCTATGTAGTGTCGGCTGGGCCGTGCGATCCGGAAATGACGCCAACGGAGGGGTATCCCTGCCGGGAAGTGTTATGCGCGCGATGGAGACCGCGCCCGAACAACGCGTGCTGGGAAGCTCCCCGATGCGAACGCAGTTCCTGCCCTGCGCCTTGGCCAGGTAGAGCGCCTTGTCCACGCACTCCAGGACCTCTTCCAGGCGATGGGTATGGTGCTCCCGCGTCACCACGGCCGCCCCGAGACTGAGAAATACGGTGAGTTGACCGTTGGGAACATCGATGGGGTGAGCGTTGATGGACCGGCGGATGGCCTCGGCGCGCGCAGGCAGGGAACCCTGGCCGCTGTCCTGGAGGATGATCAGGAACTCTTCCCCGCCATAGCGGCCCACCGCGCCGTAAGGATCCACCGCTTCACGAAGGCGCATGCCGATCTCCTGAAGCACGGCGTCGCCGGCGGAGTGGCCGTGGGCGTCGTTGATCTTCTTGAAATGATCGACGTCGCCGAGCAGAACAAAGAAGGGAGCGTCGTCGCGGTGCATCTTGTCCATGGACGCTTGCAGGCGGTGGAGGATGCCGGTGCGGTTGAGCAGGCCGGTCAGGCCATCGTGGGTGGCGCGGAAGCGCATGGCTTCGCGGGCCCTGACGAGCTCTTCTTCCAGCCGGAGGATGCGCTGCCCGGTAAGGAGCCGCGCGTTCAGCTCCGCGGGGTTGAAGGGCTTGGTGAGATAGTCGTCCGCGCCTGCCTCCAGGCCGGCCACGATGTCCGCGGTGGACTGCCGCGACGTGAGCAGAAGAATGTAGATGTAGGGGCCGTCCTGCTGGCGACGGATCTCGCGGCAGACTTCGGAGCCATCCAGCTCCGGCATCATCCAGTCGAGAAGAGCCAGCCTAGGCCCATCCGGTTTGCTGAGCTCCCGGACCGCGGCGCGGCCGTCAGAAACAACAACGATCTCGTAGCCGCGGCGCTCGAGCAGCGACACTGGATCGTCGTCTGCGATGAGGATTTTCACGCAGGGACCCCCTCATGGGCGCTTTCCAGGGCGGCGTCCACATCGATCAACGCGGTCTGCAGCTGATTCAGCAAGCCTTCCGTTTGCGAGAGGTCGCCTTCGCGGGAGTTGTGCTCGAGCTGCTCGGCGAGGGCGCGAGCCCGCGGCGCCGCGAGGTTCGAAAGCGAGCCCTTCAGCGTGTGGCCGATCTTGGAAAGAGC
>CAXSHQ010000564.1:0-2032 GCA_964236875.1 uncultured Acidobacteriaceae bacterium | reverse complement strand
ACGACGGTGCGATCCGCTTCCATGCCGTTGCGATGAACCGTGGTGGCACCCAGGTATGAGGCTCCCCAGCTTCTTAGAGCCGCGCCTGCAGCCGCAGAAACTGCCGCCACGGCGAGGAGCAGGTCCCAAAATAAAGCGAAGTGCTGGTATCCGGGTTTGGCTAGAAAATTCGCGGCCAGGAAGAGAGTGCTTCCATTTTGTAGAAAGCCCCATACTGGCGGATGCCATGGCGCGGCAAGTCCCAGCGTGTAGATGAGGCCATGCAGAATGTAGCGATGCCGGTATTCGAAAGCGGTGGCTTGCATTATGGCCATACTTCCGATCGCTGCGTCAGAAAAGGTGTTGGGGTCATCGAGTCAGGACCTCTAGAAGGGTGTCGAAGTCTTCGAGTCCGCTGTATTCGATGATCACGCGACCCTTTCCACGCTTATCTTCTATGCGGGTGCGCAGTCCGATGGACCGCTGAATTTGGTTTTGTGCTGCCTTCACATTAGGGTCGACGACGTCGTTCTCCGGTTTGGTCTCACCATCCTTGCCGAGTTTGCGCTGGGGATTGAGAAGGCCTTTGACATAGCTTTCGGTCTGACGGACCGACATCGACAGGACCGCCACCTTCTGAGCGGCGGCGAGCATCTGCTGTTCGGATTCAAGCGCAAGCAGCGTCCGAGCGTGGCCGAAGGAGAGCTCGCCGGCTTCGACGCGCTGCTGTACTGATGCGGGCAACTTGAGCAAACGAAGAAAGTTGGATACCGAGGCACGATCCTTTCCTGTGCGCTGCGCCATCTGCTCCTGTGTGAGATGGAAGTCGCGACCGAGGCGATCGTAGGCGCGGGCCTGTTCCATCGGATTTAGATCTGCGCGCTGCAGGTTTTCGACGATGGTCATCTCCATCGTTTGTTCGTCGGTCGCCTTCAGAATAACGGCAGGGACGGTGAGCTTGCCAGCTTGGCGAGACGCCAGCCAGCGGCGTTCACCAGCGATGAGTTGGTATCTGCCGGGAGCGAGCAGGCGTACGACGATGGGTTGAACCACGCCGATGGCCTCGATTGAGTGGGCAAGCTCGCCTAGTGCGCCTTGATCAAAGTTGCTGCGTGTTTGATATGGGTTGCGCTCGATCTGGTCGAGTTCAAGATCCAGGGCGGTGCCGTCTGAAGCTGGAGAGGCCTGGATTTGGCCAGCGACAGGCTGTGCTGGCTCTCTCGACGGAAGTAGTGATTCGAGACCTCTGCCGAGTGCGCGGCGTTGTTTCGGGTCGGCGGCGGGTAGTGCCATAGTGAACTTGCCTTTAGCGGTTGTAGGGCCAGAAGCGCGGCGTGGGCTGCGCGGCTGTGCGGTGACTGTTGACCTGAGCTCGCAGTTCGGCTGCGCGGGGGCTTTCAATGTGATTGCGCTTCAAAAGTTCGCGGGCCAGCTCCTGGTAAGACTCGGCCCCGCGGGATCGGGGGTCGTAGAGGATCACGGGCAGGCCGTGACTGGGTGCTTCGGCTAGCTTGATATTGCGGGGAATGGTTGTTTCGAGCAGTTTGTCGGTAAAGAACTCCTTCAAATTAGCAGCTACCTGCTGTGAAAGCGACGTGCGCGGATCGTACATGGTAAGAAGTACGCCCTCGAGCTGAAGAGCGGGATTATAGAGAGCTACGCGATCCAAAGTGCTCATCAGCTCGGAGATGCCCTCGAGCGCGAAGTATTCGGCTTGCATGGGCACGAGAAGCGAATCCGCGGCACAAAGGGCGTTGAGGGTGAGGAGATCAAGGGACGGCGGGCAGTCGAGGATGATGAACCTGAATCGAGAACGTAGCGGGGCGAGTGCGTCGCGAAGGCGGAACTCGCGATTAGGCTGGGGCGCAAGCTCGATGGTGGCACCAACGAGGTTTTTGCTGGCAGGAATGATTGAGAGGAGCTCGACTCCAGTAACGGCGATTGCCGAGGCGCCTTCGAGCTCACCGGTAAGAATTTCGTAGGTGGACGGGCGCTTTGGATCACGAGGCAGGCCGACTCCGCCAGTGGAATTTGCTTGAGGGTCGCAGTCAAC
>CAXSHQ010000563.1:798-2045 GCA_964236875.1 uncultured Acidobacteriaceae bacterium | reverse complement strand
CGTTCAAGCTTGGGAAGAACGGGCTCGAGAAGGTGATCGAGGTCGAGCTTACAGCAGACGAACGCTCCGCACTGGAGAAGAGCGCTGAAGCGGTACGCGAGCCGATGCGTGTGATTCAGAAGTAAAGCATGACCTCTGCATCACGGCCGGCGACGATGCCTTCGCCGCCGGCACCCGTTGGCCCTCCCTCGAGTCCCGCATCGGCCGAATCGTTGACGGTTGCACCGCGGCGCGGACAGTTGCGTGTGTTTTACGAGTCGACAATCGGCAAGAAAATCATCATGGCCGTGTCAGGGTTGGCCATGGTCGGCTTCGTCATCATACACATGGCTGGCAATCTCCAGGTGTTTCTTGGCCCGGAGAAGATGAATGGCTACGCGAAATTCCTGAAGAGCACCGGTGAGCTTCTGTGGCTGGCTCGCCTGGGTTTGCTCGCGGCGGTGGTGCTGCACGTGCTGATGGCGTGGCAGCTCACGCAGGTCAAGAACGCTGCGCGGCCAATGGCCTATTCGAAGCGGCAACCGCAGGTGAGCACGCTGGCGTCGCGGTCGATGCGCTGGGGTGGAGTTCTGCTGCTCGTCTTCATCGTATTTCACATCCTGCATTTCACGACCGGCACCCTGTTTTCGTACGCGAGCAAAGCTGATGTGAAATACACGGGCTTCAGCGCCTCCGACGTATACGGCAACGTCATCAGTGCGTTTCGAGTGCGGTGGGTGGTCGGGTTCTATGTCGTCTCGATGTTTTTCCTGATGCTGCATCTCTTCCACGGAGCGTGGAGTTCAGTGCGCACGCTCGGCGTGTCGAAGGCGACGGCGTCGCCGCTGAAGAGACAGCTGCCAACGTTGATTGCTGTGGTTGTATGGCTGGGCTTCACGGCCGTCCCTGTGGCGGCGTTTTTTGGATTGATCAAGTGAGCCCCAGACTCGACGCGCGCACTCCGAATGGTCCTCTCGCCGAGAAGTGGGACCGGCATCGATTTGATATCAGGCTCGTGAATCCCGCCAACAAGCGGAAATACACCGTCATCGTGGTGGGGTCGGGACTTGCCGGGGCGTCTGCTGCGGCGACCATGAGCGAGCTGGGTTACAACGTTCGCTGCTACTGCTACCAGGATTCACCACGCCGCGCGCACTCCATTGCCGCACAGGGCGGGATCAACGCCGCGAAGAACTACCAGAATGACGGCGACAGCGTGCAGCGGTTGTTCTATGACACGATCAAGGGCGGAGAGTTCCGTTCACGCG
>CAXSHQ010000563.1:0-788 GCA_964236875.1 uncultured Acidobacteriaceae bacterium | reverse complement strand
CTACAGGATGGAATTGATGCACTTCTGGACCTTGCCCTGGAGAATGGCTGTGGACCGTCAATCGAGCGGATCAGAGAACTACTTCGGCTTCGATTCGACGTCATCAATCCAGTAACAAATATCATCGATCAATGCGTGGCGCAGGGCGTTCCATTTGCGCGCGAGTATGGAGGTCTGCTGGCGAACCGCTCGTTCGGTGGTGCGCAGGTGTCGCGCACGTTCTACGCACGGGGGCAAACGGGGCAGCAGCTGTTGCTCGGTGCATACCAGGCACTCGAGAAGGAGATTGCGAAAGGTGGCGTGAAGATGTTTCCGCGCTCGGAGATGCTGGACCTGATTGTCGTCAATGGGAAGGCGCGCGGCATCGTTGTACGTGACGAAATCACTGGCACCATCGAACCGCACTTTGCCGATGCGGTCGTATTGGCGACGGGTGGATACGGAAACGTGTTCTATCTGTCGACGAACGCGAAGGGGTGCAATACGACTGCCATCTGGCGCGCCTACAAACGCGGCGCCGCGTTTGCCAATCCGTGTTTCACGCAGATTCATCCGACGTGCATTCCCGTTGCCGGCGACTATCAGTCGAAGCTCACGCTGATGTCGGAGTCGTTGCGCAACGATGGCCGGGTGTGGGTACCGAAACGGAAGGAAGATATTGCAAAGGCTCCGGCGAGTATCGCTGAAGCAGACCGCGACTACTATCTGGAGCGCAAGTATCCGAGCTTCGGCAACCTCTCGCCGCGCGACATCGCGTCACGTGCAGCAAAGGAAGTGTGCGATGAAGG
>CAXSHQ010000562.1:0-2048 GCA_964236875.1 uncultured Acidobacteriaceae bacterium | reverse complement strand
AACCACGTGCTCGGAGGCCAGTTGGAAATGCCGAGAAGCACCCACACCACTCCGAGGCCAAAAATACCTAATGGTGTAGGCGATCTCAGAAAGAACATACAGCACGATCTTTTCGAAATTGCCGTGAAGTCCCCGTAGGTGTTCGAGATCTTCCTGTGCTCTGTTGCGTCGCCACTCTCGGGTGAGCCAAGGAAATCCCGAAATGACGGACCAGAGAACTTTCAACACTGGAAAGGTGAAGAGGCCCACCAGCACAGCCAAGCCGGCGTGCTTGCCGAAGATGTCGTCTAAGGGCTTGATGAGCCAGGCTAGCAAGTGCGGTCGGTTCCTCTCTTGGGCTATGCTGTTGCCACTTGCAAAGCGGGTGAAGTAGAGATGATAGGTTTTCTGAAGGTATTTTCGCTCATTCTTTTCTGGATCGCTGCAGTGGTCACGGTGTTCGGCATCTTCGTAGCTTTTGCAGCAGGTTACAACGAGATCAGCATCAGCATGACCGTGCTGGGCTCCTCCGTGGGTTCCATGCTGGGCTCTGCAGTGGTTTACCTCCTAGCCAATATTGCCCAGATGCTCAAGGACCGACCTGTGCCGCCTGCGTTCCCAAATCTTCCGCCGGTTCCGTATACTCTCGCACCGCGCGAACAGCCTTCTGCGCCTCTGGGATAGCGTCGTCCAGCTGCTCGTCTGTGAACTCCTGCGCTGGGGCTACTCTTCCGCTTTGTACTTCAGTGGATATTGCCAACGATTAGGCGTTGCAGGAGCGGTGCGAGCATCCAGCCGTAAACGGTGATGTGGTTGCTTGCGACCGAGAGCAGATCCTTGTAGCGTTCAACCCAGAAGGGGCTGCTCTGGGAGGCTTCTAGGGCGTTTAGGCGAGAGAGAACTTCGTCCCGGCCAAGTGCGTCGGTGCTGAGAGTCGTAATCTGTTCGCGGAGCTCGCGGAACACGTTGCTTAGGTCGGGCGCCGCGAATTGACGGAGTGGTCCTGACTGCCGACGTAGGCCCGGGAAGCAGCACCATACTGGTGGATGATGGTGTCACCGAAACGTGGAGACTCGCGCGGCCGGCTGGAGATCGGTTCTGATATCGGTTCGAGATTGCTGCCAAACTCCATGCGAGTTTTGACTTCGCCTCGAACCGAGTACTCCACGTTGTGCCGGTACTCACCACCCATGCCTGTTGGTTCGTCTTCCAAGGCTGTCACGACACCGACTACTCCCCATCCGGTCCGGACCTTCTCGCCAACTGCGAAGCGCTGACGTGCATTCGATCTAATTGCGCCGGCCATGGTGGTCAGGTTTCCTTTCGTGCTGGTAAGGGTATCGGGAGTAGTCTCGTGACTCTAGCGAACAGCTTCGTTCGCCTCTCTGGAACCGGTCACGATCTCCTCAAGTGTCATCGATTTGGGACGGCGCTCGGACTTCTGGAGTGCGGAGAGCGGGAATCGCTTCTCTTTCAGTATGTCTTCTACAAACCAGTGGCAGATTGCGTCTGTGCCATCGATCCGTGTAATGGTCAACGGTGGCCCGCCGGACTTCAGCTCGACAATATGGCCCTCAATGAGCTTCAACGGCATCGCTCCCTTTCCTTCCTTGGCTACCTTCTACTCTGCGCGCCTTGATCGTCAACCGCTGCACGAAATCGCTCATTCGTCTAAGGAGTTGAGTCGACCAGACCATCGCAGGTAAAACATGAAGTACGGATCGGGGACATCGAAAACCTGCTTGCTTTCGTCCCAGTCGACGGCCCGCTCATTAGGAAACTTCTCTTCCACAAGTTTCGACATGTGGAGACAGGTTCCGGTGACGCTAGAACCAACAGGCGATTCGGCTAGGCATACCGCTGCTGTTCTCTCTAGCAACTCGTTATATTCGAATGAAAGCTTGGGCGGATCAAGCGCCAGAGCTCTTAGAACTACCCTGTAGACGTCGCCGCTCGTTCCGTCGGGAAACTTGTAGGTTTTGCGTTCAGTGCCTCGGGTGCGCGGACCCGCATCTAGAGCATTTCTCCTAAGGGTGTAGTTGTTGGAAGGGCAGTCTGAACCAGGCTTG
>CAXSHQ010000561.1:1790-2049 GCA_964236875.1 uncultured Acidobacteriaceae bacterium | reverse complement strand
GAGCAGCGCTGGGCGAAGGCGTGACAGGCTTTGCGGTGGGCAACCGCGTGGCCTGGAATGGCACACGCGGGACCTATGCCGAGTATGCGTGCGCGCCGGCTGCCGATCTCTTGCCGATTCCGCAAGCGTTGAGCTTTCAGAATGCTGCGGCTGTGCTGCTGCAGGGGTTGACGGCACATTACCTCGCGTTCAGCACGTATGCGATTCAGCGCGGCGACACGGTGCTGGTGCATGAGGGCGCGGGTGGCGTGGGGCTGCT
>CAXSHQ010000561.1:0-1780 GCA_964236875.1 uncultured Acidobacteriaceae bacterium | reverse complement strand
GGAGCCGGGCCGCGGCACGACGGTCAAGCTATACCTGCCGCGCCATCACGGCGCGGTCCTGCCGGAGACGGCGATCGCCGGCCTGACCGAGCTGCACCGGGCCGAGCGCGGCGACACGGTGCTGGTGCATGCGGGCGCGGGTGGCGTGGGGCTGCTGCTGACGCAGATGGCGAAGCGTTGCGGAGCACGGGTGATCACAACCGTTTCGACCGAAGAGAAGGCGAAGCTTTCGCGCGGTGCGGGTGCGGATGAGGTGATTCTCTATACGCACCAGAACTTCGCCGAACGGGTGAAGGAGATCAGCGGCGGTAAAGGGCTTCCGGTGGTGTATGACTCGGTGGGGAAGACGACGTTTGAGGACTCGCTTAAGTGCTTGCAGCCGCGCGGGCTGCTGGCGCTGTATGGGGCGTCGAGCGGAGCTGTGCCGCCGACCGATCCGATACGGCTGATGAGCGGATCCTTGTTCCTGACGCGGCCTACGCTGAAGGATTATGTGCGCACGCGCGAGGAGTTGGAGTGGCGCGCGGGCGAGGTGTTCGGCTGGGCGGCCAGCGGGGAACTGAAGGTGCGCGTCGGGCATACGTACAAGCTAGAGGACGCGCGGCAGGCGCACATCGACCTGGCAGGGCGGAAGACCACGGGTAAGGTGCTGCTGACGGTGTGAATCACGGGTGGCTGCCTGCCGTACACTGGGTCTCTCCCCATTTGCGCCGTGCATTCCGCTCGGTGCGTCACAACAACTGCAACCGCTGGGAATGTTCGGGAAGCGCGGTGAAACTCCGCCACTGCCCCGCAACTGTGAAGCGCGCACCGCAGGACGTCGCCTTTGGCAACGCACCGCGGTGAAGCCGGCCCGGAGAACTCACTGACTGCTTTGTGCAGGCGGGAAGAGAACTCCATGAGAACAAGGCCTGCTTTGAAATCGCGCCAGTCAGGAGACCGGTTCCTTCTGCGCTGCCTCACGCCACACCTCCGAAGGGGAGGTGAAGGAGATCAGTATGCTTTCCCAAGCACTGCGCCGCTCTGCGGCCAGCCTGTTTTTGCGTTCTTCTGAACGCCTTTCTGCGCGCGCGACAATCGTTCGTTGCGCCGTTCTCACCGCCCTGTTCCTCACTGCATTTTCGAGCGCCGCTCACGCGGTGATCGTGCGCGGCCATACCACCGACCCGCTGGGCCGCCCGGTGGCCGGAGCCCAGGTGCAGCTTGTGCAGGGCACCCAGGTTGTTGCGTCCGCAGTGTCGGACGAGCATGGGTTCTTCGAAGCGCGCACGGGGAATGCGGGCCGCTTCAAGATGGTGCGCACGGCGAGCAAGCTTCTGCCGGCGCTGGGCGACGAGTTCTACGGCGGACCGCTGGATGTGGTGGAGAAGGAAGTTGTGTTCTCCGCGAATACGGTGGAGCAGGAGGTTTCGGTAACGGCCACGGGCACGCCCACGCCGCTGCCGCAACTGACCGCGCCGGTGACGCTGATACCGGGCGAGGACCTGAGCACGCGCATCGGCATTGTGAGCGAGCTGCGGCAGTCGCCGGGTGTGTTCCTGGTGCAGACGGGGCAGACGGGATCGCAGACGTCGCTGTTCCTGCGCGGCGGGCAGTCCGACGCAAACAAAGTGCTGGTGGATGGTGTTCCTGCGGAAGATGTGGGCGGCCGGTTCGACTTCGGCACGCCGAGCTCGACGCTCACCTGATGCGGCCCGACGAAGCGGCCGCTGCCGGTCACCACCGTGACCTTGCGCATCTTCGCCATCTGGGCCAGACCGCCGGTGAGCCGGCCGACGAC
>CAXSHQ010000560.1:0-2051 GCA_964236875.1 uncultured Acidobacteriaceae bacterium | reverse complement strand
CCAACACCGCCCAGCCGAGTAGCCACAGCACACCTGCACGAAGAACACTGTTCCGCATCGATCCACCTTTCCTTCCAGCCATGCTATCGCGCATCGTCCTACCTGCATGCAGCCAGATGGAGCCTTTCGGTGCTACCCTTCGTCGCATGTCTGCGTTGCGCACCGCCACCATACTCCTGTTCGCATCCGTTCTCTTCGGCCACGCCCAAACGCCGCAAGCTCCCGCACGCAACCCGGCGGCCCCGCCCGATGCCGTACCAACACAGGCTCGCGCCGTCGACGCCGCCCTCAACCCCGCGCTCCCCACCGTCTTCATCGTCGGCGACTCCACCGCCCGCAACGGCGCCGACCTCGGCTGGGGGGACCACTTCGCCCCGCTCTTCGACACTGCTCGCGTCAACGTAGCCAACCGCGCCATCGCCGGCCGCAGCTCCCGCACCTTCATCAACGAAGGCCACTGGACCAAGGTTCTCGCCGAGATGAAATCCGGCGACTATCTGCTCCTCCAGATGGGCCACAACGATGGCGGTGATCTCGGCGGCGCCAAGCCTCGCGGAGATCTAAAGGGCATCGGCGAAGAAACCCAGGACGTCCCGCAAACCGCCGGCCCGCTCGCAGGCCAGACTGAAACCGTCCACACCTACGGCTGGTATCTCCGCAAGATGATCGACGAAGCCAAAGCCAAGGGCGTCCATCCCATGCTCCTCACCGTCACCATCCGCGCCATCTGGAAGCCTGACGCAAACGGCACGCAGCAGATCGAGCGCGACATGGGCTACACCACGTACATCCAGCAGGTCGCCGCCCAGGAGCATATCCCCCTCGTCGATATGGCCGCATTCGAAGCCGCGCGTCTTCAGGCCCTCGGCCCTGAAAAGACCGCGCCGCTTTTTCCCAAGGACCACACCCACACCAGCCCGGAAGGCGCCGACCTCAACGCCCGCGACGTTGCCCAGGCCCTCCGTAACGCCCACTCCCCGCTCGCCGCGTATATCAAACCCTAGCTGCCGCACCTTCGTCTAAAATGGAAACGATGCGTTTCCGCGCCGCCCACTTCGCCTGCCTGCTGGTCCTGCTCTCCGCTTTTGGAGCCGCGGACGCAGCGGCGCGCTCCGGGCAGTGCCGCGACTGCGCTGCACTTCACGTGCTTTTGAGCCAGATCGCCACCGTCTCGCAGGCATCCGCCTCGGCTCCGGCCCTCTCGCTTTCCTCGGACGAGGCGACGAACCTGTCAGCAGCGGACCGCACCCAGACCGCGGCTGCCTGGACCATGCACCCGCCCGCCGCGCACACGGTTGCGCAGCACGCCACCACCGGCTCCGGCCTCTAAGCGACGCCCAGCTCTGAGCGAATCGGCTCAAAGCTCCAAGCTCGTTCCTTCGCCTTTCTCCCAAGCTCCGCACCACCTGCCGCCCGCCGCGCGGCCTTCAAGGAAAATCCAACGTGTTCAACAAAGCTCTCGCCAAAGTCTTCGGCACCGCCAACGAGCGCGCCGTCAAGCGCATGCTCCCCGTCCTGGCTCAGATCAACAGCCACGAAGAAGCCCTCAAGCAGCTCTCGGACGCCGAGCTCCAGGCCAAGACGCCCGTCTTCCAGCAGCGCATCGCCGACGCCCGCCTCAAGGGAGAACAAGCTGACCTCACCGATCCTGAGCAGATCACCGCCACCGAGAAGGCCATCCTTGACGACCTCCTCCCCGAGGCCTTCGCCGTCGTCCGCGAAGCCGGCCGCCGCGTCGTCGGCATGCGCCACTTCGACGTCCAGATGATCGGCGGCATGGTCCTCCACCAAGGCAAAATTTCCGAAATGAAGACCGGCGAAGGCAAGACCCTCGTCGCCACGCTTCCCTGCTACCTCAACGCGCTCGCAGGCCACGGCGTCCACGTCGTGACGGTGAACGACTACCTGGCCAAGCGCGACGCCGAGTGGATGGGCAAGATCTACGGCTTCCTCGGCCTCTCCGTCGGCGTCATCGTCCACGACCTCTCCGACGACCAGCGCCGCGAAGCCTACGCCTCCGACATCACCTACGGCACCAACAACGAGTTCGG
>CAXSHQ010000559.1:1739-2090 GCA_964236875.1 uncultured Acidobacteriaceae bacterium | reverse complement strand
GGCAGGTTCCGCTTCAGGTTCCGCACCTCACCCGCGGTAAACGTCACGTTGTTCCAGCTATCCGAGCTGAACAGCGACCCCACCTGCACCACGGCCACCACCGTCAGCACGCCCACCATCGCCGTGCCGCCGCCCATCCCAAAGAACGCACCCACATCCACCGGGTGCGCTACGCCCCAGCCCGCGCCAGCCCAGAAGTTGTGCCAACCCGCACCGAAGTTCTGCGCGATGGCCGCCGCATTCTTCGCCACGAACCCCACCGCGATCATGCCCAGCAGCGCCAGCACCTTCGCCGTCGTGAATACGTTCTGCACCGCCGCGCCCAGCTTCACCCCACGCGTGTTGGTGAAG
>CAXSHQ010000559.1:0-1729 GCA_964236875.1 uncultured Acidobacteriaceae bacterium | reverse complement strand
CACCCAGCGTGTTCGCAAACGTCAACAGCACCACCACGCCGATGGCGACGAGATTTGCCGTGTTCAGCCCGATGTTCCCCGTCCCAACATGCCAGATCCAGCGGTTCTGGCTCACTCCCGGAAAGAACACGCCCAGGAACTTCCCAAACGCCACACCCACGGCGGCCAGCGTCCCCGTCTGGATCACCACGAACAGCGTCCACCCGTACAGGAAGCCCCACATCGGCCCCAAGCTCTCGCGCAGGTACACATACTGCCCGCCCGCGCGCGGCATCATCGCCGCCAGCTCGCCATAGCTCAGCGCGCCGATGATGGTCAGCGCCGCCGTCACCAGCCACGCGCCTATGAGCAATGCAGGAGACCCCAGCGTACGGCTCATATCCGCCGGCACAATGAAGATGCCCGACCCGATCATCGAGCCCATCACAATGGCGGTTGAGGAGAACAGCCCCAGTCCCTGCACGAAGTGTGGCTGGGTCCGCCCTCCCGCTTCCGGATCGCTGTCCCGGCGCACACGGCCGGTTTCGGCTTCACCAAAGGGGCTTGTAGATGAACTGGAATTCACGTTCCCTACACGCTATAGGAGAATGCGCAGAAAGTCTCGCGCAACCTCCGCCACGCTCTCGCCTTCCGCAAACAGCCCGCCGATCACCGCCACCGAGTCCGCCCCCGCCTCGATCACCGCCCGCGCATTCGCCCGCGTGATCCCCCCGATGGCCACCAGCGGCTTTCGCGTCAACGCCCGCGCCCGCCTCACACCCTCCAGACCCACCACCGGCTCCGTATCCGCTTTGCTCCCCGTAGCAAACACCGGCCCAATCGCTATGTAATCCGCCTCACCCGCGTCCGCCGCCCGCACCTGCTCCTCATCGTGCGTAGAGATCCCAACGAACGATGTCATTCCAGGCAACATCTCTGGTCTTGTTAAGGGCACGGCTTCAGTCGTGCCGTAAAGAGCTGGCGAAGAAGGGGGCTCTAGCCCCTGAGGGAAAGCCCCCTCAGCAAGCACCCGCCGAACCGCCTCCACCGGCAAATCCCGATGCCCCACATGCACCCCACGCCACCCAGCCAGCACTGCCAGGTCCGCCCGGTCATTCATCACCAGCATCGAGTCCGTCCCCGCAAACGCCGCCGTGAGCTCCGCCGCGCCGGCAAGCACCTCCTGCGGACTCCCCCGCTTATCCCGGTACTGCACCAGCCGCACGCCACCCTCGCGCAGCTCCCGCGCAAACGCCCCCACACTCACGCCGTGCCGCGAGCAAGTTGCAGCATCCGCAATCGCATAAAGCCGAGGCAGCCACACCTTTTCCGCGTACTCTGCGCCGGAATCTGCGAAATCTGCGTTCAGGCTGTTGCCTTCTGCCGCTCCAGGAACCGCTCCATGAACTTCGTATCGAAGTCCCCCGCCCGAAACTGCTCATCCGCAAAGATCCGCTGATGCAGCGGGATCGTCGTATGGATCCCCTCCACCACAAACTGGCTCAGCGCCCGCTGCACCTTGTTCATCGCCTCTTCGCGATCCTTGCCGTGGCAGATCATCTTCGCAATCAGCGAGTCGTAAAACTGCGGCACCACGCCTTCCTGGTACTGCGCCGTATCCACGCGCACGCCGTTGCCGCCCGGCAGGTTGTAAGCCGTAATCTTGCCCGGGCTCGGCGTAAACTTCTCCGGATGCTCCGCATTGATCCGGCACTCGATGGCATGCCCCACAATCGCTGGCAGGCTCGGC
>CAXSHQ010000558.1:0-2098 GCA_964236875.1 uncultured Acidobacteriaceae bacterium | reverse complement strand
CCGCCCTCGGTGAGCACCGACTCGGGGTGGAACTGCACGCCTTCGATGGGCAGCGTGCGATGCCGGAGCGCCATGATGGTGGTCTCACCGGCAACACGGGCCGAAACCTCCAAGGTGGCGGGAACAGAGTCCTCGGCCACGATGAGCGAGTGGTAGCGCGTGCAGGTCATGGGCTGCGGGAGATCGCGGAAGATGGTGCGGCCATCGTGCTCCACAACGGAAGTTTTGCCGTGCATAAGCTGTGGCGCGCGGATCACTTCGCCCCCGAACGCCGCGCCGATGGCCTGGTGGCCGAGGCAGACGCCGAGGGTGGGGATCTGCTGGGCTGCAGACAGGGACGCGAGGTGCTGGATCAGCGGGATGAGAATGCCGGCTTCCTGCGGTGTGCAGGGTCCGGGCGAGAGCAGGATGCGCTCCGGTTGCATCGCGACCACCTGCTCGGGGGTGACTTCGTCATTGCGCTTCACGACCACTTCCGCACCCAACTCGCCCATGTACTGGACAAGGTTGTAGGTGAAGCTGTCGTAGTTGTCGAGGACGAAAACCATGTCTACGAGTCTATCGTCCGATTCAGGAGGTGTTGCCGCCAAAGCGACAGGTAGTGTTCCCTAACACTGGCCGCAAGAAAGAAGTTCGTGGTCGCCAGCTTACCAAGCTGCTCGTCAAAGTCGATGAGACCTAAAGTAGCAGCCTGGTAGAGAAAACCTACTGTGCCGACAACGGGAAGGTTCAGTCTCATCGCTTGTTGACGCCCACGGAGCTCGTCTATCAGAAGGAGTTGCCTTCCCATGCTCAGCGCGGCTTCAATAGCCGCCGTCTCGCCTGCGTGCAGTCCGTGCACAGGTACGCCTCTCGGACCGGGCTGCATCCTTTTCACCCAACTTGGCAGGTTATCTAACCAAGCGCGAACGAGCTTTGGCGCTCGCTCGTGTTCGAGCTCCAATGCGACCTCATGTGGGATCCAAACGGTTTCATAAAGGGTAGGAAGGTGCTCCATGCAGCCGATAAGAACTAGATAGTTGAGGGGACCGGCGTCAGCAACAATCATCCGGCCTTGAGCACATCCGGCATCACTCGCGATGAAGAGAGATCCTGTTGCAGCATTTCGAGATCTGCCTCCTCGATTTCCGATTGCAGGTGCTTGAGCACGGCGTGGACATCGAAGCGGCTGTCCAGACCGAGGAGCTGGCCGAACTCATACTCCGAAATCCGTCCACTGACGCAAGCACTGTAACCTGCCAGCTTGGCAAGTTCCCGCGGTGCATCCGGAGTGTTCCCCAACATTCGTAGGGCTACAGTGTCGGGTATTGTGAGCGTGATCTTCATAGGGGAAGTCTAAACCTGCTGATCCTTTAGACAGGTTTTGTTTCTTTCGACCGGCCGTGTATTGCGCTTGCCCAGTTGCGCTTCTCTGCTCGAACCGGCGCGCCTGATATTCCCAGAACACTTCACTAGCCTTGACGTGCCCTCTCTATAGCCCGCACAACAGCCGCCGCCTTGTTGCGGCACTCTTCGTGCTCCTTCTCGGGCACGGAGTCGGCGACGATGCCGGCACCGGCCTGGATGTGGCCCTGCTCGCCATCCATGAAAAGGGTGCGGATGGCTATGCAGGAATCGAAGCTGCCGCTGAAGTCGGCGTAGACGACCGCGCCGCCGTAGATGCCGCGGCGGGCGGGCTCGAGCTCTTCGATGATCTCCATGGCGCGGATCTTGGGGGCGCCGGAGAGCGTGCCGGCGGGGAAACAGGCGCGGAAGGCGTCGACGGGCGTGAGGCCCGCGCGAAGCTTGCCTTCTATGGCGCTGACGAGGTGCATGACGTGCGAGTAGCGCTCGATGAACATCAGGTCCTTGACGCGCACGGTGCCGAACTCGCTGACGCGGCCTACGTCGTTGCGGCCGAGGTCGACGAGCATGACGTGCTCGGCGACCTCTTTGGGGTCGGCGCGCAAGGACTCTTCGTTCTGCAGATCGCAATGCTCGGTGACACCCCGGGGGCGAGTGCCGGCGATGGGGCGGTACTCCACCGTGCCGTCGTGTACGCGCACGAGGAGCTCGGGACAGCTGCCGACGATGTGGCAGAGAGCCGAGGAATCAGCCG
>CAXSHQ010000557.1:0-2105 GCA_964236875.1 uncultured Acidobacteriaceae bacterium | reverse complement strand
AGCACGGCGTGGAGCTGCCCTGGAAGATGGAGGTCGTCGCTGTACTTGCCGTCGGCGTGTTCGGTGGAGCGGAGCATGTCTCCCAGCGTTTGCACGGAATCGGAGTACCGTCCCAGGGCGTCATAGACAAGCGCCTCGTCGTACTTCAACTCGAGGCTGTCCGGAGCGAGCGCGGCGGCCTTCTTCAACGTGGCAAGCGCCTGCTCGTAGTGCCCGTTCTGGCGCTGGAGATCGGCCGCGCGAATCAGCGACTGAGCGTCGTTGGGGTCCGCCTTGACGAGGTCTCCATACAGCTTGGCCGCAGCATCGTTCTGGCCGGAGGCAATCAGCGCATTCGCCAGTCCGCGCTTGGCGTCCATGTTGTCCGGGTCTTCGTCGAGCGCCGCCTTGTAGGCTTCCGCGGCCAGCTTGAACTTCTTCAGCTGATCGTAAATACCGGCCAGCGCCAGATCCATGCGGCCGGAGCGGTCCGCAACCGGAACGGCTGCAATCGTTTGCGCGGCCTTCTCGAAGTTGCCCTGCTCGGTATAGTTCCGCGCGATGTTCAGCACGACCTCCTCGGAGGTGCCGTCAATGCTCTGCGCCGCCTGGAACTGCTGCTCGGCCTTGAGCGTGTCATGGTTCAGGCCGTAAAGCTGCCCGAGCAGGAGGTGCGTCTCCAGGTCGTTCGGCTTGAGCCGGGCGATGGTCTCGTACTCCTTGATCGCAGCCTGAAGCATGTCGCTGGACTGCGGGCCGGAGCCATCCCCCAGAGACCGCAGGTAGACGCGGCCCAGCAGGATGTGGGCTTCGGGATCCTCAGGATGTCTGGAGACCTGGTCCTGCGCCGCGGACACAGCCTCACGAATGCGGCCCAGCTTGAAGTACAGGTTGGCGAGACCATCTTGCAGCTCGCGCGAGCCCGAGTCGGCGTTCAGCGCCAGCTTGTACTGCTCGATGGCCTGTGTGGCAAGGTCCTGGCGGCCGCTCGTGGTGGCCTGCTCCTCATAGATCCGCGCCAGCCCGTAGTGGTAGTAGGCGGCGGAGCGGTCCGGTACGGCGGAAGCGGTAGCTGCCGGCGTGGGCGTCTGGTTCTTCTTGCCAGAACGTGACTGCGCCCGTCCCGCCGGGGCGGAGGCTGCCGAGAAAGAAACTGCAAGAGCGAGTGCGGCGGTAAATGCGAAGGGGGCCGAGGTGTGGCGGGACGCAAAGGTCATGAAAAGTCCTGGCGACTAGATTGTCACTAAGGTTAGACGGCTTTCTCGGATTTTAGACGCTGTCAGGGGTCCGCCTCGCGGAAGGCCCTCCGGCGTCACCTTACCCGTGGCGGAAGTGGCGAACGCCGGTCATCACCATCGCCAGTCCCAGCCTGTCCGCTGCAGCGATCACCTCCGCGTCGCGGACGGAGCCGCCGGGCTGAATGATGGCCGTAGCGCCCGCCTCGGCGATAGTCTCCACCCCGTCGGGAAAGGGGAAAAACGCGTCCGAAGCAGCCACCGTGCCGGCCAGCGGGAGAGCGGCCTTCATCGCGCCGAAACGGGCCGCATCCACACGGCTCATCTGGCCGGCGCCTACACCTACCGTCTGGCCGAAACCGTTATCGGAGCGCGCATAGACAATGGCATTGGACTTCACGTGCTTGCAGACTCGCCAGGCAAAAAGCAGCGCCTCCAGTTCCTCGGCAGCAGGCTGCCGTTGCGTCGTTACCTTGATCGAATCCGCACCGATGCGCACCTGGTCTTCGTCCTGCAGCAGGAAACCGCCAGAGATCTGCTTGAGCACACGGCTGGCCGGGGCAGGCCTGATCCGAAGCAGGCGCAGGTTCTTCTTGGCCGCAAACACAGCAAGGGCCTCGGGGGTGAACTCTGGCGCGACGATGGCCTCGACAAAAAGCTTGGCCATCTCTGCCGCGGCGGGACCGTCCACGGGCCGATTGACGCCGATCACCCCACCGAAAGCAGAAACGGGGTCGCTCGCCAGGGCGCGCACGTAGGCTTCGGCCACGGTAGTTCCCTGCCCAACCCCGCAGGGATTGGTGTGCTTGATGATCGCCACGGCGGGGCGGTCTTCCTCGCTGAACTCTTTTACCGACTCCAATGCGCCGTTCAAATCGTAGATGTTGTTGA
>CAXSHQ010000556.1:0-2123 GCA_964236875.1 uncultured Acidobacteriaceae bacterium | reverse complement strand
AGCTCCATCTCGCGACTGAAGGGGCCTTCGCGGCCGATCGTAGGCGAAGGGGAGCGCGCGCAGGTGATGGCCGCGTTGGCCGCAGCCGATGCGGTGGTGCTGTTCGAGGAAGACACGCCGCTTCGGTTGATCCAGGCGGTGAAGCCGGATGTGCTGGTGAAGGGTGGGGACTACACGGTGGCTGCGGTGGTGGGGCATGAGGATGTGCTGGCGAGCGGCGGGCGCGTGGAGATCGTACCTACGGTGGAGGGGTTCTCGACGACGAACATTGTGCGCAACCTGGCGGGGGAACGTTGTTAGTTGTACGTCACGATGACGACCAGACCGCCGGCGCGGTATGTGGCTGGAGCATGGTCAAGCGTTGCGATGTATCCGTTCTCCTGATGCTGCCGTTCCGCTACAGGCGACTACCGAGATCCTTCGCTACGCTCAGGATGACGCCCTGGAATCAGGATGACGCCCTGGAAGTGGTTCGATGCGAAGAGCGCCTACCGGGACAGAAGAGCTGCCTTAGCAACGGAAAGGGTGCAGAGTACAACTAAGAAGCGATACGCGGTCAGGCTGCACGATCCCAGGCACGAGGCGAGAACGCATGAACGAGGACGCAAGCACCAAGAGCGAACGGCCGGGCCTGCTATGCATCAGCACTTATGAGAAGGGGCAGGCATTTCTGCACGAGGCGGCGCGGCTGGGCTGCGATGTGAAGCTGCTGACCGTGCATAAGCTGGCCAATGCGGACTGGCCGAAGGGTGTACTGGGCGGGTTCGAGACGATGCCGGAAGAGCTGAGGCCGGACCAGGTGTTGCCGTATGTGGAGCGCATGGCCAAGCACTGGCGCTTTGAGCGCGTGGTAGCGCTCGATGAGTTTGACCTGGAGACGGCGGCTCTTCTGCGTGAGCAGTTCCGGATGCCGGGGATGGGGCAGACGGCGACGCGGTTCTTTCGCGACAAGTACGCGATGCGGCTGGGCGCGGCAGCGGGCGGGGTGCCGGTGCCCGAGTTCTGCTCGGTGGTGAACCACGATGAGCTTTGGCGGTTTCTGAGTACGGGCAGAGGACCGTGGATGCTGAAGCCGCGGTGGAGTGCGTCGGCGATCGGGATCAAGAAGTTCGAGAACCCGACGGACGTCTGGCCGCTGCTGGAGCAGTTGGACGCGACTGCCCCGGGGGGTGCGGGGAATTACCTGGTGGAGCGGTTTGTGCCGGGTGAGATCTACCACGTGGAAGGCATCACCTATGAGGGCGAGCTGCTGTTCGAGGTGGTGCATAAGTATGCGCAGCCGCCCTTCGACACGATGCATAAGGGTGGGGTGTTTTCAACGCGAACGCTGCCGCGGGACGGGGCGGAGGCGGCGGAGGTGCGGGCGGTGCACCGCAAGCTGCTGGCGGCGCTCGGGATGCGGAATGGCGTGACCCATACGGAATTCATCCGCGCGAAGGAAGACGGGCGGTTGCTGTTCCTGGAAACGGCGGCGCGGGTGGGCGGAGCGTATATCGCTGAAGTGACCGAGGCGGGGAACGGGGTGAACCCGTGGGTGGAGTGGGCGCGAATGGAGGTGGCGGCGCTGCGCGGCGAGACATACCGGCTGCCAGCGATCGATCCGGTGTATGCGGGCAGCGTGATCTGTCTGGCGCGGCAGGAGTGGCCGGATACATCGGCCTATACGGACCCGGAGATCGTCTACCGGCTGCGGAAGAACCACCATGCGGGGCTGATCGTGCGGTCGGAGTCTCCTGAGCGGGTGCAGGAGTTGCTGGGCGAGTACATGCGGCGGTTTGGAGAGGAATTCTACGCGCGGCTGGATGCGCCGGAGAAGCCTACGGCGTAGACGGGGGAGGAGCTCGCTTCCAGGTGAGAGTTTGGACGCTGCGGGCGCGGAGGCAACCGGATACGATGACGTTGCCTGCGCCTGGAGCCGTGCAATCCGGGAGGAGAGCAGGCTCGCTCCAGTTCTCAGTGTGGACTTGTCAGTTTTGTGGGGGAAGTGGTGAGCGGGCTGGGGCTCGAACCCAGGACCAACGCCTTAAAAGGGCGATGCTCTACCAACTGAGCTACCCGCTCTTGCTTCTGACCTTAGGTTACCACGCTCGATGCAACGGTTTTTTGCCCGCGGAGACGTATCC
>CAXSHQ010000555.1:0-2123 GCA_964236875.1 uncultured Acidobacteriaceae bacterium | reverse complement strand
CATCCCCGTACCCATCTTGGCCGTCGAGCCAATCAGCACCCGGATCGTGCCTGCGTTCATCGCAGCAAATAGTGCGTCTCTGGCTGCATTGGTGTGATAGTCGTGGATGAATGCGACCTCCGCAGCGGGAATGCCCCGCGCGGCGAGCTTGGCACGGATCGCGTGATACACGCCTCCGGTGAGCTTCTGCTCCGCAGCCGTCGTGTCGTCGCTCGGTGGTACAGTCTCGTCAGCGGATGGCGCATCGGTCGTGCGCTTGCCCTTGGGTGTGGCAAGATCACAAAACACGATCTGCGTGCCACGCGCTGCGTCGTAGGTGTGATACAGATGGGCCACGCGGTCGGCCAGCGCCTTGAGCTTACTCTGTGGCGCTTCTGCTCCACCGATCAGCAAGCGCGGGTCGAGCGCGGCCAGACGTGCATCGCTCGTGAGCTTGAGCATATTATCGACTGAGGGATTGACCTGGCGCAGCTTGATGCGCTCCACACGCTGAACGAACTGGCGCGTGAGCTGCTCCAGCGCCGGTGACGATGGCACTGCAACGATCACCGGCTTGTCACCAACCAGGTCCGGTCGCGGCAATGCAAGTTGCTCGGCGGTGCGCACATTCAGCACCGTGCTCCACAGTTGCGCCAATTCTGGCAGATTGATGAAGGTATTCAGCCGACTCTTCACCTGGAAGCCCGAACCGTCCGGCTTGAGTTCGCACAGGTCGCGCACCTCGGCGAACACCGATACCCACGCATCGAAGGTATCGATGCCCGCCTGCGCCAGTTCCGCTTCCTGAAGATACAGTTGCATCACGAACGCCTCACCCAAGGTGTTCATGATCGGCGTGGCGGTGGCAAAAATGACTTTCTGCCCCTGGCGCAGCATCTCCCAGGTTTTGATGCGCAGGTCGAGTGCGCGCAGGCTGTCGGCCTGCGGTGCGCCTGCGACCGTCAACCGCGACGGCACATACAGGTTTTTGAAATTGTGGGCCTCGTCCACCATCAGGAGGTCAATGCCCAACTCGCGCCAGGTGATGGTAAAGGCGCTATCACGAGCGATGCGATTGAGCGTATTTTTGAGGCGCACTTCCAGCCGCTCAATGGCTTTCTCAATGCGCTTGACGCCGCTGCGTGCTGCGCGGGTGTCAGTAGCGCTGCGTGCGGCGTCCTGGGCAGCTTCCAGGGCCTCGCGCAGCCGTTGGCGCTCACCATCGTAGAAGGTATCGAGCACGCTCTCGTCCACCGGCAGGAACTGAAAGCTCGAAAACGGCACAACGACCAGGTCCCAATCGCCCGTAGCGATACGCGACATCGCCACGCCGCGCCGGTCACGCGCAAAGTCCTGCTCACCCAGTGCCAGCACGGCCAGGCCGGGAAAGAGCTGCTGGGCAGCGCGTGCGGTCTGTCCAACCAGGTGATTGGGCACCAGCATACACGGCTTGGCCGCCAGCCCCATACGCCGCGCCTCACGGGCAATCGTGATCATCGTGTAGGTCTTGCCAGCACCGACCGCGTGCGCCAGCAGTGTCGCCGGTTGCTGCAAGCCTTGCCAGACGGCTGCTGTCTGCCACGCGCTGAGGTCGCCGTCGCGCAGCACAGCGGTGTTGAGACCCGGCAATGATAGGTGTGAGCCGTCATACACCCGTGGGCGCAACGCGTTGAAGCGCTCGTTATAGATCGTCACGAGTCGCTGCGTGCGGCCCGTGTCGGACCAGATCCAGTGCGTAAACGCCCCACGCACTGCATCCGCTTTCTCCTGCGCGGCGGCGGTCTCGGTGTCGTTCACCACCGTGGAGGTGCTGCCGTCGATGTTCTCTACCGTGTCGCGCACGATGATGGGGCGGCTGTTGAGCAACGACTCGACCAGGTCGAGCGCATCCATACGTGGCGTTCCCCACGTCGCGGTGTTCGCAACAGCATTGCGCGCCGTCTCGGTACTTTGCACACGCCAACTCGCGTCAAGTTCGCGGAACGTTACCGTGCCGCGATACGAAGGAATGAGGTGTTGCACAAACGCGGTGATGTCGTCAGCAGGCACCCACACCGCGCCCAAACGCACAATGATGGCTTCGGGGCCGAGGAGGGCGGGCTGAACCGTTTCCAGTGCAGCGACGTGCGCTGCAAACGCGGGGT
>CAXSHQ010000554.1:0-2129 GCA_964236875.1 uncultured Acidobacteriaceae bacterium | reverse complement strand
CAGGGGACTCTAATGTCTGTGACTTTGCTGCAATCGAGGCTGCGCGCCGGCGGATTCGCCGTGGTGTTCGCGCTGGCCACTCAGACACTTTCTGCGCAAACCGCGCCCGCATTGCCCGGTGCTCCCGGCGCGTCCACACAGCCGCTGCCGCCTGCTCCCAGCACGGTGCTCGCCCAGGCGAGCTCGCTTGCCCTTTCGCGCCCGGCTGGCTCGGGCATCGCGTATACGGCGCCCTCCACCTTCAAGGGGCCCGGCGGCGTGACCGTGGAGCAGCCGCAGTCGGCTCCGTTGCGGCTCTCGCTGGATGACGCCATCTCCATCGGCTTCGCGCGCAATCTGCGCCTTCAGTACGACATCGCAAACAATCGCGTGGTGAAGGGGTACCAGCTCCAGATCGCGAACGCGCTGTTTCCATCGCTAAACGTTTATGCGGCGAGCAAGACGCAGGAGATCAACCTCGCGGCCATGGGCTTCAAGCCCTCCTCGCTGGCGGCCACCGGCTTCAACCTAGGCAATTTCTCCAACATCGTCAAAGTGGACACCACCCAGGCTTTGATTAGTACAAATCAGGTTCTGTTCAACCTGCCTGATCTCGAGCTTCTGCGCGCCGCCAAGCGCGAGTTCGCCGTGCAAGACCTGAATCGCCTGAACAGTCGCGGCGAGCTGGTGCAAGCGGTGGGAACGGCGTACTTCAAGCTGCTGGCGGATCAGTCCAACATCGCCAATGCGCAAGCCGAGGAGCGTGCCGCGAAGACGCTGTTCGATCAGGCAGCGCTGCGGCAACAGGCAGGCGTGGGCACGCATCTGGACACGTTGCGCGCGCAGGTGGAGTACCAGCAGCGGCAGCAGGCTACTGTCTCCGCGGAGGCACAGATCGGCAAGGACACGGTTCAGCTCAACCGCATCATGGGCATCCCCGCAGGGCAGGCGCTCGAGCTGACCGACACCGCACCGTTTGCTGAACTGGGCGACATGGATCGCGAGGGCGCGCTCCGCACGGCGTACGAGCGCCGCAAGGACCTGCTCAGTCTCCAGGCGCAGATCGATGTGGCCAATCGCGAGCTGCGCGCGGTGAAATATCAGCGTCTGCCCACGCTCGCGTTCAACGGCTTCTATGGGGTGCTGGGCGAAACGGAAGGGCTCTACCACGGCGTGTTCCGGGCCTCTGGCGAGTTGAGATTTCCCATCTTCCGTGAAGCCGCGCAGCGCGGCGAGGAAGAACAGGGAAGCGCACAGCTCACGGCGCTGCGACAGGAAGAGGTTTCGCTGCGAGTGACAATCGATGCGCAGATCCGGGCTGCCATGCTGGACGTGCAGGCCGCGGCCGATCTGGTGAAGGTGGCGCAATCCAACGTGGAGCTGGCGCAGCAGGAGCTATCCGACGAAACGCTGCGCTTCCAGGCGGGCGTGGATACGAACCTGCCGGTGGTGGACGCGCAGGCGACGGTCACGGGCGCAAACGCGCAGCTGGTCCAGGCGCTCTACCAGTACAACGTGGCCAAGCTCGCGCTGGCACGCAACACCGGCGTGGTGGAGTCCAGCTACCGCGCTTATCTGGGCAAGTAAGCGGAACATGGAGCGCAAGCGCCGCAAAAGCATTCTGCTGAGCTGGTCCGGCGGCAAGGACAGCGCATGGGCGCTGCATCTGCTGCAGCAGCAGGATGAGTACGAGGTGGTCGGCCTGCTGACCACGGTCAACCAGCACTTCGGTCGTGTGGCGATGCACGGCTTTCGCGAGTCGCTGCTGGACCTCCAGGCGGAGGCTGCGTGCTTGCCGCTCTGGAAGGTGCCGCTGCCCTGGCCGTGCTCGAATGAGGTGTACGAAGCAGCCATGGCCGCGGCTTGCGAGCGGGCCGTGGGAGAAGGGCTGCACGGGATTGCGTTCGGCGATCTCTTCCTGGAGGACATCCGGGCGTACCGCGAGTCGCGGCTGGCTCTTACCGGGCTGGAGCCGATCTTTCCCTGCTGGCTGCTGCCGACGGCGCAGCTTGCTCGCGACATGATCGCCAGCGGCCTGCGCGCGCACCTGGTCTGCGTGGACCCACGGCATCTGGATGCAAGCTTCGCCGGCCGCGAGTTCGATGCGGAGCTGCTCCGGGAGCTTCCGGCGGCTGTCGATCCCTGTGGCG
>CAXSHQ010000553.1:0-2130 GCA_964236875.1 uncultured Acidobacteriaceae bacterium | reverse complement strand
CTAGGCGGGTGACGTCGAAGGAGAGAATGATACCGACCTCGCCAAGCGTGACCTGAGCGAGTAACTCCTTGAAGCCTTCACGGTGCTGGGCCGAGGAGGCAGTCAAGCCCAAATCGCTATCGATAATGTGGACGGAGTCAGGCCGCCAACCGAGCAAGACGGCGCGCTGCTCAAGTGCGTATTGCAAGCGCAGGCTCTCCTGGTTGGAGAGCATCTGCTGCGGGCTCGACTGGCGGATGTAGATGATGGCTTTGCGCGCTAGATGGCGTGGCGTGATGAGTTCGGAGATAAGCATGTATCACCTCGTGGAAGATGGAAGCGAGTTCGGCTCGGATGGACTGCTGGAGCTCTGGGGGGAGTTGCTGCCAGAGGTCAGATGGTTGGGTGGGCATGGGTTGAGTACCTGCTCGGCCAGAGAAACAAGCTCCTGCACGGCGTCGAGAGTGAGTTTGGTGCGGAGAGTTGGACGAGTAGGCATAAGCGTAGTCGCCGCGATGGGAATACGCAAGGTCATGTGCTCGCGGAAGGCGACAAAGACGTGGTGGGCACCACGCTGGGTATCGCCAATCTGGCGCACGGGGAAATGCCGCCCGAAGAGCGGATGGGTAGGGTCGGTGACTTCGATCTCGGTCAGCGCGTCATCGGCTGGGTCATTGAACGGGGTTGCATGATGTAGGCTCGTTCGACAACATCGACCATGAGTGGATGGTGCGCCATATCCCAACGGATAGAGCAATCCTCCGCAAATGGTTGAAGGCGGGCGTGGTCGAGGGCGGACACTTGTTCCCAACGGAGCGCGGCACGCCGCAAGGAGGGATCATCTCTCCCACGTTGGCGAACATGGTGCTGGACGGACTGCAAACACGCTTGGCCACTGCGATCCGAGTACGGAAGAGCAATGGCAGGGTTGTCCATAACCCAATGGTCAACCTGGTACGCTACGCGGACGACTTCATCGTAACGGGCGACTCTCCGGAGACGCTGGCGAGGGTGAAGCAGGTGGTGACTGCGTTCTTGGAGGAGCGCGGTCTAAGCCTCTCGGATGAAAAGACGAGAATCGTCCATAGCAGCGACGGGTTCGACTTTCTCGGCTTCAACGTTCGGATGTACGAAAGCAAGCTGCTCATCACGCCTGCCAAGGCTGCAATGAAGCGCGTGCTAGAGCGCATCCGGACAACCATCCGAGAAAACAAGGCGGTATCGCAGGCCGTCCTCATTCGTCTGCTCAACCCCATCATTAGGGGCTGGGTGAACTACCACCGTACGGTGGTGTCAAGCAGAGCGTTTGAACGCTTCGACTACGCAGTCTGGCAAGCGCTGTGGCAGTGGGCGGTGCGACGGCACCGAGGAAAAGGCGCGGCGTGGGTGCGGAAGCGGTATTTCCGCACAATCCACAACCGAACCTGGACGTTTGCATGCGAGGGAGGAACGACCGAGCAGCCGAAGCTGGTGAAATTGGTCTACGCCACAGACACCAGTATCCGGCGGCATCGCAAGGTCAAAGCGGAGGCAAACCCGTATTCCCCCACCTGGGAAGCGTACTTTGAGGAGCGGCTCACGCGCCGAATGGGAACGCAACTGATGGGGAATACGAAGGCGTGGCATCTGTGGCTACTGCAAGCGGGAAACTGCCCCGAATGTAGTGAGCCAATCACTGAGGAGACCGGCTGGCACATACACCATGTGGTCTACCGGGTCCACGGGGGAACAGATGCACTGCCCAATCTGCAACTCCTTCACCCCACTTGCCATAGAAAACTTCATGCCCATGCTCCATCGTTGCCGAGTTCGCGAAAGCGGGCTTTAGGAGAGGCTTGAGCCGTGTATGGGGAAACTCATACGCACGGTTCTGAGGGGGCTGGGGAGCGGCAACGCTTCCCGGCTACCCGCTCAGTTGCTGGAGAACAAGGCACGCTTCATCGCGCAGATCATCTGTGGCGAGGTGACGGCACGTTCTGCTGACGACGTGGGCGACACCGTCTTGACCGCTGCCGAGGTCAAGGCGATTGCGTCGGGTAATCCGCGTGTGTTCGAGCATTTTTCCATCCTCAACGCCTGCGCCAAGCTGGAGCGTGTGCGCAACAGCTGGGTGATGACACGCAACGCGCTGACGCGCAAACGTGCGGCACG
>CAXSHQ010000552.1:0-2132 GCA_964236875.1 uncultured Acidobacteriaceae bacterium | reverse complement strand
CTCGAGTTGCAGTCTTGAGAGACAGGGGTATCTTTTTGAGGCCAGGTGTGACGGTTAGCAAAACTATAATGGTCCCATAAATTAGGACAGCAGAATGGGCTAAACTAAGGTGGATACCACCGCCCATGACACAGCTCAGAAAACAATACTCGGCTGCTTTCAAGGCCCAGATCGTCCTGGAAGCGCTCAAAGAAATCAAGACCGTCGCCCAGATTGCTTCCGAGCATCAGCTTCATCCGAATCTGGTGACCAAGTGGAAACAGGAGGCCATCGCCGAACTGCCCGTCGTCTTCGAGCGTAAGAACACGCTGGCACACGTCCAGGAAGCCCAGGAGCAAAAGCTCGCCCAGCTGTACGAACAGATCGGCAGGCTCACCACGCAGCTGACCTGGCTCAAAAAAAAATCTGGCCTCGAACCTGACGCCTGACGAACGGGTGGCTCTGGTGGAACGTGACCAGAAAGCCTCCCTGCCTCTGCTCTGGCAGACGCAGCTTCTGTCCGTCTCCCGCAGCCGCCTCTACTATGAAGCGCGCCCTGCGCAGGAGCAGGAAGTGCGCATCAAGCACCACCTCGACGAGTGGTACACCAAGCGCCCCTGCCTGGGATCGCGCAAACTCGTTCCTCTACTGGCAGAGGAAGGCCTCGCCGTCGGGCGGCATACGATCCGCCGCTACCGCGAAGAGATGGGGCTGTCTACTCTGCACCCGAAGCCGAACTTGTCTGGGCCCAGCCGCGCAGACCATCGGGTCTATCCGTATCTGCTGCGGGGTCTGTCCATCGAACGGCCCGATCAAGTGTGGGGCGTGGACATTACCTACATCCGCCTGCACGGCGGCTTTCTTTACCTAGTGGCGTTCCTGGACTGGTTCTCGCGCCTGGTCGTGGCGTGGGAGTTGTCCGACACGCTGGAACTTGGGTTTGTTCTCGCCTGCGCGGATGCTGCATTCGGGCGGGCCGTGCCAGCAATCATCAACAGTGACCAGGGCAGCCATTTCACGAGCGAGCGCTTCACGGGCCGCATCCTTGCGGCAGGAGCGCGTGTCTCGATGGATGGGCGCGGACGCTATGTGGACAACATCTTCACGGAGCGCCTGTGGCGCAGCGTGAAGTACGAGGAAGTGTACCTTGCCGATTATGAGACCCCCAAAGAAGCGCGGGCAGGCCTTGCGTCGTATCTGGCGTTCTACAACCAGGAGCGTCCGCATCAAGCTTTGGGCTACTTGACGCCTGCCGCCGTTCATGCGGAACCAGACCGACTGACAAGAATCAAGGACAGTAAAACCAAGAATAGCAAGGAGACATAATCCACCTTAGAAGAGGCCGATTCCCTGTCTTGACAAATGGGACCACTTCAAAGCTGCCGCTCCAATTCGCACCATGAGTTTCGCAGATTATGCGGGACATTGGCTGGTCATGTGCTGGTATCCACACGACTTTTCATTCGTCTGCCCCACAGAATTGATTGCTTTTTCTGATCGACTCAGCGAGTTTAACGATTTAGACTGCACAGTGGTGGGTTTGAGCACAGATTCAATATATGTGCATCGTGCATGGCTGGCAGTACCCCGCGATAAAAATGGCGTGTCCGATCTCAGTTTCCCCCTTTTATCTGATGCATCCCAAAACACCTCCCGAGCCTTTGGTCTGCTTCAGGAACAAAATGGCACTGCCGCCCGCGCACTGCTCCTTGTAGATCCTGAGGGGTTAATACAGTATACAGTTTTGCACAACGCGAGCGTGGGGCGCTCCGTAAATGAAGTATTGCGAGTGCTGGAAGCATTGCAAACAGGAGAGCTATGCGGTTCAGACTGGAAACCTGGCAGAGGGTAAATGATGCGACAGCGAGCGTTTACGCTGCTTGAGTTAATCGTCGCAATATTGATCGTCTCCTTGCTGGCGGCATTGCTGTTTCCCGTGTTCGCGCAGGCACGTGAGAAAGCACGCTCCACAGTGTGCGTGTCCAATTTGCGTCAACTCGGGCTGGCTATCTTTCAGTATGCCGATGACGAAGACAGCCATTTCCCGTACTGTGGTGATGTGGAAGACATCGACACCCCCCATTGGCAATTTGTGAAAGACGGCCAGTACTGGCCGCGCATCCTGCAGATGCAGGCCGCCCACCAGTTTCTGC
>CAXSHQ010000551.1:0-2167 GCA_964236875.1 uncultured Acidobacteriaceae bacterium | reverse complement strand
AAATTCCGCATCGTCCCAGGACAGAAGTACAGTTCCGGCCGGAGCTTCACTACGCCGGAGACGATTGCGGCCGAGCGAGCCAACGTGCAGCAGGTTATCGCAGGCCGTGGAGCGGCATCCGCGATGCTCTCCGATTCCGACGCTCAGAAGTATGCGACCTCTCGCGGGTTTCTAAACGAGGGACAACAGACTGCGATCCGGGAAGTACTTACCTCAGTAGCCCGAGTGCAGGGGCTTCAGGGACTCGCGGGCGGGGGTAAGACTACGGTACTTGCAGCCATCCGCGAAGGAGCGGAACATGGCGGCTACACCGTCGAAGGCTTCGCTCCCACATCGAAGGCGGCAGGCCAGCTCCGCGAGGCCGGGATCGAGGCGAACACGCTGCAGAGCTTCCTTGTACGGAAGGACGCGGACGCTGCCAACAGACATCTCTACATGCTGGATGAGTCGAGCCTTGCCAGTACGAAGCAGATGCGGGCTTTCCTCGAAAAGATCAAACCAGAGGACCGGGTATTGGTTATTGGAGACACACGGCAGCACCAGGGCGTAGACGCGGGACGCCCATTCCAGCAGATGCAGGAAGCCGGAATGCAGACGGCGCGGCTGGAGACCATCGTGCGGCAGAAAGACCCGGAGCTGCTTCGCGCCGTCGAGCAACTTGCGAAGGGTGAGACGGAGAAGGGAATCGCTCTCCTCACCGCACAGGGCCGCGTCACCGAAGTTTCCAAAGAGCAGGAACGCATCGACGCGATTGCGCGGGATTACGCGGCCAGGCCGGAAGGGACGTTGATTGTTTCGCCGGACAACCGGAGTCGTCAGCAGATCAACGAAGCCGTGCGCGGTGAGCTGCAAAAGGCTGGCAAGCTGGGTCACGACAACCAGCAATTTCAAACGCTCTCCCATCGCTCCGATATGACTGGCCCCGACCGCATGTGGGCAGCCATGTATCGGGCAGGAGATGTGGTGCAATACGACCGAGGTAGCAAGGCGGAGGGCATCGAGCGTGGAGCTTTTGGAGTCGTCCGGTCCACCGATGCCGCGACGAACCGGCTCACCGTTGAGCTGGGCGATGGTTCCAGCGTCAGCTATGACCCGAAGCGCATCTACGGCGTAAACGTGTACCGCGAGGTGACGCGGGAGATGGCCACCGGGGACCGTCTTCAGTTTTCCGCACAGCACAAGGAACTGGGCGTCGCCAATCGCGATCTGGGGACGGTGACGAAGATCGAGCCGGACCGCCTCACGGTGCAGGTGGAGGGGAAGGAGCCGCGCACCATCGGCTTCAGCCCCTCGGAGTTCCGGCAGTTCGACCACGGCTACGCCGTCACGTCGCATAGCTCCCAGGGGCTCACGTCCAATCGTGTGATCGCGCACTTCGACACAGATTCGAGCCAGAGTCTCATCAATCAGAGGCTCGCCTACGTAGCCATCTCCCGTGCGTCGGAAGACGCTCGCATTTATACAAACAATGCAGAGACATTGGGCCAGCGGCTTGCCACAGACGTGACCAAGACCGCCGCTCTGGACTTCACCCAGAAGGCCCAGCAACAGGAGTTCGTTCAGCCCGCCAAGGCGCAGAAGCCGGTCCAGGTCCACGAGTACAACAACCCGGATTCGCGTCTCGCGGCCGTAGTCGCAGACTATGCCGCAAGGCCGGAAAAGTCCGTGATGGTGGCTCCGAACAGGGAAGAGCGTGACGAGCTGACCCAGCTTGCCCGCGCCGACCTGTACACACAAGGCAAACTCGGCCGTGTCGCTCATGCTGTCCCGGTGTTGGTGGAGAAGAAGGAGGAGAGCCGTTACCGCGTCGAGGCCTACGAGCCAGGAGACAAGATTTACTACCGCAAAGGCAGCTACATCGAACACATCCCGAACGACAGCGAGGCCACGGTGGTTTCTACAAAACCAAAGGGGAATCTGCTAACCGTGCAGATCGACACCACCCGCGATGAAATCACCTACAGCCCATCGCAGCTCCGCCCACAGACACGCGAAAGCCGTTTGTATCGCGAAGAAGTTCGGGAGATTGCCGAGGGGGAACGCATCCGCTTCACCAGTTCCGATCGGGATACGGGCGTACGGCAAGGGGATCTTGGAACCGTGACCCGCATCGGCCAAGACCGTGCCATGACGGTGCGGCTCGACTCAGGGAAGACTGCGGAGCTTT
>CAXSHQ010000550.1:0-2168 GCA_964236875.1 uncultured Acidobacteriaceae bacterium | reverse complement strand
GGTATTGCAGCGGCGGGTTTCCATCCGCGGGCTCCACACGGAACATCTGCCGGAGCGTCGGCTGGCTGGCCACATCCATCGTGCCCAATTCGTCGAACCACAGCAGCTTGTGCTCGCTGCGCAGAACGCTCAGCCAGACATAGACCAGCAGGAGCGCCGCAAGCCACAGAGCGCCCGGGGATCGCCAGACAGGGCGCGTCTTCGTGGCAAGAACCGCGCCGCTGTCCGCAGCCCGCCGCATCAAGGTGTCACCGCCGGCGCCGTGACTTCGTACAGTGTTTCGTCGCCCTGCTGATTGCTCGCCACCACCCTGAAGCTGTAGTGCCGGTTGCGCAGGTACTCCTCCAGCCAGCACCCCTGCACCACATAGTGGTGCCAGAGCAGGAACCTCCTGTTCCCCTTGAGAAAGCCCGTCAGGCTGTCCGGCGCAAACAGCGTGGAGCCCGCTTTGTGCATGGCGATCAGCGTCATCTCCGGCACAAAGTCCGTAGTCCTCGACGCCATCGGCGCGTCGGCCAGAAAGTGCAGCCGTGCCCGCAGCGCTGGCGTGCTGTACCACCAGATCTGCGGAAAGAAGAACGGCTTGCCGATCACGATAGGCAGACTCGGATCACCCTTCGCCAGCAAGGAAGGAGTGACACTGTCCTGCGATCCCGCGCCCGACGCCGTCGAAGCCACCATCGCCCTCCGCTCCACCCCGATAAGGCAAACTCCCACAACCAGTACCGCGGCCACTATCTTCCTTACGCCCGCGCGTCGTCCCACCGCGCCGCAGGTCATCCCCACCAGCACAAACCAGCCAATCGCGCCCGGCACGATGTACCTCGCCCAGAAGTAGTGCGTCACCACCTTCGTAAAGAAGAACACCGCGAAGACCGTCAGCGCGAACGCAGCCACAGCCACCCACTCGTGCGCCGGCGCTCCCGCGATCCACCCATCTCCCGGCGCGGTCCGGCGCTCGGCATCGGTCTTCTTACGTCCCCATGCGACCCACAGCGCAGCCAGACCCAGCAGCACCAACAGCGCTACCGCAGGCAGCAAACCTTCCACCTCGAACGCCTGCAGGAACTTGCCCACCGTCGGCAGCGCAATCGCCGAGTGGCTATGCTCCGACTCCGCCGAAAGCATCCCCTGCGTTGCCCGCCCAAAGCCCAGCGTGATTGCAAAGCCCGCCAGCCCCGCCACAATCGCCAGCAGCACGCCTGGGTCCACTCGCCGCGTGCGCCACCACCGCGCCGCTTCTCCCGCGAACAGCGGAATCGCGGCCCAAAGCACCCCCATGGGCTGCGCAAGCACCAGGCAGAACACCGCCGCCGCCAGGCCAACCAGCGTCCTCACGCGCCGTTCGTCCGTGCCCGCCGCCGCGCTCTGCCACAGCACCAGCGCGAGCATCGTCAGCCCCATCAGCAAGCCGTAGGGCCGGGCCTCCACGCCGTAGTCGCTCACCCGGCTTACCAGCAGTAACGCCGGTGCCAGAAGCGCTGCCGCGGCTCCGAAACGCCGCCCCACGAACACGTATGCGCACACCAGCGCCAGCCCCAAACTCAGCATCCCGGGCAGCCGCAGCGCCCATGCGCTCACATCGGATATGTGCCCGGACAGATGCAAAGACGATCGCACCAGCAGGTACTGCAGCGGCGGATTTCCATCGGCAGGCTCCACGCGAAACATCTGCCCGAGCGTTGGCTGCGTGGCCACATTCAGCGTGCCCAACTCATCGAACCACAGCGGCTTGACCTCGCTCCGCTTCACGCTCAGCAGCACGTAGAGGAGCAGCAAGGCCGCAAGGCCCAGCGTCCCGTTGGATCGCCAGCGCAGGTCTCGGGTCATGCCGGTCCCGGCACAGGATTCATGCGTTCATCGTAAAGCGGCTCCGATGCGCACCCACCGCCACCTTTGCGGCATGAGCCCTCCCACGGAGGGAGCCGTGACGCCGCGCATCGAAGACAGCGTCTCCTCCCGTGGAACTCACGAGGGACGGGCTCTCCTCGTCGTGAACGCTACAGCGAAGTACTTCGAGGTGTAGTGGCGCCACGAGCGAAAATGCGGGGATCCTGAGCTTCGCTCAGGCTGACACGTGTGATGAAGCATGCAGTCCATCTGAGGGAGAAACGGCTCTAGATGTGAAGTTTCAGGAGGTTGTCCATTCGATCTGAGCGCGAGAAGCT
>CAXSHQ010000549.1:0-2168 GCA_964236875.1 uncultured Acidobacteriaceae bacterium | reverse complement strand
CATAGCGCAGGAACCCCGGCGTGATCGGCGCCTCCGCGGCCAGGGCCTGCGCCAGCAGGCCGCTGCGGAAGGGCATCGCGGCTTCGTCACCCACTCCCGTGGTGCCTTCAGGAAAGAAGGTGACCGGCAGCCCATCGCGGAAACCCTTCGCCATTGTCACCGCGGCGTTGGCAGCGCTGCCGCCCGCCCCACGCGCCACGTACACGGTGCCGGCCATCATGCTCATCCACCCCAACAGCGGCATCTTCCGCACTTCGATCTTCGACACAAAAACACACGGCCGGATCGCCGCATGCACCATGATGTCCACGTAGGTCATATGGTTGGTGATCACCGCGCCATCCATCGGCACCGGTCCTTCCGTCGTGTAGGCAATGTTCATGGACCGCAGCACGCGCCCACAAAAGGTGCTCAGCCACGCCGCGCGGTCCGGCCGCGAATGGGGCCGCTTGATCATCAACTCCACGGCTGCATACAGAAAATGCGCTACTACCTTGGTCAGCCGCCACAGCTTGTAAAAGAACATCGTGTCGTCCCGTCTCCCCATCAGCGTCCCAGCCCGTCCGGTTCCCCTGCCGGGCTCCGTAAGCAGAACGCTGCTGCTCTAAGATGCTCTGGAGAGCCGGGCGCACCGTCCGTTCTCCCGGAGACCTGCTCCGGGTTTCATCGAGTGCAGTTTCAGGTAGACATCAGTCTGTTCTGGAAGGCGTCATCCTGATCCTGAGCAATGCGAAGGTAGAGGATCTCGGTAATTCGTTCGGCGTGCCACCACACACAGAAATCAACTCCACACATGTCCAAACAAAACCCCGACCTCACCCGCGACCTCTTCCAGGCCCTCCTCGACCACTGGTGGGAGTGCCGCCGCCGCCGCTTCCCGCGCGAGCCCAAGCTCGCCCCCGCCGGCTATCTCATCAGCTACACGTCGCTCATCCAGCGCGCCGGCGTTGTGGTCGAAGCCCGCCGCCTCGGCAACCAACTCACCGAAATCGCCGAGCTCTGCCGCCTCAAAGGCTGGCCCCCGATGGCCGCCCTCGTCGTCCGCCAGGACGCCGGCCACCCCGGCGTCGGCTACTTCCGCCAACCCGGCGCCCCCAAGCTCGACCTCGTCACCGACGCCCACCTCCAGGGCTGGGAGCAGGACGCCCGCGCCTGCATCGACTTCCCGAAGATGCCGCGCACCGCACCCGCTCTGACAGTTCGTGTGCCACGGAGTAAACTTCGGCCATGAGCATCGCATTTGCCGGCCTCAATCCGCCTCTGCGCATCTCTCCAACTCCTGTCTTATCGGTGGAGGAGTTCTGGCGTTTCAGCTTCGAAAATCCAGACCTTCGCATGGAGCGCAGTTCAACGGGAGACATCCTTGTCATGACGCCGACCCACCGCAGCACCGGCTTTCTTGGCTCGCAGATCAACCGGGCCTTGGGGAACTGGGGCGAACAGAACGGCACTGGGTATGCTTTCGATTCCAGTACAGGCTTCACTCTGCCGGATAGCTCGGTCATGAGCCCTGATGCAGCATGGATTCACAGCTCACGTTGGAGCCCAGACGCAGAGGACAGCTACACGGCCACGCTTGCGCCCGATTTCGTGATCGAATTGCGTTCCAAGACGGATCGGGTCGCCGCCTGCCGCACGAAAATGGAGGCGTGGGTAGCGAACGGAGTAAAGCTCGCATGGCTCATTGACCCAGATCGGAAGGTGGTGGAGATCTACCGTCCCGGCGCCTCCCCCGAAGTGCAGAACGACCACGCTGCTGTTCACGGCGAGGGTCCAGTCGCTGGGTTTGTCCTCGATCTTCGCCGCATCTGGAGCTGACAGGATCGTCTGAGTCACGCATGCGGGACACGCGGATGTAATGCGTTGACACGGGCGTGATTCATGTTGCATACTCACAAGGTTACCGCCACTCCGTGCGCGGCCTCGTCGCAACCACGCCCATGCAGCGCAATGCATGACCCGCCGGGCCACCGAGCAGGGTATCGGGGTGGAAGACAAGCATAAGAAGTAAAGGACAGCATGCCCCGTAAAGAGTCCAAGAACATCACGAAGGCGCGCGCGCTCGTAGAGCCGCGTCCTTACACCCTCGCCGACGCCATCCCGCTGCTGCAGAGGGCCAAGTTCGCCAAGTTCGACGAGACCGTCGACCTGACCCTGCGGCTCGGCGT
>CAXSHQ010000548.1:0-2180 GCA_964236875.1 uncultured Acidobacteriaceae bacterium | reverse complement strand
TCTCGCTCGCAAATTGCACGGCCTTCGAGCCGCGCCCGACATACAGCACATCCAGCTTGCCGAGCTTGAACTCCTTGCCGTCCACCGTCACCGTACCGGCCGCGCCCACATTCAGCACGCCCAGCTCACGCCGCTCGCAGAAGAACTCCGCGCGCAGTTCCGGCTGCGTTTCCAGTTCCAGCAGCGCGACGGTCGGCACTGCCCCGCCGATCACCGTGCGGTCCAAATCTACATACGCCAGCTTCACCGCTCCCGGCACAAACATGCCATCCAGCAGGAATGTGTCGCGTATTTCCGCCGTCGTCATCCGTGAATACCGCACCGCGTCCGCCATCTGCAAAAGCTTCATCGTTAGCCCTCAATCCGGCTCTCAGTATAGCCATGCGCGCACCGCCTGGTCGCGTGACGCATTCCGGGCGGGCCCAGCTTCCGGGCATATGGCAAATCTGCCGGCGCTTGTGATGTACTTCCGGCATGCGCAAAGTCTCTACTCGCCGCCACTTCCTGCAAGCCGCCCCCTTGGCGGCCACGATTGCAATCGCCTCTCCGCTCACAGAGCTTGCCTCGTCCGCACAGTCCGCTCCACCGGAAAAGTTCAAGCTGATTCCGGGAACACAGTTCGAGGAGGCAGTTAAGGCACTGCACACCAACCCCGGCAATTTCAATTTCTGTGATGCGTCCAAGCTCCCTTTCACGGCAGTCGTGACGGTCGAAGAGAAGAAGGCCGCCAAGGAGTTCGAGTGGCATGAAGGCCGCGATCACCTCCTGCATATCCTCGACGGCACTACCGTTTATGAGCTTGGCGGCACACCGCAGAACGGCCGCAACACCAAGCCTGGCGAGTGGCTGGCGCCGGCCTCACAAGGCGCCACCACACTGACGCTCCACAAGGGTGACTGGGTCGTCATTCCGCGCAATACGCTGCATAAACGGACCACGGAAACCACCGTCACCTTCGTCCTCATCTCCACCACGGGCGCGACCACCTAGGTTTCTGGTTTGCCGTCTTTCGGCGCACCGGGTAGATTGCATCTTGTATGGCCAATCCCTCTCACATCCTCGACCTCTTCCGTCTCGACAACAAAGTTGCCCTCGTCACCGGTTCAGCCACTGGCCTCGGCGCGGCGATTGCCATCGCGCTCGCGCAGGCGGGCGCCGAAGTGGCTTGCCACGGCAACCGCCGCGCCGCTGAAGAGACCGCCGAACAGATCGGCGCGCAAGCCGCCGCCTTCCAGGCGGATCTCTCCCACACCTCCGGTCCCGAGGCTCTCTTCGGTCGCGTTAAAGAGCGCTTCGGCCGCGTCGACATCCTCGTCAACAACGCCGGCACCATCATCCGCCACGCCGCCGAGGAGTTCCCTCTCGACGACTGGCAGAAGGTCCTGCAGGTCAACCTCACGAGTGTCTTTGAGCTTTGCCAACTGGCTGGCCGCGACATAATCGCGCGCAATAGCGCCCGGGGCCCCAGCGATACGGCCGGCAAGATCGTCAACATCGCCTCGCTGCTCAGCTTCCAGGGCGGCATCCGCGTTCCCGCCTATGCAGCTTCCAAGGGCGGCGTAGCTCAGCTCACCAAGGCCCTCGCCAACGAGTGGGCGCCCAAAGGCATCCAGGTCAACGCCATCGCTCCCGGCTACATGGCCACCACCAACACCGAAGCCCTGCAAGCGGACGAAACCCGCAACCGCCAGATCCTCGAGCGCATTCCCGCTGCCCGCTGGGGCGAGCCGCAAGACCTCGCCGGCGCGGCGCTGTATCTGGCTTCACCGGCGAGCAACTATGTTACCGGCACAGTGCTCACTGTGGACGGTGGCTGGATGGGCCGGTAACCAGGCCGAAACTATTTGGCACCCGGCCAGGCGCGAAGCGCGGTGGTGGCGATCCGTTGCAGCTTCTTGCGGTCCGCGCCATCCCGCGCCGCGACGGACATGCCCTGAATGCTCGCTACGGTAAACGCAGCCAGCCCGGAAACATCTGTCTCCGACGGCAGTGAGCCTGACGCCATGTCTGCCGCCGCTTTCTTTCGAAGCGCGGTTTCGATCTGCCGGCGGACGGCTGCCAGGGCGGCCTGAACCTCTTGGCCGGCGCTGGAGCCCGTCGCGGCGGCACTGGCCACAAGACATCCGCTGGGCGTGTCCCTGCCCGTAAACGCCACGGCCGACCCGAGCAGGAGCTGCCAG
>CAXSHQ010000547.1:600-2183 GCA_964236875.1 uncultured Acidobacteriaceae bacterium | reverse complement strand
ATGAGCGCCAGCGAGCGGGGGCTCCAGCGGCGCGCGGTGGCGGTGGCGGTGAGGGCAGGTGTTGAGGTCATCGTGCGGGTTCGAGTTTCGAGTTGTTGAGTGGACGGTCGGTGAGGAGCTCTTTGCCGGAGCTTTGGAAGACGAGGATGGCTCCCGAGCCGAGGAGGCGGTCGACGGCTTCGCGCTGCTCGGCGGGAACGAAGAGGAGCTTGCGGGGGCCTTGGCCCCAAGTGGCAGCGAGTTCGGCGGAGAAAAGGAAGGTGGACTTCGGGACATCCGGAAAGGTGCTGCCGAAGAGCATGGAGGAAGTGCGGCCCTCGACTAGCTGGACGGGGTGGCCGAGGTAGAAGTGGATGGAGGAGCCGAAGGACTGGTCGCCGAGGATGGCGATCTGCGTGTTGGACTCGATGCGGCCGGTGGACTGGAGAGTCTGGATGTTCCGGACGAAAGCCGCTGAAGATAAGAGCGGTGCGAAGCGGGTTAGCGCGATATGCGCGGCCAGGAAGAAGCCAGCCATGGTGACGGCGACGGTGAGAGTGGCGGCAAGGTGGCGGGCCTGGTAGCGAAGAAGCCAGCCCAGGGGCCCTCCGGATACGAAGAGGACGGCGGCAAGAGCGGCGGGCAGGCGCAGGGCGGCGAAGGAAGCGCCGGTGAGATCGAAGAAGCGGGACAACGAAAGTGTGTAGTGGCCAACGCCGCGATGAGCGAGCAGCGAGCCAATGTCGGCGGATGCCGGCTGAGCATGGGAGGCCCACAAGCCGTAGAACAGGGCCAGAGCGATGGTGCAGCCAAGAACGGCAAAGGCAACATGCGCGCCGAGAACAGTGCGGCGAACCCAGACGTTTGCCTGGAAACGGCGTTCGGCGCGCGTGAGTGTAGCGGCGATGACGAAGAGCAGGGGCAGGTAGACGGGGAAGGTGTAGTACTCCTGGTTGGTCGAGAAGGAGAAGAAGACCAGGACGAAGAGGCTGAAGAGGCTGAGGAGAAGAACCGTGCTTTGGCCGGGGGGCAGGTCGACGAACGGTGACCAGGGCAGGTCTTCGCCGGTACGCCGAACTGTGAGGACCCAGAAATTGAAGCCTCCGCACGCGCATAGGGTACCCGTGAGGATGCCGCCGCCTGCAAGGGCAATGAGCAGGCCCACGCCGATGCACAACAGTTGGAAACGAAATGGTGGGAGCAGGTTGAGACGGCTACCAGGGGGCGCGAGCTGGGCGAGAAAGCGACGCCAGAGCTCCGCGAGGCCGAGCGGGAAAAAGAGAGCCCAGGGGAAAAGCCAGGCGGCGTGCAGGAACCAATAGGCAGTGGCGGGAAGCTTGTTGTAGTCGCGCGGGATGCGGCGGCCGAGGAAGCGGAGGACGTGCTCGTTGACGAAATAGAACCAGAAGAAGCCATGGCCGTTCGCTCCGCCGGTGTTACGAATGCCGGCGAGGATGTGCCAGGGAGCAGCGACGGCTAGGAAGAGGAGCGTGCCGGCGACCGGGTGGAGGGCTCGCCAGTGGCGCCAAGTTCTGGTGAGGGTGAGATAGAGGGCGGCCGTGCCGAGCAGGAAGACGACCGCAATCAGGCCTTTGGTAAGAACG
>CAXSHQ010000547.1:0-568 GCA_964236875.1 uncultured Acidobacteriaceae bacterium | reverse complement strand
ATCAAGAGCCAGAAGAGGAGGGTGGGAATCCATGAGTCTCTGGAGGTCGGGGTGCGGGTATGGGGCTCGGGGATACTCGTTGGCTCTTGCTCGCCTGGCGTCCTCGCGACCCCACTCATCGCACGATGAGACTGTGCGATGAATGGGCCACCCGGAGATTTCGTCGAGCTTGGCTCGAGGGTCCGGTGGAAGAAGTGGAGTGCGCAGGCGAGGAGGAGGGAAAGGAGGGCGTCCGGGATGAAGATGCGGGTGAAGAGGAAAGGCCCAATGCTGGTAAGGACGAAGAGCGCGGTGTAGAAGGCGGTTCGCGGATCAAAGGTGCGGAGCGCCCAGCGGTAGCCCAGCGCGGCGAGGCCAAGGACAGCGAGGGCGAGCGGCAGGTGAATCGCGAAGGCATTCTCACCGAAGAGACGGAGGCTCCCGGCTGCGATCCAGTAGGGGAGCGGGGCTTTCTCGAGATAACGGATGCCGTTGACGTGGAGGGTGACCCAGTCGCCGGTGTGGAGCATGGCCTGCGCGGCCTGGGCGTGGGTGGCGTCGGCGTCGTCGAGCAGCGGGGGCGTGGCAA
>CAXSHQ010000546.1:0-2187 GCA_964236875.1 uncultured Acidobacteriaceae bacterium | reverse complement strand
CACCTGCAAAGCCGGAGTTTGCCCACGCTTTAGGCCTGCCCACCACCAGCTTCCAGACTTGGGCATTCAAAGTCCTTGATACGAATCGCCAGTGAGATGAGCGACGGCCGGTCAACCGTTTAGGCACTCCAACCCGAAGAATGACCCCTTTCCGGAGATCTTCATGACAACGACGATGAAATGGAAAGCAGCGCAGATGTCCCCACAAACTGGCAAGGTGGTACTGGTCACCGGCGTAAACAGCGGTGTCGGCTTGCGCAGTGCGGCGGCGGTAACTATCCTGACCTATACGCTGGCGCGACGCGCTCCGCGTGGAAGGAACTCCTCATGAATACTGCAGCCGAAGCTTCCAGCAACGCAGCCTTGCAAAATCCGCTTGATCCCGAGATGGAACAGTGGGAGGAGTTTCTCCAGGGCCGATACCGCGAAGGCAAATCGGAAGAGGAGTTCCGCCAGTATGACGCCGAAGCAAATCCCGGCGTAGCTGAGTTCTATCGCCTGAATCATCAGTTCCAGACCCTCGACTATGTCATGGCGAAGCAGCGGCAGTACTTCGGCTTGACCCGCGGCGAAAAATCGATCTGGGAAGCAGCCGAGTACCTGAATACGCTAGTGGACGAGAGCGATCCGGACACGGACCTGAGTCAGATGGAGCACCTGCTGCAAACCTCTGAGGCCATGCGTCGTGAAGGGCAGCCGCGATGGATGGTGGCCACGGGCTTTGTTCACGATCTGGGCAAGGTGCTTTGCCTCTATGGGGAGCCCCAGTGGGGTGTGGTGGGCGACACCTTCCCGGTGGGCTGCGCATACTCCAAGCACGTCGTCTTTCCGGAGTTCTTTCAGGCAAACCCGGACCTTGCGAAAGCTGAATATCAGACCAAATACGGCATTTATGAGCCGAACTGCGGGCTCGATAAGGTCCACCTGTCCTTTGGCCATGACGGTTACATCTGCGAAGTCATGAAGAACCACCTGCCAATGGAAGCGCTCTACATGCTGCGCTACCACAGCTTCTACGCTTGGCATAAGCACGGTGCGTACGCCCATCTGACAAATGAGCAGGATCAGGAAATGCTCCAGTGGGTACACCGCTTCAATCCCTACGATCTGTATTCCAAGGGCAACACCAAGCCTGACCTGAAGCAACTCAAGCCCTACTATGATGACCTGTTTGCCGAGTTCTTTCCCGCAAAACTGAGCTGGTAACCAGAGCGGGCTCTTCGGCGAGCCGCAGTCCGGCGGCAAGATCCCTGGCAACGGTTTGCAGCGCGAACGATTCTTTGGTGCATTCACTCGCCTGCAACACGGATCGGTGACTATACTCCTACGCCGACAGGAGAAATCATGTTCTTGAGTTTCATGCGGAAGCACGGGTTTCGTGTGCTTGCTGCCCTTGCGCTGCTCTGCAGCATTCCAGCCTTCTCGCAGTTTGATGCAGCGACCGTTCTTGGCTACGTGCGCGACGCCGGCGGCGCTGCCGTGCCAAATGCAACCGTAACGCTGACCAATCAGGACACCGGTGTCTCGCAGGTCGCGCGCACAAATGCCGAAGGCAAATACGAGTTCGACAGCGTCAAGATCGGTAACTACCGCGTTGACTCTGAGTCGTCCGGCTTTGCAAAGACGGAATCGGAGACCTTCGCTCTCACGGTGAACGCCCGCCAGCGAGTGGATGTGAGCCTCAAAACAGGCGCAGTGTCGGAGACGGTTCAGGTGTCGAGCGCGCCCACGCTGCTGGAGACGGAGACGAGCTCGCGCGGCCAGGTGATTGGAACGCGGCAAGTAGAAGACCTGCCGTTGAACGGGCGGTCCTATGCCGATCTGGCACTGCTCGTGCCGGGGGTGCGCCGGTCGGTGCTTGAGAACACGACAACCAGCAGCCGCGAGGCCTCGTTCAATGTCAACGGGCAACGCTCGGCCTTTAACAACTGCCTGCTCGATGGCCTGGACAACAACAACTACGGCACGTCGAACCAGGGATTCGCGAACGAGAACATTCCGCCATCGCCCGACGCTGTCGGTGAGTTCCACATTGAGACCGACAACTATTCGGCGGAGTACGGCCGGGCGTCGGGCGCGGTCATTAACGTCAGCATCCGCCGCGGTACCAACGGCTTTCGCGGTCGCGTCTGGGACTACCTGCGCAACACCGACCTGAACGCGGTAGGTGCATTCACGCCGGCCGGC
>CAXSHQ010000545.1:0-2193 GCA_964236875.1 uncultured Acidobacteriaceae bacterium | reverse complement strand
CCCGCGCCGTGCAGGCTCGCTTGCAGCCGCTGCCGCTGGAAGTTCCGCCGCAGGAACAGCAGCAGCGCCACTGCCGCACCCACGAAGAATACCCACTCCAGCAAAGAGCCCAGCCAGGGAGCCATCGCTCCCAGCTTTCCAAACCCATTGAGGAACCGGTAAATCGCTCCCCACACCTTGGCCGTGAACCGGTCCCATGCGGAAGGGGGCGCCGCTCCCCGAAACTCCGGACGCCGCAGCACCGCGTCTGCGCGTCTGCGGGCGTTCTCAAACTCGGTGTCCCGCGCACGCGGGTCGCCGCTCGTGGTTTCTTCCGCAAGCTCCTGCAGCCTTGCCGCGCTACTCGCCATGTCGGCTTGCCGGTCCTGCGGCTGAGCGCTCTTGCCGGCCTGGAGCGCCTGCCGCAGCCAGTCCCAGCGCAGCGAGAACTTCGGCTGCCCACCCTCCGCAGCCACGTTCTCATCATCAGGAACAGTGTCCGGCGTACACGCCTCGGCCTTTGCCGCACACGCCCGCACCACGCCACTCATGCGCTCCAACTCGGCTCGCAGCTCCGCCCGTGAGTGCTCCTGCGCAAAGCCGGTTCCGGTGCCGCACAGGAACACGAGTGCCTGCGCCAAGCGCCTGCCGTTCCTGCGTTTGCTGGTCGGTCGCTCGGGAAACACTCGCCACATGCTCAGAGCCCGGATGCTCCGCCCTCCGGCTCCGTCACTGGAGTGTCCACAGCGACCGGCGAGCCCGTGACGGCTACGCCTTCCGCAGCCACCGGCGACGCTGTTGCTTCCGTCGCCGAGTTCTCCAGTACGGTTTGCAGCGTGGCCTCCGCGCTGTTCCGCGGCGGCTCCACAGCCGATGTCGTCGGAGCGTACCCCGCTTCCGCGGCAGCCGGCGCGTATGCATGCGCCGTGACCGGCAAAGACGCGCCCAGCGCCGACTCATCGCCCAGCAACACTGCCACGTCGAACGCCTCTCTCCGCACCCGCTGATCGAAGTACAGCAGCGCCACGCCGATCATGATCACCGGCGAGATCAGCGTGTACCCCAGGAAAACGATCCCCATCGTGAGGATCTGCACCATCAGCGTAGCCTGCTGTCCGCGATGAAGGATGAGGGCAACGAATGCCACCGTGGAGAGCACGATTCCCATCACAAAGTACAACGCCGCCGCGATCAGCAGCACCAGGAACAGCTTGCCCTTGGCCCCTTTCGAGAGCACCTTGCTGCGCCGCATGGCAGCGCGCACCGTCAGGTCTTCCCGCACCGCCGCCGGCACCGCCAGCAGGTTGCGCAGGTAGAAGATGAACCCGACTACCAACGCGGCCAGCATGCCGCTAACCAGGAGGAATCCTGTGCCGAAGCCGCCCAAGGTTCGGCCAGCCGCGAAGTAGATCCCTATATAGGCCAGCCCCAAAGCCAGAGGCAGCCAGACGTAGCTCCAGATCTGCCACAGGGCGATGCCCAGGAAGCGCAGCCACCGGCTTCCGATCGCCCGCAGCGACTCCATCACCGTAGCGCTGCGGCCCAGGTACACCTCGGCCATCGCCCACACCGTCGCAGCCTGGCTCACCGCCAGCGCCATCATGAACACGAACGTCATCGGCAGGGAGAGCAGGACAGCCTTCCCCATCACGTCCGCCGGGTTCGTGCTGCTGCCCCCCAGAAAGCGCTGCAGGACGATCTCCAGGGCCTGCCCCACCAACCGCACGGCCGCGGCCAGCGCCGCGATTCCTGCGAACATCAGGAACCGCGAGCGGTAGAGCGAAAACGTGCGGTCCAGCACCTCACCCGTGCTCAGCGGTCGCAGCTCGTACATCGGAGCCCGCGCCGGCCCGCTACCCGCCGGCACGCCGGGCCCCTCCTGCAGACTCGCCGGCGCCAGCCAGCGATACTCGCCCGGTCCACTCTGCGGAGGCGGCTCAAAGGGCGTTGGGGGAGAGCCATACGGCGGGGGAAACGGAGGGCCTGAAGCCATGCGGATGCGTCCTGAGCAGCGGTTCGCCGAAGCGAAAACAGCAGGGAAGTATGTGGCTCGAAGGATAGCATCCGCCCAGCATGCGCCACGCCGAGAAGGCCGCAGATCAACTCTGCGCAATCTGGGGAAAATCCGCGCCATCTGCGTTCCGCTTTCGCCTCAGGCCAAGCAAGTCTCCAAAACCTCGCGCAAAACGAACAGACTTTCGATTGCAAAGTAAT
>CAXSHQ010000544.1:0-2201 GCA_964236875.1 uncultured Acidobacteriaceae bacterium | reverse complement strand
CTTGCTGATGTGACCGAACACGGTCGCTCTCTGGCTCGCATGAGACAAGACTGAAACAGCATTTTCTCATTGAAGAATGAGCCTGGAGGCGGGAGCAAAGCGACGGCCGCTGGGCCTCCTTTCTGATTTGTATTGGTTTCCTGCAGTCACAGCTTTTCGGTGCCGACCAACGGGAGGCGCAACAATGGACCGGCTCACGTCGTTTTTCCTTCCCAGGAAGGTTTTGGCTTTGACTCTTGGTCTGGCTCGTCCGAACTCTTCGATGCCGACCAACGGGAGGCAAGAGAACCGACCATTCATGCTGTTCTTGTCTGCCGAAACCCTGCAAACAGCTTCTGCTTGGCTCGTTGCATCTCTTCGGCTGCTTGCATGTCGGTCAGGGCTCGCGCTTTCCGCTCCAGTTTTTCCTCACTGATCCCCGGTTTCAGATGACTTGCCAGTGCCGGCATCTCCCGCAGAATCTCCCAGGGTGTCGCGTATCGCCGGTACACGGTCTTGCTTTTCCCCTTTGCGTCCATGGTCTGCTCGGGAATCCCGCAAGGGCGATGGAAGTTCAGATAGGGATTGAAGTGTTGCGCGTAGAACTCACCGATCGCTGCCGCGTGCGGAGCCGCGATATACCCGTACCCCATATGTTTGCGGATCACAGCTCCATTCTTGGCTTCCGCTAGACCGTTGTCATTGCTGTGCCGCGGACGCGATTTAGTCTGTTCGATCAGTAGCTTGTTCAACAGGCGGGCCACGGTGTAGTTGATGAACTCACTCCCGTTATCGGAATGAAAGCCCCGGATTCGGAAGGGAAACTGTTCGAGCATCGCTTCCAGCACTGGCAACAGGTAGGCTTCGCTGATCTGCGCAGCGGCTCCCACCACTTCCCATTGCGTCACCTGGTCGACCGCGTTGATGTGATACACCCCTTTGGTTCCCTCCAGATCGCCCTGATGCACCGTATCCACCCGCAGATACCCGGGCCGCGAATCCGGTTCAGGCCGCCGCCGCTGGCCAATGTTGACACTGGTGGGACGTGTGGGCTGGTGAACCATGCGCCGCTGCCGGTAGGCAACACTGCTGCGCAGCCGGTAGAGTTGTGCCACCGAGATGGAGGCCAGCCGCTCGTAGCGCGCATCCCCGAGTTCCGTGTATGCCCGCTCGAAAAGCTTCCGGGTGGCCGGGCCGCTAAGCGTTTCGTGACAGGTGTCCGTCGCGGCGAGCAAGGCTACATCCTCGCGGGTATAGCGTTGCGAAAACGATGCCGCCGGTACGGTGTGGCTTTCACTTCTTCGCCACTCAGATAAACCGTGATCAGGCGTGGGATCTGGGCCCGGCTCAGCCCTGTCATCTTCCCTAGATAGCAACGGATCAGACCCCGTGCATCCCGCTTCAACTCGCTATAGCCCTGTTCACGCAGCGTCTGGTTTACCCAGCCGTAGATTTCCTCCCGCTCAAGACCTTTGAATCCGACTTCGTCGCTAGCAACGCCCGGATCTGTTCCAGATTCAACCGCTCTGCTGCCCGCATTTCGACAATCAATGCCCAGCATCACCAACCGCTTCTCCTCCTCCTCCAGGCTCATCTTGCGTGAGAATCGATCTCCTCATCCAGGCTCATCTCCTAAGGAACACATTTACCCGAGTTGTGTTTGTGCTGGAACAAGGTCGAAGCCCAAGGCCTTTGCTTGAACTTTCAATTTGGCTTCTTTGCGAAACCGAGTCGCCTGTTCCATCTTGGCGAAGACACTCTCGTCGTAAGGCTGCCGAGTGGAGAGGAGTTGGTAAACGATCCGCGCCAGCTTGTGAGCCGTGGCCGTTACCGCTTTCGGTGCACCTAGTTTGGCGCGCATGCGCCGAAAGAAATCGCCAAGCCATGTTTGACTCTTATGAAGACCATTAACAGCCATCCGCAAGGCATAAGAGGCTCGGTTGCTCACGTGGCGAGTTTTCACGGAGAGTTTCTCCCCTCCGCTGATATCGTTGTCGGGGCATAAACCCAGCCAAGATGAAAATGCTGCGCCGCTCCGGAATCGCGAGAGATCGGGTCCTACTTCAGCCAACAAGGTGTGCGCCGTTAATGCGCTTATTCCCGGCACCGCCGTCAGATCGACACCAAAGACCCGGTACAGATGGCCGCGCAGATCAAAGCTCGGCTCGTTGGTATAACGACTCCGGCGATGCACCTTGGGTGGCGCTAAAGGTTTTTCCTGA
>CAXSHQ010000543.1:0-2207 GCA_964236875.1 uncultured Acidobacteriaceae bacterium | reverse complement strand
GCAAGGAAGTTGGCCTTTTCTCCGCTCATCGCGGTGATGTTGGGCTCGGCCAGAATGTGCAGCACATTCCTGTCTTCCAGATCCTTGATCGTGGCGCCGATGTTCTGGCTGAAGCTGTAGAGGAAGAAGTTCAGCGGATCGCCCACCGAAACGCTGGAGCCTCCGATGGTCGTGCCGCCGGAACCCGCACCGCTGTTGACGCTCGTAGTCGGTGAAGACGGGAACATGCCGGTGGTGCTCTGCGCCAGGACCGGGTTGCTGCCTGAGCCGTTGAGGATGCCGAAAAGGTTGATACCGAGCTGCGTGATCCGCGAACGGTCCACCTCGGCAAAGCGCACCTTCAGGCGCACCTGCTTGATACGTGCGGGATTGATCGCGATCTGGTTGGCGACGTCCTTGCCGTACATGCCGGCCAGTTTCGCGACCGCATCCGAGGTCGCCTGCGTACCGACCGAGCCCGAGAGGATGATCCTGCCGTTCGCGCTGCTGACCTGGACATCTTCATTGGGATAATTCTTTTTGAGGGCGCTGCTCAGGCCGTCCACGCTGGTTTCAGCGGACACCATGTACACCTGCGTGTCGCCCACCTCATCCCACACGATGAAGTCGCTCACGCCGGTTTGCTTGGCCGTGAGAACGACCTCGTTGGGGCTCGCGGTATAGGAGTTCAGCACATCAGGGTTGCTGATGTAGACCCGCGACAACCGGTGCCGCGTGTCGATGAACAACGCGTGCCCTAACGTCAGGTGCAGGAGCTTCTCGTCCGGCAACGGTACATTGAAATTACCGTCCATCGCCGAGGTCCCACTGACGGTTGCCGTGGGGTTGCGCGAGGTGGGCTCGGAAGGGGCGAAGCCTGGGTTCGCGGCAGGCGCGCTTGACGTTACTGCACCGGGTTCAGGCCGTGCCGGGAACCCCGCTGCCGGAGCAGCCGAAGTGCCATTGGTCGCAGGCGGATCGACCTTCTCGCCGGTGTCGCCATAACGCGGTCCGCCGCGCGCCAGCACGATCGGCCGGGTTGCCGTCTGGGCTGCTGCGATGCCGGCCATCGCCAGGGCTCCGCATAGAACCATGACAGCCGAAATAGTCTTCACAAGGGAGCGAATGGCATTCATCGAAACGACTCCGAACTGGACTTATCGCCGCGCACGGTTTCCACGACGTAAGGCTTCTTCTCGGCTGGGGTCTTGGGTCCGGTGTAACCCGCAAAGTTCGACTGCGGAGCAGAAGCGACGTGGGGCGTCTCCCCTACCAGGTTGCCGATGCTTGTGGGGCGTTGTTGCGTCTGGTCGTGGTCCACGCCATTGCGCAGCGCAAAGTGGATCGAGCCTTGCGCGCTGGCCAGCGTCAGCTTCTCCGCGTCTTCCGGCTTCACAAGCAGCGTCACGACGTCGGCCATGTTGGCCTTGCCTTCCGGGTCGGCCTGCATCTTCTGCCCGGCGGTCAGTATCTCCGCATCCTGCAGGACAGTGGTCGTGATGGAATCCTGCGTGTTCTGCGAGCGGTAGGTCATCAGCACGTCCACGTGCGTGCCTGGCAGCAGGTAGCCCGCGACGCCGACGATCTGGTCCGATCGCAGCGAGATGGCACGCATGCCGTTGGGGATACGCGCGGAAAGCCCACTGCCCGCGCCTGCGGCGGAGACCTGCCGCTGCATGATGGGTTGATCACCCGCAATGGGATAGAGCACCGTCCGGCCGGCGACATCCTCCATCTTCTCTGTCGCGCCATCGACCGGGTTGGCCGCGGGCCATTCCACCATCTTCAGGTCGGCCGGCTGAATGACGGCTCCGGGATCGAGGTTACGGGCCGCGCCCACGTAGCGGTGCGGGGCGGCCGCCTGCACGGTACGCGGCTTGGTGATCTTGCTGCCCAGCCAAAGCGTGAGCAGGCCCGAAATCGCCAGGGCCATGAGGAGTGCGGTGACAAGGCGGCGTCCGTTCATCAGGCCACCCCTTTGAAGTTCTGGAGGTACAACGTAATCACGCAGCCGGCCGCGATCGCGACGCCATAAGGCAGCCGGAGGGTCGCGCCGTTGCGCACATTCAGCTCAGGGTGCGGCGTAAGGCCCGCTTCCTTGTGGTGCATGACGATGGTGCCCAGGTTGAACAGCGTTTCCCGCAGCTTGCCGCGGAATGCGGCCAGTCCCACACCCATGACGCCGCCCGCGATGGTCGGACCCAGGGCAAAGCGCTGCGCCCGGCGAA
>CAXSHQ010000542.1:0-2213 GCA_964236875.1 uncultured Acidobacteriaceae bacterium | reverse complement strand
CACGCACGAAGGCCGCACGCCGGACGATGTGACACTGGCCACGGTGGTGCTGCGCGCCCAGGCTGAGGCGCCGCTAACCAAGGGAGCGGCCCGCAAGACGAAGGCAGCAAAGGCACCGAACGACGGCGGAGCGCCCCTTACGCCGCAGCAGCAGGCGCTTGAGGACAAGCTGCGGGCGTGGCGGCTGGAGAAAGCACGTGAGGCAGGCAAGCCGGCATTCATTGTATTCGCGGATAGTGTGCTGCGGGCGTTGGCGCAGTCCGGGCCAGCGAACCTCAGTGAGCTGGAGCGTGTGCCGGGAGTAGGGCCACAGAAGCTCGACTCGTACGGGGCGGAGATCCTTGCCATCTGCCGCGAAGGCTCGATCTCAAAGCCGGACGGCGCCGTGGTAGATGAGAACGAGCTCCGGGCCCTGCGGCGGTCGGTTCGAAAAGGCGAGATGGAGGAGTTCGAGGAGCGCGCCTCTGCAACTCCACCACGGCGGCGCGTCGAGAGCCGAACGGAGGAAGCTTCCAGCCCGGAACGGAAAACGGTGGCCGCCCAGAAGAGTGCCCGGCCGACCGCCCAGCCGCAGGTCCAGCGGAAGGCGTCGGAGCATGCCTCAGGAAAGACCGTCGAACTAACGCCAGCCCAACTGGAGTTGCAGGTGCGCATGCAGGGATGGCGGATGGAAATAGCTCGCGAGGCCGGCCTGCCATCCTTCTTTGTGCTGAGCGATACCGTGCTGCGGGAAATCGTGGTGGCTGCCCCGAAGAGCCTGGTAGAGCTGAGCGCTATTCGTGGGTTGGGCACGGAGAAGATCGAGCGCTTCGGCGAGGCCGTGGTGGAGCTATGCCGGGTGTCGACGTAAAGTCTGTCTACGCGCTCTCCCGAGGCAGACGGCTGGAGGTTTGGGGACTCGCCACCGCGCAACTCCCCACCTGCTAACTTTCGGACGCAAGGAAGGTCGCTTCGAACGGGACTTCGGTATAGCGAACCCTTTTCACTTTATCTTGCTGACCAGTCCATCGCCGACCAGCACCAGACCACGCCTTCAACGCCTCGCCGCGTGAGAGGATAGGGGCCGTATGAGTGATGTGTCATTGGGTGTGGCGATAATGGCCGCGGGCAAGGGGACGCGGCTGAAGTCCAAGCGGCCAAAGGTCTTGCATGAGATTGGCGGGCGGGCGCTGCTGCTGCATGTGATCGCTGCGGCGGAAAACGTGGCTCCGCCGGAGCGGATCCTCTGCATCGTGGGACATGAGGCTGAGCGGGTGCAGGCGGCCGTCGCCCACACCGGCGTGCAGTTTGTGTCGCAGGCCGAGCAGCGCGGCACCGGCCATGCGATCCAGCAGGTCGAGAACTGGTTTCGCGCCAGCGGGACAGCTCAACCCGAGCACCTGCTGGTGCTTTCCGGGGATGTGCCTCTCATCCGTCCGGAGACGCTCGCCGCCATCCGCGACACCCATCTGCGCGAGAGCGCGGCGATGACGATCCTGACCGCGGTTCCAGAAGACCCGACCGGCTACGGACGCGTGCTGCGCGTGACGGAAGGCTCGGCGGAGGTGGCGGGTATTGTCGAGCAGAAGGACCTCGTGCCGGAGCAGCTTGGTCCTGATGGCTTGGGCCCACGCGAGATCAATTCGGGAATCTACTGCTTTCGCACGGCGGACCTGTTCGCTGTGCTCGACCGCCTGACCAACGCCAACAAGTCAGGCGAGTTCTACCTGACCGACGTGGCGGCGCTCTTGCAGGCGGAGAGCAAACGCGTTGTCGCGCTGCCGGCCGACAGCGTGGACGAGGTGCTGGGCGCGAACACCATCGCCGAGATGATGCACCTGGACGCGGCCATGCGGATGGTTTCTGCAAAGAGACTGATGGCGCAGGGCGTGAGCATCTTCCGGCCGGAAACCTGCGTGATCGATGCCGGCGTGGAGGTTGGGGCCGACACAATCATCGAGCCTTACGTGCAACTGCTGGGCACGACGAAGATCGGCAGCGATTGCCGCGTGCGCTCCTACTCGGTGGTGCAGAACTCGACGCTCGGCGATGGCGTGCTGCTGCGCAACGGCTGCGTGCTGGATGAGGCGACCGTCGCGGACGGCGCCCTGCTGGGGCCCTACTGCCACCTGCGGCCGGGCAGCGATATCGGCGAGGCGGCGCACGTCGGAAACTTCGTTGAGACCAAGAAGGCCAAACTGAGCCGCGGTGCCAAGGGCAACCACCTGAGCTAC
>CAXSHQ010000541.1:0-2217 GCA_964236875.1 uncultured Acidobacteriaceae bacterium | reverse complement strand
CGTCGACTACGGCTTCCGCCTCCCCTCCGCCATGGACAACCGCCCCCTCCGCTTCGAAGAATTCGAGACCCGCACCGGCCAGATCATCTACGTCTCCGCCACGCCCGGCCCTTATGAGCTGACGAAGGCAGCGGGAGTAGTAACAGAACAGATCAACCGCCTCACCGGCCTCGTCGACCCACAGGTAGAAATCCGCCCCGTCAAAGGCCAGATCGACGACCTCCTCGCCGAGATCCGCGACCGCGCCGCCGTCAACCAGCGCGTCCTCGTCACCACCCTCACCAAGCGCATGGCCGAAGACCTCGCCAACTACTACACCGAGGTCGGCGTCCGCTGCCGCTACATGCACTCCGAAATCGAAACCCTCGAGCGCATCAAGCTCCTCCGCGACCTCCGCCGCGGCGAGTACGACGTCCTCATCGGCATCAACCTCCTCCGCGAAGGCCTCGACCTCCCCGAAGTCTCGCTCGTCGCCATCCTCGACGCCGACAAGGAAGGCTTCCTCCGCTCCCAGGGCTCCCTCATCCAGACCATCGGCCGCGCCGCCCGCCACCTTGAAGGCCGCGCCATCCTCTACGCCGACAAGATGACCGACTCCATGCGCCGCGCCATCGACGAAACCGACCGCCGCCGCGCCAAGCAGGAAGCCTACAACGAAGAGCACGGCATAGAACCCCGCACCGTCATCCGCAGCATCGACGACTCCCGCGCCGGCATCCTCAAAGCCGACTACGCCGACCTCACAGAAGAAGACGCCGCCAACACCCCGCTCGACTTCAACACCCAGGAAGAGCTCAACACCTACATAGCCAAACTAGAAAACGAAATGCGCGAGTGGGCCAAAAAGTTCGAGTTCGAGAAGGCCGCCAAACTCCGCGACACCGTCAAGGACCTCCGCACCAAAGAGTTTCTGTTCGCCTGATGGTAAACGCACTAGATTCGTAATCAGTCCTCTAACCTTTGACACTTCTCCGCCGTGTACAACCTCGGCAGAATGTGTGTGCCAGATAAACAAACATCAACATCGCGCCGAGCCCACATCCTTCACCGCGGTTCCTGTGTTATACCTTTCAGAATCTTTACAAGGACACATCCGAGAGCAATGGCCGACCGCGAATCTAAAATCGAGAGTGATCTTGATGTACTACACGACGCGTATGAGAACAATAATCTGCGATTACTGGTAGGCGCTGGTGCGTCCATAATGGCGGGTTTCCCCGACCGGACAGCCTTGGAGTTTGGCCTTCTCAAATCGTTTCTCGCAAAGGATTTAGAGACTACTCAAAAGGTAAGCTCCATAATCCTGCCGTTTCTCGACAGGATCAGCCGCGAAGTGCATGAGAAGCTACAACGCGACGCACTTACGCTTGCTTGGCATGGAGCTAACGACGCGGGCGCCAAGCAGCCAGGCTGGAAGGACTTCGAGATCTTCGCCAAGGTGCTATACGACGGCCGAAGGATAGATCAGCTTCCAGTACCGTCTCTGCAAAGACAAATTGCTTGCATGAACAAGGCAATCATCTTTACCACAAATTATGATCCACTGATCGAGCTTGCGATGGCTCGGCTCAGCGTCGACGACGGTGTTCATCAGAATACTCCAGAGCGACAATGGAAGCAGTACATGAAGACTGAGAAGAACGGTGGAATCGAGACCTACTCACCTTCCAGTGTCTATCATCTTCATGGATATGTAAGTCCCGAAGGACGCAAAGAAGGGTCATTTATCCTCACTGAACGCCACTATTTCGAGCTTGCAAAGGAAAAAGAGAAGAACAATGTGGCGAATGTGATGCTCGGTGATGCACTCAATAAAGACGGCATTCTCTTGATTGTGGGCATGAGCCTCACCGATCCGAACCTGAGGCGGGTACTCTATGAAGCTACGAAGAGTGATATAAATCGACCAACTATCTATGCGGTCCTTCGTGAGAACGACGAAACGGTGCGGACCTATCAAACGACTGTACTGCAATACGTTGGTATAAATCCGATCTGGGTCGGAGAGTACGAGCAAATTGAAAATGTGCTTCGGCAAGTAAAGCATGCCACTTATCACCGTGACGTAGTTCCGGCTTGGGCGACAGCGTCTGCAGTTTGGATCAGCGGCAAAGGCTTGAGTAACCTCTTCTTCAACACAATATGGCAGGAGAAGGCCCACACAGTGGAGTGCCCGGCTTGAAATGTGCCAGTGGATAAGAGAGACACTGGACAGGG
>CAXSHQ010000540.1:0-2227 GCA_964236875.1 uncultured Acidobacteriaceae bacterium | reverse complement strand
TTCACACCTTCGTGAGCGCAGGACCGATGTTCCGGCATGGCATCGCGGTTGCGCGCGGCGAGGTCGTGCAGCGGGATGGGTTCGTCTACGCCGATCTGCTGCCGGCATAGCTCCTGCTTTGGCCATTGCCTCCGGCGTCCGAAGCTACAGCCGCACAGTCCCTTCGTGTTCCGACGCGCTCATCCATCTTTGCAGAGCGTCGTTGGCGCGCTCCTGCTGGCTCTCATAGACCTCAATGGCAATCGTGTTCTCGTCGGGCAGCTCGGTGTCGGCACGGCCGTCTCGCCATAGAAACGAAACGCCTGCACCTGAAAGCTCCTGCACAAGTCTGAGCGCCTCGCTGCGCTCACACGAATGCAATAGGCTTAACTCGTCTGCTGCGCCTTGCGAAGACCTCGATTCGCTGGAGTCGCTTGCCTCTGGAGACAATCGCCGCGCCTCCCGCAGCAGTGTCGCAGCTCGCTCCACGTCGGTCTCTCTCACAATGAGATCTGTCGCGATCTCGTTTCCGTTCCACCCGGTCCTATCGCGCCGCGAACGGTCGACTACACGAAACCCGATCTCCGCTTCTTCCAGCGCGCGGATCGTTTTCCGGAGGTGGAACATATCGCGAAACCGATCCAGGAGCGCTTCCCCGAGGTAGAGAAACACTTCTCGGCTACCGAGCTCAGCCGGAACTTCCGGCATTTCTTCGTGCGCGCCTGATGCCTCGTCAGCCTCGGTCTGTGTTAGCCCGCGCTGCGTCATTATTTCTGCTAGCGCCTCCCCGGCCACGTTCGTCAGACCGTCACGGTTGCTGTCAAGCTGTAGCAGTTCGCCGTCGGTTTGGTCCGCATAGAACGCCCGCAGGCGCTCCGGTTCAGAAACTTTCTTCGCGCCAAACATGGGTGCAATCTCCTGCGCGTAGCGAGCGTGGCTGACGGGGAGCCGCCAGGCTGAACCGCCTGCCTTGCATAACGATAGAATAAGGGCTGGCATGTCGAACTTGCTCCCCACCGCGCAACCTGCTCCTGCAACCGCCCCCACGCCCGGCGCAGCGCCCGCAGCGCGTCGCATGACGGCCCGGCGGCGGCTGATTGCGGCTTCGCGAAAGCTGCGGGAGATTGGGTCGATTGCTTCCGCGGTGGCCAACACGAGCCATCCGTACATGGCGCACATCGTGCCCATGCGGCGCTGCAATCTGGCCTGCACCTACTGCAACGAGTTCGACGATTTCTCCAAGCCCACGCCCATCGACGAGATGCGGCAGCGCATTGGGCACTTGGGACGTCTGGGGACTTCCGTGATCACGATTTCCGGGGGCGAGCCGTTGCTGCACCCGGAGCTGGATGAGGTCATCAAGGCGATCCGCGCGACCGGCGCCATCGCCGGCATGATCACCAACGGCTACCTGCTCATGCCGGATCGGATCGAGCGGCTGAACCAGGCCGGGCTCGACCATATGCAGATCTCGATCGACAACGTGATGCCGGACGAGGTCTCGAAGAAGAGCCTGAAAGTGCTGGACGCCAAGTTGCGCATGCTGGCCGAGCACGCGGACTTCCACGTGAACATCAACTCCGTGGTGGGCGGTGGCATCGCGCACCCGGAGGATGCGGCGACGATCTCCAGGCGGGCGCTGGCGCTGGGCTTCAGCTCCACGATCGGGATCATCCATGACGGCTCCGGCCAGTTGAGGCCGCTCGGCGAGCGCGAGCGCAAGGTGTGGGACGAAGTGCGGTCGCTGACGCGGCGCAGCTACTCACGCTTCAACGGCTTCCAGGAAGCCATCGCCAACGGCCTGCCCAATGACTGGCGCTGCCGGGCCGGCTCGCGCTACCTGTATGTGTGCGAAAACGGCTTGGTGCACTACTGCTCCCAGCAGCGCGGCTACCCGGGCGTGCCGCTGGCGGAGTACACCACGGCGGACGTCAAGCGCGAGTTCCTCACCGAGAAAGGCTGCGCACCCAACTGCACGATCAGCTGTGTGCACCAGGTGAGCTATATCGACCACTGGCGCGCGCCGCAGCACTCCACCGTAACCCCGGGTGGGGCTGGCGCGCACGGAAAGTCGACCGAAGCGGAGCTGGTGCAGATTCGATAGCTCCGAGCCGTTCTCCTATGGCTGAGTCGATTTAAGGTGTCGTTCTGAGCGAAGCTCAGAACCCCGCATTTCGCTCATGGCACCGCTACGTCTAGATCATTTCTCCATAGGGTATAGCTCTTGATTCTTTCCTGGGCTGGGTTG
>CAXSHQ010000539.1:0-2263 GCA_964236875.1 uncultured Acidobacteriaceae bacterium | reverse complement strand
CGCCGCCCCAATCCTCGGATGCACACCCTTCTGCCCGCGCAGGTCAATCAGCTCCGCGGCCCGTCCCGCCGCACGCACCGCCGCCTCCACCACACCCTCCGGCTCGCCAGCAATCGTCACCACAGACCGGTTATGGTCCCCATCCAGCGACCAGTCCAGCAGCGACACCCCCTCCAACCGCATAGCGCGCACAATCTCCCTCACCTTCTCCGGATCAGCCCCCTCGGAGAAGTTGGGCACGCACTCGATGATGGGTGTGTCACTCATAGGACCCTCTTGTTGTCATCCTTCGCCGCAGGCGGAGGATCTGCATCTGCTCCCGCCCTTTTTATCCGCCTACCGCCACCAGCTATACCCCACCGCAAACTGCACACTCGTATTCACCCCAGGGTTCTTATCCCCCAGGCTCGAACTAGATATGTGTACCGCATTCGCACTAAAGTCCAGTGAACGCAGAGGCTTTACGAAATAGTGCATGCCCACACCGCCCTGTGGAGTGAAGTTCCATACGCTCGTATCCGCAGCCGGCCCGGTCATGGTCGGATCGCCGACGTTCAGATTGCCAATCCCCGGATACTTTCGCGACGTATACAGCACCCCACCCGCACCTTGGATCCACGGCATCACCCGCGCGCCATGGGTAAAGTTCACCCGCAGCTGGATGGGCACAATGCTCACCCCGCGATACGTCCCTCCGCTCGTCGTAGGCCCTTTGCACTGGCTCGCTACAGTGGCGCCCGTCGGACAGTTGAGCTTTTGGAACTTGGGCGTATACGACTGCCAGAACGGAATGACCTCGACACCGTACTCGAAGTTCGCCTGCAGCACCCCGCTCCCGAAGTTCGGCGTCAGCACCCGGCCCGCATGCACGCCTGCGTTCAGAAAGCTGAAGTTCGAACGGTCCTCCAGCCCAACGCCGCCGGAAGCCTGCAAGCCATACTCCCAATTGGCCTGGCTGCCCACCTCACCCACTGGTGATCGTTGAAGCCGTGGCGCGGAAGGCGGCAATTGGACGAGTTGCGCCGACGAGGACACGAGTTCAAGCGGCACTTCCTGGGGAGTAGCCACATGGACGGGATAAGACCCCACGCCTGCGGACATCACAAGTCTCACGGGCTCTACAGCCACCGCCCGAGCTTCCCAATGAAGCTGCTTGAAGCCGGGCGCTGTCACGTCCACCTGAACCGCGCCGGACTTCACACCCGTCGACACTGCCCCGGTGCTCCCGCTGTGCACCACCGTGTCCGCTCCTGCGCCGGAGTGAACACGAACCTCAGCTCCCGGAACAGCCGCTCCGCTGGGATTTACAACTACTCCGGAGAAGACCGCGCGCTGCGCTTGATCCTGAGCTTTGGCTCGCGCTCCCGGAACGCCTGCTACAAAGATCAACGCACACCAAAGCAGAACTCGTTTCACTCACCAACCTCACAATCGAAAGCCGCCACTAGGGTGGCGGCTTCTATTCCCTACTCGCTAATCCTATTCCTGCCTTACGCCGGCACCGGCACGTCGGACATGTCGAAGTTCGAGTACACGTTCTGCGCGTCGTCCAGATCCTCAAGTGTCTCCAGCAGCCGCATCATCGCACTAGCCTGCGTGCCTTCCAGCTTGGTATAGGTCGAAGGCACCATCGTGATCTCCGCCGATTCCGGCTTGATCCCCGCCGCCTTCACCGCATCGCTCACCGCTTGGAAGTCGTTCGGCGCCGTCGTGATCTCCCAGTACTCGCCATCGCCTGCAAGGTCTTCCGCGCCAGAATCCAGCACGATCTCCGTCAGCTTGTCCTCATCGGCAGTCGACTTCTCCACCACGATCAAGCCCTTCTTCGCGAACATGAACGACACCGAACCGGACTCGCCCAGGTTCCCGCCGTTCTTCGAAAAAGCATGCCCAATCTCGCTCACCGCACGATTGCGGTTGTCCGTCAGCACGTCCACCATGATCGCCACGCCGCCCGGCCCATACCCCTCAAACAGGATCTCCTCATACTGCAGGCCCTCGATCTCGCCCGTTCCGCGCTGGATCGCCCGCTTGATGTTGTCCGCAGGCATGTTCTCGGCCTTCGCCGCCAGGATGGCCGTGCGCAGCCGCGGATTCCCGTCCGGGTCACCACCGCCGGCTTTCGCCGCCACCATGATTTCCTTGATCAGCCGCGTGAAGATCTTCCCGCGCTTGGCGTCGAGCGCGCCCTTCTTATGCTTGATCGTCGCCCATTTTGAATGCCCGGACATGCGTTGAAACCTCTGTGCTGAATCTACTTGCC
>CAXSHQ010000538.1:0-2274 GCA_964236875.1 uncultured Acidobacteriaceae bacterium | reverse complement strand
TTTGACGGCGGCAGCGACGGCCGGCAGCAGCTTGGTACGGCCGTCTTCCTGCTGGCTGTCCAGCTGACGGCGGAGATCGCGGCGGAAGCGGACATCCGCGGGCAGGGTCTGGGCAGACTCGTACGGCATGCGGCGCGGTGCTCCCGAGGAGAAAGGATCGGCGGGAGCGGCCTCCGGAGCTTCGGCTTCGGATGATGCGAGCATTGCCGCTTTTTCCGCGCGCTCTGCGGCTCTGTGCTTTGCGGAGAAGCGGAGGACCGGGGCGAAGGGCGTGCGCTTTTTGACCGGCGCCACCGGGCGGTCCGGAGCCATCGAGGCTGGCGCCGCCGTGCTTTCAGCAACGATGCTGCTGCCTCTATGCCTCCGCTGGGCACGCTTGCGCAGGAAGATGAAGGCGGCCACGCTGAGGCCGAGGGCCGCGCCGATGGCGAGAGTGGCGGGAATCCAGTAGGGAAGGTCGACGGCGGGGCCGGGGTCCGGCGTGAGGCCTGCGTGCCCGGGCGCGAAGAGGTGCACGAGTTCCTTGAGGTGGGTGACGCCAAAGAAGACGATGGCGACGAGGCCCGGCAGGAGGGCGAGGTTGCCGCCGTTCAGGAGCGGGCGGCGGTCGTGCGGCGCGACGGGATCGGAGATGCGCGTGAAGCGCGATCTGCGAAACCCGCGGGAGGGCGCAGGTGCGGGTGTGGACGCAGGCGTGGACAGACCATCTCTGGAATCGAAGGCGGGATCGAGAGTGGAGTCGAGCTTGCGATCGTGCGGCAGATCGAAGGGGAGGCTGGAGGATTGGGACATGAGGACACCCATTCTGCGGTCGGTCACGGGCGCGCGTGGAGTACGCTCGTGTGTGCTGAGGTTGTGGGGCGCGGCCTTGAAGCGGCCTGTGTGAACCCCCTGCTGTCCTCACCAAGTTCGTATGAGCAGGAAGGACGAGACATTCCCCATGAACCAAAGGTCACTTGCCGTTACCTCAGGAGTCATAGCACTGCTGTGTGCGTGTGCAGTAATGCCCGGAAGGGCGCAGCGAAGCGCTTCTGCCGGCAGTGCGGGGAGCATGCCATGGATGGACTCGACACTACCGGCGGAGCGGCGCGCGGAGCTGGTGCTGGGACAGATGACGCTGGACGAGAAGATCGGGCTGCTGCATGGAGAGGGCATGCGCGACTGGCACGGGATGTCGGCGGCCATCCTCGCGGTGCAGGTGGAGAGCAATGGCGGTGCGGGGTTCGTGTCCGGCGTGCCGCGGCTGGGGATTCCAGCGATCCAGATGAGCGATGCGGCGTATGGTGTCCGGTCGAGCGCGGAGAACGGGAGGTATTCGACGGCGCTGCCTTCGAACCTTGCATCCGCCGCAAGCTGGAACCCGCAGGCGGCGTGCGCGTACGGCAAGCTGATCGGGCAGGAGCTGCGCGCACAGGGTTACAACATGACACTGGGTGGTGGCGTGAACCTGACACGCGAGCCGCGCAACGGGCGCACGTTCGAGTACATGGGGGAAGACCCGCTGCTGGCCGGGACGCTGGTGGGTGAGCGAGTGAAGTGCGAGGGCGCGGAGCATGTGATCTCGGACATCAAGCACTATGCGCTGAACGACCAGGAGTCCGGGCGCAACACAGTGGATGTGCGGATTGGCGAACGGGCTATGCGTGAAAGCGACCTGCTGGCGTTTGAGCTAGGTGTGGCGATAGGGCAGCCGAAGGCGGTGATGTGCAGCTACAACGGCGTGAACGGCGACTACGCGTGCGAGAACAAGTACCTGCTGACGGATGTGCTGAAGAACGGGTGGAAGTTCCCAGGGTTTGTGGTGTCGGACTCGGTGGAGGAGGCTTCGGCGGCGGGGCTGGACCAGGAGCAGCCGCTGGATGAGTACTTTGGACCGAAGCTGAAAGCAGCGGTGCAGGCCGGGCGCGTGCCCATGGCGGAGATCGATGGGCATGTGCGGCGGGTGCTGTGGGCGGAGTTTGCGAGTGGGGTGGTGGACCATCCGACGCGGCGAAGTGTAGTGGATGTGGAAGGCGGGTTGCAGGTAGCTCGACGGACGGAGGAAGAGAGCGCCGTGCTGCTGCGGAACCAGAGTGCTTTGCTGCCGCTGAACGCGGGGCGGGTGCGGTCGATCGCTGTGATCGGGAGCCACGCGGATACGGGCATGATCTCGGGCGGTGGGTCGGCGCAGGTGGACCCGCCGGGCGCGGAGGCGGGACGAGCGTGGCGCGCGAAGGTGTGGTTTCCGACGTCTCCGCTGGAGGCTATTCGGGCGAAGGCGGTGGGGGCGCAGGT
>CAXSHQ010000537.1:1079-2286 GCA_964236875.1 uncultured Acidobacteriaceae bacterium | reverse complement strand
CCGCCGCATCGCCGGCCCGCAGCGCAAGGCCGTCTTCGCCACGATCCTCTGGGTGACCGCCGCTCTCGTCTTCGCTGGCGTTCTCCTCCCCACGTACCACTCCCAGGGCTCGCTCCAATACCTGGCCGGCTACGCCATCGAAGAAGCGCTCTCCATCGACAACCTCTTCGTCTTCCTCCTGCTCTTCCGCATTTTCCGCATCCCCGAATCGAAGCAGGGCCGCGTGCTCTTTTGGGGAGTCGCCGGCGCCATCGTCCTTCGCGGCCTCTTCATCGCCGGCGGCCTCACCCTGCTTGAGCACTTCGCCTGGGTCGACTACCTCTTCGGCGCCATCCTCCTCATCGCCGCCATCCGCCTCCTCATTCCCGACAAGGAAAACCACGACGCCGAAGCCGGCCACTGCCCCGCCTGGCTCCGCTGGCTCAGGCGCGTCCAGCCCATCAGTGAGCGCCAGGACAGTTTCTTCGTCGTCGAAAACGGCCGCCGCATGGCCACTGTCCTCTTCCTCGCGCTCGTCGCCATCGAGCTCACCGACGTCATCTTCGCGCTCGACAGCATCCCCGCCGTCCTCTCCATCACGCGCGTCCCCTTCCTCGCCTACACCTCGAACATCATGGCGGTCATGGGCCTCCGCTCGCTGTATCTGCTACTCGCGGCCATGCTCTCCCGCTTGAAGTACCTTCACTTCGGCCTCGCCGCGGTGCTCGCCTTCGCCGCGCTCAAGATGCTCCTCGCCAAGAAGATCGAAGTCGGCCCCCTCACCTCACTCGCGGTCATCGCCGCGCTCCTCGGCATCACCATAGGAGCCTCCTTGCTCGCCCCAAAAACAGGACAAGCCAAGCCTTAGCCGCATCTTGCGTCTTCACTGGCAACTCAAAACTCCCAACTCGGAACTGGATAGAGCCCGCTCTCCTCCCCAGCCTCTAATCGCCAGGGCAACCACATCCACCCTCGCGTACCTTGGCGCCCTTCGCGTCAAAGCTTTCGCCAATGCAACCACAGCCGTATCCTGAAAGCGGAATGCCCAGCACCGTCCCAGTCCGCACCCCCTCCGCCGCTTACGACGTTCACATCGGCACGGGCCTCCTCGCGACGGTCGCCGACCAACTCGACACCCTGGTCCAGGGCGCCCTCCACGCTGGCAAAGCCCACGCCTTCATCGTCACCTCACCCGAAATCCTCAAGCTCCACGGCGCCGCCCTCCTCA
>CAXSHQ010000537.1:0-1069 GCA_964236875.1 uncultured Acidobacteriaceae bacterium | reverse complement strand
ACCAACTTCCGCCACCAGCCCGTAGTCCGCACCGTCCCCGCAGGCGAGCCACACAAGCGCCTCGCCACCGTCGAAACCCTTTGCGAGCAGCTAGCGGAGCACCACGCCGACCGCGACTCGGTCCTGATCGCCTTCGGCGGCGGTGTGATCGGCGACCTCACCGGCTTCCTCGCCGCCATCTACATGCGTGGCATCCGCTACATCCAGGTCCCCACTACCGCCCTCGCCCAGATCGACAGCTCCGTAGGCGGCAAAACCGGTGCCAACCTCGCCGCCGGCAAAAACCTCATCGGCGCCTTCCACCACCCGATCGCCGTCTTCGCTGACATCGACACCCTGGCCACGCTGCCCGCGCGCGAGCTTCGCGCCGGGCTCCAGGAATCCGTGAAGGCCGGCATCATCCGCAACCCCGAGCTCTTCACTTACATGGAGCAGCAAGCCGCCGCCATCCTCTCCGGCGACACCACAGCCCTCCAGCACGTCATCACCCGCTCCGTGCAGATGAAGGCCGACATCGTAGCCGCCGACGAGCGCGAGTCCGGCCTTCGCATGCTCCTCAACTTCGGCCACACCCTCGGCCATGCCATCGAAGCTGCCACGTGGTACAAGCAGCTCCTGCACGGCGAAGCCATCGCCTGGGGCATGCTGGCGGCCCTGCACATCGCTCGCGAACGCGCCACCATCACCGCGGCCGAAGCTGACCGCATGGGAAACCTCATCCGTGTCTTCGGTCCGCTCGCAGCCTTAACTGCCGACCCGGCCAGCCTCGTGGCCCTCACCTCCTCCGACAAGAAGAACCGCAGCGGCACCCGCAGCTTCATCCTCCCCACCACCATCGGGCAAGCCGAAGTATTCCGCGACGTCACGCAATCCGAACTTCTCACCGCCGCTCAGAGCATCACACCGCTGGCCATTGCCTGAGCGCCAACGGCGCGCCCCATACCAGCGAGGGCAGCGCTCCTCGTCAGTCCGCAAATAAGACGCAACAAGCGCTGAAGGTGCGACGACATACCAGCCTAGGCAGTATCGACATATAGCTGGAGTCTGAGCCAAGCGCAGGCGAGTGCGG
>CAXSHQ010000536.1:0-2324 GCA_964236875.1 uncultured Acidobacteriaceae bacterium | reverse complement strand
CGTAGTCGCGCTGGTTGGTCGAGTTCGCCGCCAGCAACACAGCCGCAGCCTTCGCCGCGCGGCGCACGCGGCGCTTGCAGCACAGCGAAAGCCAGTTGCTTACCCCACGCATGCCTTCCTTGAAGGCTTCCATGGGCGGCAGCAGCGACAGAAAACGCGGCGGAAAGTTCTGCGAGCCGCCGACAGGTCCCCACAGGAACGGCACATCCATTTGCCAGCAATAACCGGGCTCGCGAAACGTCACCACGTTCACCTGGTGCACCACATCGAAGCGCTCCTGCGCATGCAGTTCTCGCGCCAGCGCAAAGGCCAGCCGCTGCCAATGCTCATAGGCGATGTAGTTGTAGGCGAACAATCCCGGCTTCTGCTCCAGTGTGCGCAGCCGCGCATCGGGCTCGGGCGTATGCAGCGCCACGCCACCCGGCAGCAGACCCTCGTCACGCGCCCGCAGCAGCGCCGAGTAGTTGTGGGCGCTGCACATCACATGCACTTCGGCCACACGCGCCGCCTGCTGCAAACGTCCCCAGCCCACGGCCCACTCGGAGCCTCGATAGGGACTGCATTCGTAGGCCATGAGCAGGATCTTCATCGTGGAGGTTCGAGGTTCGAGGAGAGTTCGACTTGCAGCCTGAGCTTTGTGCGTGCGGTCCAGCAGCTCTACAGGACGATGGTGAAATGTACGAAGCTACGCAAAGCGGACTTCCTCGATCTATACCAAGAACCTAGAACCTGTTTCTAGAACAGCCCATTGTTCCCAATCGGATTGAAGTACACGCCGAGGTTGATGAGCTTCACAAACCGCTCCACCTTGGTCAGCCGGTCATGCCTCACCAGAATCATGTCGCCGTTCTGGAGCGGGATATCGTTCTTCGCGCGCGTGTTGCCGTCGTAGTGGCTCAGCTTGAGCACATGCACCTCGGCGGTTTCGCCATCGACACGGCGGAAGAGCAGCACACGGCCAAGTGCGGCATCGTCCTTGGAGCCGCCGGACATCAGGATCGCGCCCAGAGCCGTTAGCGGGCGGCGCAGCTCGATGCGCCCGGGCGTTTGCACCTCACCCGCAACCACCACGTTGGGCCGCTCGAAATCCTTCAGCGACACGGCCACTTCCGGGTTCACCAGCCGGTCCGAAGATCCACTCACGATCAGCCGCCGCAGCTCGGGCAGCGTTCGCCCGGCCATGCGAATGTCGCCGGTGGACTTGAGCGCCGCACGCCCATCCGGCCCGATCACGACCTCGTCGTTGAACTCCGGCGTGAAGCGGAAGAGCACGTCCACGGTATCGCCGGGACGTAGCACATAGAACGGCTCATTCGCCTCCGCGGAAAGCTCACGCCGCACAGGCTCCTCCTGCACGGGCGTCGCTGGCACAGCGGCGGCAGGCGACGCGTTTTGCGGAGTTTGAATAATGGGCGAGCTAGGCGAAGCCACTGAGTTCATCTGCGAAGCGGCTGACGTTGTAGTCTGCGAGACATCTGGCACCGCCGTTGCAGACTGCGGCTCAGGCGCAGATGCAGCGGGAGTCTCCATGCTGGACGCGGCGGGTTCTGCTGCCTGGATCGTTACCTGCCGGACCGGCGGCACACTCGGCGCTTCGCGCGCGGGCCGCGGACGTGGCGAAAACTGCGGATCGCCTGTGAGCACGGCACCACCCGTCTGCGCCGCTAAAGCGCCACAGGCGCACGTAAGCCACGCCACAACGCACACATCCGCAAACCGGTTCGGTCTCATGCTTCTACCTTCGCGCACAGGCATGTGGGCCGGGAAGAACCACGGAAGGCACCCCCCACCCTCGCGAAAGGCTCTACCAGAGCAGCCGATGCAGCCAGCGAGGCACCGGGTACCGCCGCCGATTGAGCACATAGCCCAGCAGCGGCGCGGCCGCGTTCCCTGGCCCCTCATTCTCCAACACAGATCGCAGGTCTTCCAGATTCTGCCGCCGCGCCATGCCCGCGCTCACCACCGCCACATAGCCATCCACGCAGCGCGCCAGCTCGCCGGCCAGCGTAGACTCCGCCAGGCTTGGACAATCGAGCAGCAACAGATCGAACTCCCCGCGCGCCTGCTCCAGCAGCGGCCGCAGCCGCGTGGAGAACAACCCCTGCGTGCCGCCGTGCCGCATACCATTTGCGGCCGCATCGTCATTCACCGCCAGCACCCAGTGGCGCTTGGCTTCCAGGAAGCGCATGGCGAAGCTCACACTGCCTTCGGCCTCGAACTTATGCAGCAGCACCGCCGCATCCAGCACCGCCACTTTGCTGCTGGCTTGCAGCGCGGCCTCTGTGGCGAGGTGGCTCACCAGCGTCGACACGCCTTCCCCCTTG
>CAXSHQ010000535.1:0-2338 GCA_964236875.1 uncultured Acidobacteriaceae bacterium | reverse complement strand
ACCGTCGATCCCGACCGAAAGCGGGCCGTTGGGAATCGGGAGGCGATCCCGCTCCGCCTGACAGCCTTCCATAAACATCGCCTGTTCTTCGCCCAGCGCCTGCTCGCTCCTTCGGGCTGCCTGAAGGGTGTGGTTGCGCACGGTAACCTCACTGTGCTTGTGGTCGATCGGTAGCACCTCATGGAGTACCTTCGTGGTGACACCATACGGCAGCAGTGATGCCCACTTCGTCTCCAGGTAGAGCAACTCAGGACTCGTGCGTTCAGAAAGCAGCGTTGTGAGCGGTCGAACAGTCTTGGTGGTGTGAGGCTGACAGTCACACTGCTCCCACCTCGGATTGGGAACGGAGATCAGGCCGAAGAGCGTGCGGAACGGCGCAGTATCGTTCTGCTTGAGTTGGCGATGCTTGCCACAGTCGGGGCAGGCACGCTGCTGGTCGAGGTAAATGCCAACTTGCTGGTCAATAATGGTCTGCTGCAGACTCTGGAGGATCTGCTTACTCTCGTCGAGCGTCAGACCGATAGTTTCCAGCGTGGCTTGGGTTCGTGTGAGCGTGACGAGCTCCTGACGGTGTTGGGTGCCATCATCGGCGATGCTTGTTACTTCAATACGGAATTGCATGGCGACTCCTTTTTCAGCGTACGCAGGGCTGCGTTTACAGTGCGCCGCTTGAAAGTGATCGGCGCGGCTGCCTGATGCTCGCGCATCCGCTCCACGGCATCTGCGAATGCTTCATCATCATAAGTTGGTCTTGGCCCGCCATCAGAAAAAGCAAGCAGCCGTTGCGCTACCAGTAGCATATCTTCACGCATTTGCTCCATCATCTGCCAGGAGGAAAGCTCTTCAAGTAGACGCTCGTAGCCTGGTGGACCACCGCAGTCCTCCGGCGGGCAGTTACCGGAGCCTCCGATGCAACACGGGTAGTTCTTGCGAACGTCTCGAGGTAGTGTTTGTTCGAGGCGAATGTCATGCTGCCAGAAGTCCCCGAAGTCATACTCATACGCGAAGCGTTCGCCTGGTCGCAGTTTGAAGTCGGTGAGTTTTACCGTGTCGGGATCGTCATCAAAGAACATGCCGCCTTCGCGGTAGATGCCATACGCTTTACCATGAATACGGAACCGATGCAGATGCACATCCTCCCAGCCCATGGCGGTTTGGACGATGGTGTGCAACGCAGCGATGGTGGTGTCGCTGGCAAGCAACAGACGCCGCCAGATCATCGGACTACACTCGCGAAGCGCGATCTTGAGTTGATATATCTCGGCTGGGGACTGTTGCTGATCGGCGTTCACTTGTGGCTCCTCTGATACTGGCACATACTCCCGTAGCTCGAGGGATCACCGTCGGTGAGTTGTGGTCAAACAAACGAGCATTTTCTTGGTATGGTCGATCTTTTCCGATTATACCCCGATCCTGACCAAATAAGCCCACTCAAGCGTACCAGAAAACTGATCTATGATACCTATGTACCAACGAGAGGCGCAGAAGGTGCGTTTCCTGGTATACATGCCTTGCATCTGAGAGCAAAGGAGCTGCTTCCATGTTGATCGGCTATGCCAGAGTCTCGACCATCGATCAGAACCTCAATCTCCAGAAAGATGCGCTCCAGGCTGCGGGTTGCGAGCGCCTGTTTACCGACACAGTTAGCGGCGCCAGGGTGGAACGGCCAGGGTTGCGTGCGGCACTTGAAGTGTGTCGGAGTGACGATACCCTCGTGGTCTGGAAACTCGATCGCCTGGGCGCTCACTGCCGCACCTGGTGGAAACGATGCGCGAGCTGTATGATCGCGACGTTGGCTTCAAGAGTTTGCAGGAGCAGATTGATACCACAACCGCTGGCGGGAAACTGATCTTTTACATCTTTGCTTCGCTCGCAGAGTTCGAACGCGACCTCATCCGAGAGCGAACCAAGGCGGGATTGGCGGCAGCACGAGCCAGAGGGAGGAAAGGTGGCCGTCCGAAGGGTGTCGATGAGAAGAAACGCAAGGTCGCCCTCGCCCTCAAGCGTGATCCAAACTACACCGTCAAGGAGATCTGCGACAGTGTCGGCATCTCGCGCAACACCTACTACAAGTACACCCGTGAGTGAGACCATGCGCTGTTGTGTGCCGTACCCCCGACTTTTTAGTGCTCTCCTTCTTGGTGCGCCAGTAGACTGTATCCTCAGATCGGTAGAATTGCTGTATCCAGACGCGACGTAACACATCAACGAGCGGCAGTGTTCGTACTTCAGCAGGAGCGGTGGGTGCGAAAAGCTCTTTCATCAAGGCAATGCCTTCACTCCCAATCTGCACTGCCAATGTATCATGCTCTTCTTTGGCTTTGGGTAGGCGTTAGAC
>CAXSHQ010000534.1:0-2344 GCA_964236875.1 uncultured Acidobacteriaceae bacterium | reverse complement strand
TGTTCGCCGTCAGCGCGGAGTAGAAGCCATCCAGCGCCTTCGGATAGCGCACAGCCGTAGCTCCGTGGGCGAGGGTGTTCGCGAGCCCGGCGATCAGGTCCAGTCGCGAAAGCGGGTTGACCGTGGCGCGGTAGCTGGTGCGCTCTCCCGTGCCGTAGCCCGCGTGTCCATTGCCGCTAGACGAGCGGCGCGCTCGACCTCGAGCGGCCCCGGAGGAGCGCCCTCGAGAGCGGGAAGGCCCCCTGCCGGAAGGGGCGCGGTGAGTGCGCGAGCTCGCAGAGGCTTTGCCGGCAGTTCTTCCCGTCGCACGATGTTTTGTGGCCATCGCTCCTGCCCATCCTGCGCCTGCAATCAACAGCAGCAGCGCCGTCGTCCAGCGAGTAGCGGCGGCCTTCTTCTTCGTCGAGCCCGTTCCCATCATCTGTCCCTAGTATCGGGTGTTTTCCCATCGGGAGTTTTCAACCGAATGGGCTGCGGCGGCTCGGGTTCCTTCCCAGGTTCCTCGTGATGCGCCGGCGGTTGCGGCTTCTTCGCGGTCGCAGCTTTGGCCGGATCGGCGGCAGGCTTGCTGCTCGCGGGAGCTGCGGGCTTCGGAGGGACCGCCTGCGAGGCTGGCGGGGTAGTAGGCACGACCGCGATGCCGTGCACCCGCTTCCACCGGTCGTAGCCGAGCAGCAGGTTATCGACCATGTGTTGTGCGACGATCAGCGCTCCCTGCGGCGTGGGGTGGATGAGGTCGGCGGCCACCATGCGTGGCTTGCCGGTGTACCAGCTGGCCATGGTGCCCTCGCCGCCCATGGCGTCAAAGGTGTCGAAGAACCCACAGTGTAGGTCGGCAGCGACCCGCTTCTGGATGTCTACGATCTGCGGGATGGTTTCCATGGTGGAAATGTCGTTCAGGCCGGCGCGCTGCCCGCGGTCCATCGGGCTCATGATGAGGATCGGCACGTCCGGCAGCGCGCCGCGCAGCTTGGCGACGGCGAGGCGCAGTTCGTTCTCATAGCCCTTGTTCACCCACGCGCCGAAGCTCGACTCATTAGTCCCGTAGTTGATCACCACCAGCGCAGGCCGCGCGTGCTGCAGCTCCGCCGGCCAGGTCGCCTTGCCGAAGCCGCGCGCCATGACCGAAGTCGTCGCGCCATTCAGGCCCATGCTGTCGTAAAGCACGCCCGCGGCCTCCTTGCGGAAGTCCACACCCAGCAGCTTCACCGTGCCGCTAGTCACGGCGAGTCCGACTTCCTTGGTTCCGGCGGGAAGCTTCACCGTGGTGAAGGTGGGCGTGTCCGCGCTGCCGTCGGTCGAGACCGTTTGGAGCGCGGCGCCATCCGCCGAGACGCTGAAGCTGCCGCCGCCGGGCTCGTCCAAGTAGCTGAGCTCGGCTTCGGTCTGGCTCGCGTCGGCGAGCTTCAGGGTGCTCTTCGCGCCGCTTTCGCCAACCAGGTTTGCGCCGCCCAGTCCGTAGATGCCTTCGCGCATGCTGCCCACCGGGGTAGACGCCTTCCAGCCGTGGTCGGAGATGGCGACATCGCGGTGGCCGTACCAGGCCCACGGCTTGGCCGGCAGGTTGAAGCCGTGGCCGGCATCGCCGAAGCGGGCCTGCAGCAGGGCGCGGACGTCGCCGGTGATGAGATCGGCAGTGGTGGGGGAGTCGCCGTAGTGGAGCACCGTGACCACTGGAGCCGGGCCTGCGACTGGCGGAAGGGCCGGTGTGGCGCCGGGCTGCGCGTTCGGGCCGGCAGGAGTGCTCGCAGTCAGCGGTGCTCCCGTAACCTGTCCGCGCTTGGCCTGCTCCAGGTGCCACAGGGCAGCGAAGAACGGGTCGAGCGCGCCGGTGTCGTCGATGAACACGGGGGAGATAGCGGGCAGGGCTCCTGGTTTGGGAGAGGGCGGCGGATTGTTGTTGGTGCCCTGCACGCCGTTGAGCGGCGCGCGGGCGATCTTGACCGCGGGCTTCTGCCGCAGGTACAGCGCGAAGGCATCGCGGAAGACGTCTGGCGGCAGCCCGCCGTGGCCGGGAGCGTTCTTCCAGAAATGCCAGCCGAGCAGCACGGCGGCGGTGCACACCACGGCGACCGTCGCGCCGACGGGAAAGCCGGTGCCGGGCTGCGGGGGCTTGTTGGAAGCAGGAGAAGGGCTAGAACTTGCCATAAACGAACGGCGCCGAGCCCTTTCCGGCGAGACTCTGAATGCCAAGGATCAGCGCGGCCAGCGCGGCTCCCTGCGCCCAGGCGGGCAGCGCGGATGCCGTGCCGGTGCAGAAAATCTATCTGGTCTTTCATCAGGGCGATGAGGGGCGACACGACGAGCGTAACGCCGTCGAATGTCAGGGCGGGCAGTTGATAGC
>CAXSHQ010000533.1:0-2348 GCA_964236875.1 uncultured Acidobacteriaceae bacterium | reverse complement strand
GGTAGTCGATGGTGCGGTGCCCGTTCTTGTCGAGGCCGGACTGGTTGGTGAGGAGGCCTAGCTTCAGGGGTTGGGTGGGTGTGCTTCGGAGCTGCTGGAGGGCGGCGGCGTGGGTGGATTCGAGGACGTCGATGCCGGTGAGGGTCGCGTTGGGCTCGTCGGACAGTCCGCAGCAGGAGACCTGATCCTGAAAGTTTGCCAAGAACGTCTCTTGAGTAGGTCCGTGGGTCGGTGTTGCGTGTGATGGTGTTGGACGTTGTTCGTCCTGAGGAGCCTGTGGTGCTCCGGGCGATACATCGAGATTCTTCGCTGCGCCAGGAATGACTCCTTCAGAGGAGTACGCGGTTGGGCTGGCAGCTTTGCCTGATGGCTCGTAAAGATAGAGTGCCTGGGCGGCGAGGGTGGCGACTTCGCCGCGGAGGGGAGAGATGGGAGCGCCGCCGCGGGGGTGGATGGCGTTGGCAAGGAGGATGACGTAGGTGTCGGAGCCGGGGTCGAGCCAAAGGGAGGTGCCGGTGAAGCCGGTGTGGCCGAAGCTGCCGATGGGGAAGATGCGGCCTCGGGGTTTGGAGTAGGCGGTGTCGATGTCCCAGCCGAAGGCGCGGAGGTTCCCGTCCTTGATGGCGGGGTAGTTGGGGGCGAGGATAGGGTCTGGGCCAACAGTGACTCCATGGAACTGAGCGCAATTCCGCATCGACTCCTCGACATTCGTGGTTGATTGCCGCAGGCGACACTTGAACTCTGCGTCAGAGGCAAGAGTGAAGGCCAGATTCGCATCAGAGAGCTGGCCGACCGCATGGCCGGGCTGCTCGGGGGTGGTCATGAGCTCGAGCGTGGATTGCTTGAGCGGGAAGTTGCTCCGGCGTCCGGCGAGGCGGTCGAGCAGGGCCTGGGCGAAGAGGCTCATGTCGTGCGCGGTGCTGAAGACGCCGGCGTGGCCGGCGACTCCGCCCATGCGGCGAGTGGTGGGGTCGTGGACCGTGCCGCGGATGAGATGGTCGAAGTTTGGGTTGGCGGAGGGGGTGGCTTTGGATTCGTCGTCGTGGGCGGTGGGGGCGGTGCGGTCTTGCCCGGTGATCACATACCAAGAACCCGGAGGACACGAACGAGTCTCCATACCGTAGATCACTGCGGAGCCGAGTGTCTGAGCGCCGCAGGCCCGATCAAATGGGTGATACGTCGTCTCACTCATTCTCATCGGCGCAAAAACGTGCTGCTGAACGTACACATCCTCACGCTGGCCGCTGAGCTTTTCGATGAGGGCGCCGAGGAGGATGAAGTTGATGTCCGAGTAGCGGAAGGTGGCGGTGGGGGCGGACTGGAGGGGCGTGGTGAGGGCGCGGTGGATGCCTTCGGCTTTGTCAGGGGCGGCCAAGCCCCAGGGGTCCTTGAGGTTGACGTCGGCGGGCTCGCCGCTGAAGTGGGTGAGGAGTTGGCGGATGGTCACGCGGGCGCGGTCGTTTACGGCAGGCTTATAGGTCGCCCCTTCAGGGCTCGATTTCCTGGGTGCTGGTCCCTGGGGTTCCGCGCCCCTTGCGGGACGCTCCACCCCAGGCTGGTATGTTGGCGCGCTTTCAGCGCTTGCATTCGCGCTGGTGGCTGCAATGTGCGCTCCAGCGAGTGTCGGTCTCTGGGGCTCCACGCCCCTTGCGGGACGCTCCACCCCAGGCTGGTATGTTGTCGCGCCTTCAGCGCTTGCATTCGTGCTGCTGCCTGCAATGTGCGCTCTAGCGAGTGTCGGTACCTGAGGTTCCGCGCCCCCTGCGGGACGCTCCACCCCAGGCTGGTATGTTGTTGCGCCTTCAGCGCTTGCGTTCGTGCTGCTGCCTGCAATGTGCGCTCCAGCGAGTGTCGGTCCTTGGGGTTCCGCGTTCGCTGCGAAACGCTCCACCCGAGGCTGGTATGTTGTCGCGCCTTCAGCACTTGTACCACTGCTGCTGCCGCCGATGGGGGCTCCGTTGGAAGCACTGGTGGGGCTAAGGAACTCCGGGAGGTATTTGGCGATGGGGTCGTCGAAGCTGGTGATTTTGCCGGCTTCGTAGAGCTGCATGACGGCAGTGGCGGTGGCGAGGCACTTGGTGAGCGAGGCCATGTCGAAGATGGTGTCTTCGGTCATGGGCTCGGCGGGGGAGGGCTTGCCGTCGAGGCCGGGCTCGTTGGCCAGCTTGCGGAGACCGTAGGCGTGCTGGTAGACGACGTGGCCGGAGTGACCGATGACGAGGACGGCACCGGGGAGCTTGTGGTCGGCGATGGCCTGGTTGAGGAGGGTGTCGAGGGGGGTGAAGTCGTAGGGGAGTAAGGGCTGAGCGGGGGCAACTGCAGGTCTCTCCACTCCGCTCCGCTCCGGT
>CAXSHQ010000532.1:0-2354 GCA_964236875.1 uncultured Acidobacteriaceae bacterium | reverse complement strand
CCGATCCACAACCGCACTCGCCTGCGCTTGGCTCAGACTCCAGCTATATGTCGATGCTGCCTAGCGTTTACTACGAGGTTGGGTATGCCCATGCCTTAGGTAAGGCACCCATGCTGTACCGAGCCAAAGGGACCGTAATTCATTTCGACTTGGCGTACCGCAACTGCCCTGAGTATGAAAACCTCGCAGATTTACGTGACAAACTGAGGAAGCGTATCGGTGCGACGACCAACAAAAGTGGCCACTAACTCGCACGGCTGCCAATCTCCAGCGTGGCTTTCCTTGTCCGACGCTGCTCCTCCAGCCTTTCTCGCGCTTCGGCGACGGCGACGTGCTTATCCAGGTTCTCCATGGCGCTGCTCTGATGCTTCTGCGTCGGATGCGCGTAGCGCATGACCATCTGCACCCGTGAGTGACCCCTTAATTTCGCGAGCGTCACGAGGTCAATGCCGGACTCCGCCGCCGCGTGGTCCTTACCGGGGCCGCTTTGTTGTATGTGTGGACTTCCCGCACCCATTATGAAGTGCCAAAGCCACAGGCTGGCCGGCGTTCTAAAGGCCGTGCAGGTACTCTTCACGCGACATGCGGCCCTCAAGAAAGGCGGCGCCGCGGAACCCACAGTGGGACCATCTCCTGGCATCCAGCCGGCAGTTGGATCGGCAAGGCCGGCAAGATTGTAGCCTTGGAGCAGCTCCTCCCCTTGAGCGATATCAAGTTCGCAAACGCACGACGTTCGGGGCTGTAGATAGCTTCGTCGATGAGGTTGCGTGAGCGGGAATGATTGCTGAAGCGAGCATTATCTACGTTGTAGCAGTAGAGTCGCTTTGCGCTCGCATCTTCCACGCGGTACCCGTGTGTGATGGATGGACCAGGGCCTGCTGCCGGTCTGGCTATACTTCTCCTGCGAGCGGGCGGGGGATGCAGCGGCGCCAGAAACGGAAGCGATGCAGCGAATCGAGACTCAGGTAGGCATCGTCGGCGCCGGGCCATCCGGGCTTATGCTCTCGCATCTCTTACATCTCCACGGCATCGACTCCGTCGTCGTCGAAGCCCGCAGCCGTCGATACTGCGAAGAGCGGATACGCGCAGGCGTCCTCGAACAGGGCACCGTCGATCTCCTCGAGCAAAGCGGCCTTGGCAGTCGGCTGAAAGCGGAGGGCCTCCGCCACCGTGGCATCGAGCTCGGCATGCAGGGCCGGCGTCATCGCATCGATCTCGCCGAGCTGACCGGCGGCAAAGCCGTCACGGTGTATGGCCAGCATGAAGTGGTCAAGGACCTCATCGCACGCCGGCTGGCCGATAACGGCCAGCTCTTCTTCGAAAGCTCAGACACTTCCATTGCCTCCTTCGGCCCCGGCGACTCCGGCAAGCCGCACATCCGCTTCACCCACACGGGCGAGCCGGTGGAAGTCCGCTGCGACTACATCGCCGGCTGCGACGGCTTTCACGGCATTTGCCGACCGTCCATTCCAGCCGGTGTGCTTACCGGCTTCGACCGCACCTACCCCTTCGGTTGGCTCGGTATCCTGGCCGACGCGCCACCCTCGCTCGACGAGCTGGTCTACATGCAGCACGAGCGGGGCTTCGCGCTCTACAGCATGCGTTCCCCCACGGTCACTCGCCTTTACCTGCAATGCTCTCCGGACGAAGATATTGGCCAATGGAGCGACGACCGCATCTGGACCGAGTTGCGGCTCCGCCTGCGATGCGACGACGGATGGGCGCCCACTGAAGGCAGAATCCTGCAGAAGAGCGTGACAGGCATGCGAAGCCACGTTGTGGAGCCGATGCAACACGGCAAACTTTTCCTCGCCGGCGATGCCGCGCACATCGTTCCGCCGACCGGAGCCAAGGGAATGAATCTCGCAATGGCAGACACCATGGTTCTGTCTCGCGCGCTGAAACGTTGGTATGAAGCGGGGAAAGATGACCGGCTCCTGCAATATTCGAACGTTTGCCTGCATCACATCTGGCGTGCGCAACGCTTTTCATGGTGGATGACGTCACTGCTTCACAAATTTCCGGATGCCTCTCCTTTCGATAGCCGAAGACAAACTGCTGAGCTGGATTACGTCATACATTCCCGCGCCGCGTCGGCTTCGCTTGCCGAGAATTATGTTGGTCTCACCCCAAACTTCGGTTAGAGCTCCCGACGTGCGCTCCGCAAATGCCGATCAACTCCGCTGCACGGCCGAAGCAGTCCCATTCACCACACACCGGAACCCCATGTGCGCCGTCGCGCTGTCCGGCGTGTTCGAAGTCCGCGCCGCCACACGATACCGGTTGCAATACGAGTGGTGGCAAAGGAACGACCCACCTTTGATCACCCGCGCCGCACCCGTGCCGGGCCCGGT
>CAXSHQ010000531.1:0-2359 GCA_964236875.1 uncultured Acidobacteriaceae bacterium | reverse complement strand
GCACCGGCGGCTGCCGCTCCCGCTGCTCCCCCTCCCGCCGCCCCCGCTCCGGCCCAGCCGTCTCTATCACCACCGCAAAGGGCCGCCAACCCCTTCACCCACAAGGGTGGGAGCACCTGCGATGACCGGCGCGGCCCGCATCACGAACCACCGCCCCTTCCCCTGCGCCTGGACAGCCGAAGTCCTCACCGCGCCGCCCCTCATCTCCCCTGCCCGGCAGTTCGTGTATCCCCGCCCCATTCCCGGCGAAGAAGACGCGCTCGCCCGCGGTGCGCTCCAGCTCCTGGTCAGACCCTCCGGCGCGCCGCCCTTCCTAGCTACCTGCGCTCTCGGCTTCCGAGACCCCGTGCTGCCCTCCGGCCTCTGGTCCTGCCCCCATCCCGACGACCTGCTGGCCATCGCAGGCGGCTACGGCTACCTCATCCGCACCTCGGCCCCGGAAGCTTCCACGCACCTCCACCCGCGCCCCATCACCGCCGTCCTTACCTCCACCCAGCCGGACCTCCTCCTCCTGGCGGGCTTCCACGACGTCACCGCCGTCGGCGCCGAAGGCCCGGCATGGCGCAGTACCCGGCTTAGTTGGGAGGGCATCACGCTCGGAGCCCTCCGCGAAGGCAAGCTCCACGGCACCGGCTGGCACATGCAAACCGACCGGGAACTTCCCTTCGCGATCGACCTCGCGACCGGCCAGCACACCGGTGGCGGCTACCCGTAGCGCAGGCTGGACTATACCTCTGCCCGGCGATAAAAGCTCAGGGCCGCGTCTCCCTGCTCCAGAACCCTCGTTCTTCGCAATGCTCCGGCCTCCGCCTCTAGCGGCGTCTTGCGCGCATGCTCCGCCACCACAATCGCGCCGGGCGCCAGCAGCCCTGCCGCTCCGTTCCCAAGTGCCGCCAGCGTACTCGCGTACTCTTGCCGCGCCTCGTAGGGAGGATCCAGAAACACAAAATCCCAAGGCGCGCCGTATCCGCCGTCCACCCCAAGCACCCGAGCCACTCCCCGGCTCTCCAGTGCGAACGACCCCACCTCAACCTTCAGGGCGGCCACATTGGCCCGGATCGCCGCCAACGCCTCACGCCCGCGCTCCGCAAAGCAGCAGAACGCCGCGCCCCGGCTCAGCGCTTCCAAACCCACCGCCCCCGAACCTGCATAGAGGTCCGCAAACCGCGCGCACACCACCCCTTCGCCCAGCACGTTGAACAGAGTCTCCCGCAGCTTGTCACTCGTAGGGCGGGTCGCCGTCCCCGCAGGCGCTAGGAGCCGCCGCGACCGGTATGTCCCCGCCACAATCCGCACAGAGTGCAGCATACATGCCAACGCGTCCCATCCCCCTGCCTTGCTTCCCGGCAACTACAATCAACCCGGAACATGTCTCGCTCCACCATTCCGGCGGGCCGCTGGCTCGGCGTCGATCTCCGCGTCCACATGGCGCTGCCCGCGCTGCTGCTGGTAGCCGGCGCCGCGTCCCTGCTCGAAACCGGCGCGGCAGCCCGTGGCATCAGCCTCTGGTGCGCGCTGCTCCTGGCGGTGCTCACGCGCGAAGGTGCCCGTGCACTCGCCCTGGTATGGACAGGCCGGCCGCCCCGCGGCATCGTCCTGTTCCCCTTCGGAGGTGTGGTTCTCCTCTCACCCCCGCTCGTCGCACCCGAGCCGTGCTCCCCGTCGCGCAGCTTCGCCATAGCCCAGATGGTTCAAATCGTTCCGCTGCTGGCCAACTTCGCCGCCGCCGGCCTCTTCGCAGCCTTCAGCTATGCCGTCGCACCTGGCATCCACCTCCTTGCGCCGCCCTGGATCTCGTTACACCACCTGCTGCGCAGCACCGTCTGGACGCAGGCGATCATCGGCGCTGTCAATCTCCTTCCCCCCGCCACCCTGCCTTCACGTCAGCTCCTGCGCAGCCGCGCCGCAGTCCCCACCCTGACCAGCCGCACCGCCGGTCCGAGCTTCGGCCTCCTCAACAGCTTCGGCCTGCTGCTCATGCTGCTGGGCTTCGTTCTGATGAACCTCTGGTTCATTGCGCTCGGCTGCATGCTGCTGCTCAGCGCTCAGCTTTCCGGCAACGCGTTAGGCATGGCAGCGTCGGGCTCTGCTCCCGAGCTGGACCAGCTCGCCTGCCTTCCTGTGCGCGACGTCATGGTGACCGGCTACCCCACCGTCGCCAACTCCGACATCCTCTCCGAAGCCCTTGAAGCCACCGCCCGCAGCCGGCAGGAAGCCTTTCCCGTGCTCCAGGGCGACCGACTCGTCGGGCTCATCACCCGCGCCACCATGGCCCGCCGTCTGCGCTCTGAAGGCGACGGCTACGTGCAGCGCGACATGCAGCGCCATCTCTCCCCCGCCACGCCTGACGAGCCGGTTG
>CAXSHQ010000530.1:0-2369 GCA_964236875.1 uncultured Acidobacteriaceae bacterium | reverse complement strand
GCTGGACCCGCCCCTTCGCGTTCGGCTCCGGCGTCCTCATGCACCTGATGATCGGCCTGATGTTCGGCCCGGTGATCTGGTTCTCGCTGCTCATGATCACGCTGCTCGTCGGGGGTCACGAAGTTGTCGCGCACCGGATTTCCGTCGGTCAATTTGCTTCCTTCAACGTCTACATGGTGCAGCTCATCTGGCCCATGATCGCCATCGGCTGGGTGGTCAATCTGGTCCAGCGCGGTGCAGCTTCGGTAGTGCGCATCGACCAGTTGCTGAAGGAAGAACCGGCCATCGACGATCATGACGCGCTTCCCTCTCTGGCGGGCGAGCCGATCGCCGGCACCATCGAGTTCCGGGAGCTGCGGTTTGCCTATGCGCAAGGACCTGAAGTTCTGCACGATATCTCGCTGGAGATTCCTGCGGGAGGCAGCCTTGCCATCGTCGGGCCGACGGGGTCCGGGAAGTCCACGCTGGTGTCGTTGATTCCTCGCCTGCAGGATGCCGAGGCGGGCACTGTGCTGATCGATGGCAAGCCGATCTGTGAGTTCCCGCTCGCCACCCTGCGGCAGGCAATCGGCTTTGTGCCGCAAGAGACGTTCCTTTTCTCTTCGACCATTCACGACAACATCGCTTTCGGCAGGCCGGACGCCAGCTCGGAGGCTGTTGAAGCGGCCGCCCGTGCGGCGCATATCGCCAAGGAAATTCTGGAATTTCCGAAGGGTTTCGACACCATCGTCGGCGAGCGGGGGCTCACCCTTTCAGGCGGGCAGAAGCAGCGGACGGCGATCGCCCGCGCCCTGCTGCGCGATCCACGCATCCTCGTCTTCGACGATGCCCTGGCGAGTGTGGACACCTACACCGAAGAGCAGATTCTTACGGCTATGCGCTCTGCCATGCAGGGGCGCACGACCATTCTGATTGCGCATCGTGCGTCTACCGCGCGGCACGCGGACCGCATTGCGGTGCTGGTGGACGGACGCATTGCCGAACTGGGCACGCATGATGAGTTGCTGGCGCGCGGCGGCTACTACGGCGACCTCTTCGAGAAGCAGAGCCTAGAAGAAGAGCTGCAGATGACTGCCTGAGGGTCACTCGGCCAGCAGGCGAACTACAGAGATCCCATTCACTACGTTCAGGGCAGGCTCTTCGCTTCGCTCAGGATGACGCCTCTTGTCAAACCCTGAAATCTTCGCCTGCCTGACCTTTCTCCTGCCCCTCTTCTCCCGCTTACTCGTCCTTGCCTTTGCCCATTACCTTAACGATGACGCGCTTGCTGCGCTGGCCGTCGAACTCGGCGTAGAAGATGCGCTGCCATGTGCCCAGGTCGAGCTTGCCGCGGGTGACGGGGAGAGTGGTTTCGTGGTGGAGGAGCAGGGCCTTCAGATGGGCGTCGGCATTGTCCTCGCCGGTCTGGTGGTGCTTGTAGCCGGGCCAGCGCGGGGCGAGCTTCTCCAGCCATTTGCCGATGTCTTCGATCAGGCCGTCTTCGTTGTCGTTGACGTAGATGGCTGCGGTAATGTGCATGGGCGAGACGAAGCAGAGACCGTCGTCGACGCCCGACTTGCGGACGATGGCTTCCACCTCCGGCGTGATGTGGACCATCTCGTACTGCTCGCGGGTCTTGTAGGTGAGGTACTCGGTGTAGACCTTCATGCCCTTGATGCTAGCGGATGGGGTACCCACCCCCCCTCGCAGGCGGGGTATCTTGCGGCTAAGTTGCTGCACTTTCAGCGGGTTGCAGGTAGGGTGATCCTGCAAAGTATTGCAAGCAGGACACTTACCGCAAAGTATTGCAAATAAATCACTTGCGAAGTGCCTAACGCAATGTTCAGACGTGGCTGTGGCAGGCGCTTTGAAGAAAACCCTACTTCAAGAGTACAGAAGTGGGTGGATTGGAGTGCAAGTTTATTGCCTGTGTTTTGTGTGATTTGCACGTGGTTGGGCTTGACAGCTTTCCGCGCGAGCTACACTCGCGTGTATGAAGCGAGTGATCTGGTTCGGATGGATGCTTGGAATGTTGCCGATACTCCCGGCACAGGCGCAGTGGGAAGTGCAGGACGCGCATGTGACCGCAGACTTGCGCGGCATCGCCTACGTGGGCGCGGGTGTGGCCTGGGCTTCTGGGTCGCACGGGACCGTGCTGCGCACCGTGAACGCGCCCCGGCTGAACATCTCGAACGAGGTCCCGGTGCTCGACAACGTCTGCGCGATCGCCTGGCAGACGACCCCGATCACGATGATCAGCACGACGGGCGGCGTGAGGTGGCGGCGGTGCAGCGAGACCAGTGCGGCGACGATCAGCGCCACGCACGCGGCGTAGTAGATCGCGTCGCGCTCCTGGCGACCGGGGGTCACCAGCGCCAGCACGGTGAGGA
>CAXSHQ010000529.1:2182-2389 GCA_964236875.1 uncultured Acidobacteriaceae bacterium | reverse complement strand
TCGTCGCCAACTCGTCCAAGGAGGTTCCGACTTTGCCGGACGCTCCGCAGCCGATTGGCGTACCGGTCGATGCCGCGCCTGCTGCGGCTTCCGCGGATCCTCCGAACGATCCGATCGGCGGCAAGGTTGCACCTGCGACGAGAAGGGCAAAGGTGCACTCCGCGGCAAAACGGAGCGCGGCACGCGGCAGCAAGAAAGCGGTTCCTG
>CAXSHQ010000529.1:0-2172 GCA_964236875.1 uncultured Acidobacteriaceae bacterium | reverse complement strand
ATCTCGGGATACAGTGCTGCCACGAGTGAAATGCGGGAATCCTGCGCTTCGCTCAGGATGACACTTAGAGCGAGACAGACTGCGTGCAAAGGAAAACTGCTGAAGAAGTTACACCGGCTTCTTCTCAGAAGGAATGTCGATCTTCGGCTGGCTGCGAATCCATGCCGGGTCGATGTAGTCGGGGCCGACGGAGTCGAACGCGAAGGTCAGCGACTCGTTGTAGATCTGGTGCATGAGCGGACGCGGGTCGCCGAGGTTGGGTTTGCGCGGGACCTGGCCCATGGGCACGCGATAACAACTGAACTGCGCGGCCGGATCAAACTGGAAGAGCTTGGGCGCGGTGGACTCGATGAGGTCGTAGGCTGCGGCGAGCTCCTTGATCTGGTCCGGGTCCGTCGTCTGCCTGGCGGCCAGCGCGCGCAGATAGCGGAAGCGCCACAGGCTCAGGTCTAGCGTGGTATTGCAGACCGCGAACTGACGCAGCCAATCGAGTCGCGTGGAGAGCTCTGTCGCCTGCGCGGGCGTCAGGTGCGGAGTGGCTTCGGCGAGCGCTTTGCTCATATTGCCGATGTGCGCCATGCAGGTGGCCTTCTCCTTGGCGCAGCGGTCGATGTTTTCGAGTGTGGGCTCGAGAAAGACGGCGTACTCAGGCAGGTAGTAGCGGTTGGTGTAGCGCAGCAGGGTTTCGCGGCGAGCGATGTTGCCAGCGAAGTCGGAGTTGGTGGCTGAGCCGTGGCCGAGCGGCGAGAAGCAGCGGTAGACGGCTTCTTCCGATTCGGCGACGAAGGCGGCTATGGCCGGAGCTGCGGCAGCGCCATAGACGGAGCGCGCCCAGGCGAGGCGCATGGCCTTGAGGTCGGTGTTGATGTTCCAGGTGAGCTGACGCCAGGCGTAGACATCGATGCTGTTGAGGATGTCGGCGAAGATGTCATAGTCGACTTGCAGCTCGCCGGCGGGATGGATCTGCGCGCCGCCTTGGGAGCCGACCAGGGCGAGCGACTGCTTCATGGTGCGGGCGGTGAAGTCGACGGTGGACGACGGGAAGTAGTGGCGGCCAATGGTCTGACCGGTGATCTGGTACTCCACGATCTCGGTGTGCGGCGCGCACTTGCCCAGCAACGTGGAGAAGCGCGGGTCGGGCTCGCAGTCCGAGTGATAGACCTTTGTCTGCATGAGGATGTCAGCGGGCGTTTCCTTGATGACGCGGCCCCACAGCTCAGGGTGGGACAAGCCGAATTGGCCGTAGCCGGGCGCATGGACATAGTTGGTGCCGAGCCAGTGCGGACAGCCGGAAGACCAGGTGCGCAGATGCAGGCGCTGTCCCATTGGCGCGAGGATCGCGTGGTAGTGAGTGACAAAGGCGTGGAGCTCGTTGGGGAACTTGTCCAATCCATTCTGTTTGCAGCGCCCATCTTGGCAGAAGGCGCCATAGGCGTCCCAGAAGGTAGCGGAAAGGCCGGTGGCCTGTGTCTGCTCGGCCCACTCCTTGACGAAGGCGTTAAGCACGCGCCAGGTGGCGGGGTCGGAGGGGCAGAGCGAGGCGAACTCATGCGAGTGCGGCATGGACACGCCCTTTGCCGAGGGGAACGCCTTGAGCACGGCGGAGTAGAGCACGGGCGACCAGTTCTGGAAGGCGTTGCCGTAGGGCAGCAGAGCGTAGACATCAACGTCGGCGTCCTTGAACTCCTGCAGGATGGCGGGGTTGGCGGACCTGTGCTCGGCGGCTTGTTTGCGCAGAGTGGATTGCTGCTCTGTGGTGAGCTGCGACCAGACCTCGGGCACGCTTTCCAGCGTGGGTGTCGCGCGGATAGCGGCGACGAAGAAGTTCACGCCCATAAGCGCGCATTGTTCGGCGACTGGTTTTCCAGGGGTCCAGGTCGCGTTGCGAATGGCGAACTCCGGGTTGCGCTGGACCGGCGCGGAACCGGCATGGCCGGTGAGCCAGTGCTCGGGCTCGCCGGCAGCGAAGAGCAGCGAGCGCGGACGCGCGCCGAAGAGGACGACCGATGTGGGCGCGGGATACACGACCGTGTAGCCGTCCAGTTTGGGAGCGAGCTTGGCGGGCAGGGAGGGCGATGGAGCCAGCGCGAAGGTAATGGTGTTGGGTCCAGGCTTGGGTGCGCCCTCGTAGGTCTGGATGGCGGTATCGGGCAGGGAGAGCTTCCTCACCAG
>CAXSHQ010000528.1:0-2396 GCA_964236875.1 uncultured Acidobacteriaceae bacterium | reverse complement strand
CAGTCGAACAAAATCAGCAGCCGCAGCAAAGACTATATGTGGATACCGCCTAGCGGTTGAGGGCTGGCGCGGGCTTTCTTTCGCGGCTTGAGTTTGGTGCGGGGCGGAGTGCGCGGCGGGTGCTCATGGCATCCGTGTGCGTCGGGATGGGAACGAGCAGAGCCTTGAGGTGATCGAGGTTATAGCTGTTCTCCGTTTCAGGCAGACTACCGAGATCCTTCGCTTCGCTCAGGATGACGCCCTTCACGGGAGAGGCCTACAGCCAGAGGAGAACGGATACTTGGGGTTGATGCGGTCCCGGACCTACAGCTACCTTCGCGGTCCGGAGGCTCACACCTTCTGCGTGCTGACACCTTCCTGCATTGAGAGCGGCTATTCGCGGGAGCGTTTGCGGACTTCTACGTTTAGGCGCTTGATCTTCTGGTTGAGCGTCGAGAGCGGGATGCGGAAGTACTCGGCCGCTTCGGTCTGGTTCCAATTGCAGCGCTCAAGGCGATCGGCGATGATGCGGCGCTCGATGTCTTCCATGATCTCGAAGAGGGAAGAGTCGGGCTTCTGCTCCAGGATGGCGGCGGTGTAGGGGTTGCCGCGAAGCTGCGCGGGCAGGAGGTCGGGGGTGATCTCCTGTGCATTGGAGAGGACGACGCCGCGCTCCATCGCGTTTTCCAGCTCGCGCACGTTGCCGGGCCACTCGTAGTCGAGCATGACGCGGAGCGTTTCCGGCGTGAGAGAGCGGGGAGCAAGGCCGTTTTCGTCGGCGTAGATCTTCAGGTAGTGGCTGGCGAGCAGCGGGATGTCTTCCTTGCGGTTGCGGAGCGGAGGGAGCTCCACCGTGATGACATTGAGGCGATAGAAGAGATCCTCGCGGAAACGGCCGTCCTTGACGGCCTGCTGCAGGTTGACGTTGGTGGCCGCGACAATGCGGACGTCGACCTGGATCTCCTGGGTGCCGCCGAGGTGCATGAAGCGGCGGTCCTGGAGAACGCGCAAGAGCTTGGCCTGCATGTCCATGCTCATGTTGCCGATCTCATCGAGAAAGAGCGTACCGCCGTCGGCGACTTCGAACAGGCCCTTCTTGGCGGCGACGGCGGAGGTGAACGCGCCGCGCTCGTGACCGAAGAGCGTGGACTCCAGCAGGTCGGAAGGCATAGAGCCGGTGTTGACCGGCATGAAGGTTTTGTCGCGCCGCGGGGAATTGGCGTGAATGGCTTTGGCGACGAGTTCTTTGCCGGTGCCGCTTTCACCCTGTATGAGCACGGTAGAGCGGCTGGGCGCGACCTGCTCGATCAGGGCGAAGAGGCGCAGCATGACTTCGCTCTTGCCGACGATGTTGGTGAAGGAGTAGCGCTGGCGCAGGGTGCGCTTGAGCTGGACGACTTCCTGTTCAGCCTGCTGGCGGCCGATGGCGGAGCGGATGTCGGCGAGGAGTTTTTCGTTATCCCAGGGCTTCTGAACGAAGTTGGTGGCGCCGGCCTTGATGGCGTCCATGACGTTGCCGACGGTACCGTAGGCGGTGATCATGATGACGGGCAGCTCGGGGACGAGGGACTTGATGCGCGGCAGGAGATCGATGCCGCTTTCGCCGGGAAGGGCGAGATCGAGCAGGAGCAGGTCGTAGGTGTTGCGGGTCAGCAGGTCGAGGCCGGACTGTCCCTCGACGGCGAGCTCGACACTGAAGTCTTCGAGCGTGAGAAGACTTTCAAGGGAATCCCGGATGGCGGCTTCGTCGTCAATGATGAGCACGCGGGCAGCGGGCTGGGCTTTGCCAATGCGGGAGACTGGCCGCTCGGCCACGGCGGCTTCAGGCATGGAGGGCTTGTCCTTCCCGCTCGGCGGCGGGGCGGCGCGCGCGGGCAGGGTCGGGCGCGGCGGTGGGGAAGGTGAGGCGGAAGACCGTGCCTTCGCCGACGGTGCTGCTGACGTCAATGGTTCCACCGTGCTCCTGGACGATGCCATAGCTCACCGAGAGGCCCAGGCCGGTGCCTTTGCGCTGCCCGTCCTTGGGAGTGCTCTTGGTGGTGAAAAAGGGATCGTAGATCTTGCGCATTACGTCGGGGGGCATGCCTGTGCCATCGTCTTCGACGCGGATTTCGATGCCGGGGTGTACGGCGCGGGTGATGATGCGCACACGGCCCGAGCCCTTGTCCTGGAGGGCGTCCTTGGCGTTGAGCACGAGGTTGATGATGACCTGCTGGAGCTTGCCGCCGTTGCCGTGCAGGCGCGGTAGATCGGGGTCCAGCTCGGTTTCGAACAGGACACGGCCGGAGCGGAGGGGCGCTTCGAGGAGAACGCGGGAGTCGCGCACCATGGCGTTGACGTCGACCTCAGTGAACTCTCCGCTACCCATGCGTGAGAAGTTGAGCAGACCGTTGACGATTTCGGAGGCGCGAAAGGTT
>CAXSHQ010000527.1:0-2412 GCA_964236875.1 uncultured Acidobacteriaceae bacterium | reverse complement strand
GCTCGCACTCAGGTCCGTCGGCATCATCCGCACCGCGGCCTTCACCACCTTCTGCGCGTTGCCGGAGTTCTGGTGCATCACCGCGATCACCTGGTCCACGGTCACATCGTCGTGCCCTTCGAACCAGCAGTCATAGTCGGTTACCATCGCCAGCGTCGCGTAGCTGATCTCCGCCTCGCGCGCCAGCTTGGCTTCCTGCAGGTTGGTCATGCCGATCACATCCGCGCCCCAACTTCGATACAGCTTCGACTCCGCGCGCGTTGAAAACTGCGGCCCTTCCATGCACACATACGTGCCGCCCTGCTTGCCGACGACACCGACCTCCGCGCACGCCTTCACAAAGACATCGCTCACGATCGGGCACACCGGATCGCCGAACGCCACATGCCCCACCACGCCTTCGCCGAAGAACGTAGCATGCCGGTCAAACGTCCGGTCGATGAACTGGTCCGGCACGACGAAGTCCGTAGGCTTATGTTCTTCCTTCAAACTCCCCACGGCCGAAACGCTCAGGATGCTCTTCACTCCCAGCGCTTTCATCGCATAGATATTCGCCTTGAACGGCAGCTCGCTCGGCAGAATGCGGTGCCCCTTGCCGTGCCGCGCAAGAAAGGCCACGTCACGGCCTTCCAGCTTGCCCAGCACAAGGACTTCAGAAGGCGCGCCAAAGGGCGTCTCCACCTTCTCTTCGCGCACATCCGTCAAGCCCGGCATGCCATACAGGCCGCTGCCGCCGATGATCCCAATCTCCGCTTTCGCCAACGTCTCTCCTCGCGCGGTTCCACCATAGCCGCCTCAAGAAGTATAGCCGCCACGTCAGCGCCCGAAGTTGTAACTCACCTTCAGCACCATGTTGTCCACACCCGGATTCTGGTCCGCGCTGTTCTTGTTCGAGTAGTGGTGATACCGGTATTCCACCGACGTAGACCGGTGCGCCTGCCGAAACACATTCACGCCCGCTCCGATGTCGAACGCAAAGTTGAACGTCCCCGCGTAGTCGATCGGCACCGCACGGCTCGACGTCATGTACCCCAGCGTGCCCACAATGAACGGCTGCACCGGATGGGTAGGCCGCAGCGTGTACTTGAAGCCCAGCGGCGAAAACTCCTGCGCAAACGTCCGCTCCCGCCCGCAGGCCGTGTTCACCGCGTAGTAGTCCGGGAAGGTGCCTCCTATGTAGAACACGCCCATCTGGTTCCCGGCAATGCACTTATTCACCGCGCGGTAGCGGCTCTCGTACGTGTAGCCACCAGTAGGATTCTCCGGCGAGGCGAACAGCATGGAGTTCGACACAGTAAGCGAATGCACCATCGGATCGCTCAATAGAACCACAGGCCGCCACTCGGCCACGTAGCTCACGTCGCCTGTCTTCCGCGTGAGCACTCGCCGCGCATACCCTGCCCCGAAGCTCAGCATCTGCCGGTTGCGCGCCGCCCCCAACAGGATGTGGCTCGATGTCCACGACCCATCCACAAATGCGGAGAACGTATTCCGAGACCGATACGCATCGCTCTGCGCCCGCGCACCCACGGACAGCAGCAGCGCAAGGCTGCAGACAACAGCAAATCGCTTCATCAACGTTCCAATCAGAATCCCAGATCTTTGCAGATGGCCTGCACCTTGGACTTCACCTCCGCCGGCATGGTGAGCATCTCCGGCCACGGCCGCGTGAAACCTTCCGCTGCCCACTTCCGCGTCGCATCGATGCCCATCTTGCTCCCGAAGTTCGGCAATCGGCTCGCATGGTCCAGTGAATCCACCGGTCCCAGCGTGAACTGGATGTCCCGCTCCGGGTCGATGTTGTTGGCCGTGCGCAGCACCACCTCGCCCACGTCCTGCACGTCGCAGTCCTCATCCACCACCACGATGCACTTGGTGAACATCGCCTGCCCCATGGCCCAGATGCCGCTCATCACCTTGCGCGCGTGCCCGGCATAGCTCTTCCGTATGCTCACAATCATCAGGTTGTGGAACACGCCTTCCGGCGGCAGGTTCACGTCCACGATCTCCGGCAGCGTCAACCGCATCAGCGGCAGGAAGATGCGCTCCACCGCCTTGCCCATCCATGCATCCTCCATCGGCGGCTTGCCTACAACGGTCGCGCAGTAAATCGGGTCCTTGCGATGCGTGATGCACGTAATGTGGAACACCGGGTAATCATCCGGCATCGTGTAGAAACCCGTGTGGTCGCCGAACGGCCCTTCGCTCCGCAGCTCGCCGAGCTCGACATGTCCTTCCAGCACAATCTCGGCGTGCGCCGGCACTTCGAGGTCTACCGTCTCACACTTCACAAGCTCCACAGCCTTGCGGCGCAGGAAGCCCGCGATCAGGTACTCCTCCACCTCCGGTGGCGCCGGCACAATCGCGCTGAACGTCGTCGCGGGATCGGTCCCGATTGCCACTGCCACTTCC
>CAXSHQ010000526.1:0-2436 GCA_964236875.1 uncultured Acidobacteriaceae bacterium | reverse complement strand
CACCACGGCTTCCGGCGTGATGACGGGCGTGCCGGCGAAGTTGAAGGCAGCCACGTGGTACACCGGCCCTGGATCGAGGCTGGCAGTCAGATCGACGCCGCCCGCAGGGTTTACGCTCCGCTGCATGCCTGTCACCTTCGCCTCCAAGTAGCCCGCGTTGCGGCTGGGTGCGAGCAGAAGGCCTGCCGTGGTTTCGCCCGCCAAACCCTCGTTAAAGGCCGAGCCGTCCAGGTGCTGGATCGCCTTGTCCTCCGCCGTGGAAACCTCCGCGGGAACGCCGGTCAGATGGACAACGCCGACCTTGACTGCGGGCTCGGCGCGAAACTCCAACGCCCGCAGCGGCTGGCTCGTGGAAGGCTCCAGCATCTCATGTGTTACCTGGGCCTTCACGCCCTTGGCCGTCAGGGCCGTTTGCAGAGCAGCGGTGATGGCATCGAGCTGCGTGCCCGCTTCCGGAACCCTGCCATGGAAGAGCGGCGCGCCCTTGTGCAGGGCCGTCTGCAGCTCTTCGGGCGTGAGCCAGACGAAGTTTTCGAAGCCGACGGCCGTCTCCTTGTCCGGCGACTCCGGCTTGAGCAGGAAGGTGACTTCCAGGGCTGCGGGCGTGCCTTTGCTATCGACCTGCACGTCGTCGAAGAAGCCAGTATCCATCAGGCGCTGAGCCGCTGCCTGGATACCTTCCCGCGATGTCTTTTCTCCAGCGTGGAAGCCGGCTGCCTGCAGCAGGTCCACGTCCTTATGCGGGCTGGGGTTGCGGAATGCGACTTTCGCCGCAGTGAACTGCGCAGCAGAAGGCACAGCGAAGCACAGGCACAGGGCTGCCAGAGCAGCCAAAGGGAGCAGGCGAGACAAGGAGGACATTCCCAACAAGGTAGAGCCTCGCCCGCAGAGGAAGCAAGCCCGCTACTTCGCGGGAGCGGGCGCAGGTGTTCGCGCCATGTGCGGCTCCAGCGTGAGCTGCACGGTGTGCGCCGCCGAATCGGAATGAACGCTGACGCCTAGCCGATGCGTGACATCGATCACCTCCAGCGCGCGCAGCACTTCCTGGCGGAAGTCCAGGTCGAACACTGCGCCGGGCTTCGGGTGGAACTCGCGCTGGAAGGCTTCCACGGTATCCGCCGGCACCGAGCTCGCACCGAAACCGGAGAACCGGTAAAGCTCACCCGGATCGAACGTAAGCCGCAGCGACTCTGTATGCGCCGCGTGGTCCAGCGTGCTCTGCACCTTGAGCTTGGTGTCCAGGTATCCCTTGTCGCTGTAGGCCCGCTGCAGCTTGCCCTCGGCGATCTTCACGTCCATGGCGCCGGCGGGTTCGCCCGTCTTCATACCGAAAGTCTTGAAGGCATCGGCGTCGGTCAGCGGCGGCTTCGTACCGAGATCCAGCGCGGCAAGGCGGTAGAGCTGGCCCGGTCGCACGGTTGCGGCGGCATCGATGACATAGCCCGTCATGTCCTCGCGCGGGAGGCTGAAGGCAGGAGTGTCCACGGTCGCGTCCAGGAAGCCCGCATTCTTCTCCGTGTCGGCCGCGTTGTCGCGGATCTCCACCGCAGTCACCTCGGAGTCGAACTCCTGCGTGCGCAGCTTCTCGGTCACCACATCGAGCTGGCGCTGCGTGCTCGGCTCCGCGCCGATGAGCTCGAGTTTGCCGAGCGTGATCTCCGGCTTCACCAGGCGCAGGCCGATGGCGTCCCCGTGCCCCACACCGCCACGCATGGTGGTTTGCATGGCCTCCACCCTCGCGTTCGGAAAGCCTTTGGCCGCAACCATCTTCGCGAGCTCGGCGCACACATGATCGGTGAGGCTTCCGGTGAAGGGAAGCTGCCCGTGAAAGAGCGGGATGTGTTCTTCGAGCAGCTTCGTCAACTCCTCCGGCTGCCACCACACCAGGTTCATGTAGCGGACCGGCAGCGCCTGTCCGTTGCTGCCGGCGGCGTCCGTAAGCTTGATCACCAGCGCGTCCCCGTTCACGGTGTAGCTCAGGTCGGTGAACGCGCCAGTTTCCCCGAGCTTGCCCAGCGCGGCCTCGATCTGCTCTTTGGTCAGCGGCTTGCCCGCCTCTAGGCCGCTCAGCCGCAGCAGCTCGCCTGGGTCGCCGCCGCCCTCAAAGCGGATGTGCCGCGGCGTCCAGGTCTGGGCCGCGATCGGATTGAGCGGCAGCAGGCAAAGGCCGAGGCAGAGGGCCGGGAACGCAGAGGCAAAACGAAGAAGGCGCATGATGTGGGCAGTGTAGCCCGATCATGCGCCTTCCGTTCTGACGGTTGCTGCGGTTCGCGACCCTTGCTAGAAGCTGAAGGACGCGTTCAGGGAAATGCGACGGATCGCATTGCTGGTCGTGTAAGGGCCCCCCGCAAGCTGCGTGGACTGGCCGAAGTTCGGCGAGGTTAGCGTACCGTTCGGCGAGGCGAGGTCCGCATTGCCGAAGATGTTTTGCGCCTG
>CAXSHQ010000525.1:1221-2463 GCA_964236875.1 uncultured Acidobacteriaceae bacterium | reverse complement strand
TTCGGTGAGGAGCTCCGTGCGGAGGACGGGGTCCAGGTTGCCGCCGGAGACCACGGCGACGAACATCTGGGCGCGGGGGAGCTCGTCCCGGTGGAAGAGGACGGCGGCGAGAGTGACGGCGCCGGAGGGCTCCGCGGTGATGCCGGTTGCGGTGAGGAGGATGCGGAGGGCGGTGCGGATTTCGGCTTCGGAGACGGTGACGATGCCGGAAACATGCTGCAGGATATGGGCGAAGTTGCGCTCGCCGAGGGACTGGGTGCGGAGGCCGTCGGCAAGGGTGCGGGAGGTCTTCTCAGCGGGCCACTCGGTGAGGGTGCGGGTGTCGAAGGATTCCTTGGCGTCCGCGGCGAGCTCGGGCTCGGCTCCCCAGACGGCGGGAAGCGGTCCATGGTGGGCGGCCGAGTTGAGGGCGATGGCGGAGGCTATGCCGGAGAGCAGGCCGCCGCCGGAGACGGGCGAGAGGACCAGAGTGGGGCCTTCGGCGTGGTGTTCGGCCAGCTGGTCGAGTATCTCCAGGCCGCAGGTGGCCTGGCCGGCGATGATAAGGTCGTCATCGTAGGGCGGCACCATGATGTAGCGGTGGGCGGCGACGAGCTCCTCGGCCTTGCGGCGGCGCTCGGTGGAGGCTGGACCGACGGTGACGATCTCAGCGCCGAGCGCGGCGGTGGCTGCACGCTTCACCTCGGGGGCGTTCGAGGGCATGACGATGACGGCCTTGGCGCCGAGGGCGCGGGCGGCGTATGCGACGCCCTGGGCGTGGTTGCCGGAGCTATAGGTGATGACGCCTCGGCGGAGCTCTTGGGGGGAGAGCGAGGCGATCTTGTTGTAGGCGCCGCGAAGCTTGAAGCTGCCGATGGGCTGTTTGGATTCGTCCTTGAGCAGGATGTGGGGGAGCGATTCGGCGAGTTCGGCGTAGCCTGCGTCGCGGAGGCGCTTCGGGTCAAGCGCGGTGAGCGGCGTTCGGACGGCGGTTTCGGCGATGCGGTCCCGGGCGGCGAGAATGTCAGCGAGCGTGATCAGGTCGGCCATGGTACCCCCACCCACTACTCTAGCTGGACTTTTGGGGTAAGTAGCTCTGGTTTGTTGAGGATAGGGCGACAATTATGCACTTGACACAGAAAGAGATTTCCGGCACACTTGAGAAGTAGTCAAGAGGGTGTGCCGTGAACCTGATAGACGTAACCCGCAGCTTCCAGAATGACGACGATTGCCTTGCCTATCTGGAGACGATGCGCTGGCCGG
>CAXSHQ010000525.1:0-1211 GCA_964236875.1 uncultured Acidobacteriaceae bacterium | reverse complement strand
TCCAAGATCACCCGCAAGAGCAGCACGCGGACCCGTAAGAGCGTGGCGGGCAAGACCCGGGAGCACAAGGTTCGCACCCGCATCTACCAGTGCCTTGAGAAGTGCACCATGAACTCCAAGGGAGTGATGGTCAATGCTCAGTTCTCCGCTACGTCCGGCTCCATCTTCAACGATTCGCACCTGCCCCTCACCACCTGGTTCATGGCTATCGCCATCATCGTGGACGCCAAGAAAGGCATCTCGGCCAAGCAGCTACAGGGTCACCTTGGCATCGGCTCCTACCGTACCGCTTGGTACATGGGGCACCGCATCCGCAAGGCCATGACGGAAGGCAATCTGCTACCGCTGGCGGGCACTGTGGAAATCGACGAAACGTACATCGGCGGTACCGCTGTCCGCCGCTTTCAGAAAGTCCCCAAGCCCCGCGCTCCCAAGGAAATGGTTCTGGCGATGCGTGAGCGTGGAACGAAAGCCAAGCCGGGCCGGGTGCGGTTCTTTCACGTTGCCAACGGCAAGAAAGCCACGCTGGAGCCCATCATCAAGGCCAACCTTGAGGAGTTCCCGAACCGCATCATCACGGATTCGAGCAGCGTGTACGAAATACTCTTCAAGAGCGCATAGCCCAAGGCGCATCGCATGGTGAATCACTCGCAAGAGTGGGTAGTACCGGGGACGAAGTTCCACACCAACACGGTGGAATCGAGCTTCTCACTGCTAAAGCGTGGCCTGATAGGGAGCTTCCACCGCGTCTCCGTGAAGCACCTGCACCGCTACCTGACGGAGTTTGAGTACCGCTTCAATGCCCGCAAGGCGTCCGACCGCTTCAGCATGACGCTGGGCGAGATGATGGGCACCAAGCCTATGCCTTACGCGGCTCTGACCGCTGGGGAATAGCAGGGACTATCTTCCCTATCTTTCCCGCCGTCTGTATGCCTTTTCGCGGCTCCGGCGGGGTCTGCATGAGCTTTCCCAGCAAAGCGTCGAATTGTGCCTTGTCTACTTGCATCGCACTAGTCTACTCCCGCGTAAAATAAGCCGATAACAAAACGAAAGCCCGGCGCAAGGCCGGGGCATTCGATGTGAGTCGGGATACCCACATCTTAGTGCCCTCTTGCGTCCTGAGCAAGTATTTATGGCCGAGAAGATGAACCCGCCCCCCTAGGCGGTATCCACATATAGTCTTTGCTGCGGCTGCTGATTTTGTTCGACTG
>CAXSHQ010000524.1:949-2489 GCA_964236875.1 uncultured Acidobacteriaceae bacterium | reverse complement strand
GGCCGAAGTCCTGCACGTGGCGGGCGGTGAAGGACGGGGTTTGCGCAGAAGCTCCCTGGCTGGCGAGCGCGAAGGCGAGGAGTACGAGGCCAAAAGCGGCGAAGCGCGAACGCAAAGAGGGATGGGTTACGGACGATGCAGCAGACACGGCGGCTCCTCACGGATGCGACAGGACAAAGTTTCCGGCGCGGTTGATGATACGCGGTCGCATTTCCAGAGAGAACTGATTTCGGGGGAGAATCGAGGAGCGTGGCGGATTCAGTGCGGGGGCGTTTATCTTCTCTAGGGAAGGTGCGATCGATCCAGTTCAACAGGATTCGCTGGAGCGGCTGAAGCCGCGTTGATTCGCATCGCTTACGGCACGGCTGAAGCCGCGCCCTTAACGAGACAGCAATCATCCGAGGTAAGCTTCTGCGAATTGCGATCTTTATCACGTGCTACAACGACACGCTGTTTCCGCAGACAGGCCGGGCCATGGTGCGGGTGCTCGAACGGCTGGGGCATACGGTGGAGTTTCCGGCCGGGCAGACGTGCTGCGGGCAGATGCACTACAACACCGGCTACCAGGCTGACGCGTTGACGCTGCTGCCGCGGTTTGTGGAACAGTTTCGCGGATGCGAGGCGGTGGTGGTGCCTTCGACAAGCTGCGTGACGATGATGCGCGAGCACTACCGGTCAATGGCGGAAAGGCTACAAGCCACGGGCAAGCATGACGGGTTGGTGGCGGATGTGGAGGCGCTGCTGCCACGGGTGTTTGAGTTCTCGGAGCTGCTGACGAAGAAGCTGGGGCTGACGGATGTAGGGGCTTACTTTCCGCATCGGGTGACGTACCACGCGAGCTGCCATGGGCTGCGCGGGCTGGGGCTGGGCGATGGGCCGGAAAGCCTGCTGCGGGCGGTGCGCGGGATCGACCTGGTGAAGCTGCCGGATGTGGAGCGGTGCTGCGGGTTCGGCGGGACATTTGCGGTGAAGAACGCGGACGTTTCGAGCGCGATGCTGGCGGAGAAGATCCAGGGTGTGTTGAGCACGGGTGCGGAGATGTGCACGGCTTGCGATAACTCCTGCCTGATGCATATCGATGGAGCGCTGCATCGGCAGCGTACGGGTGTGCGGACGATGCATCTGGCGGAAATTTTGGCGAGCGAGGCGCCGGCGGAGATTGCCGGGGAAGTGGCTGCTGGAGATGTGGCGCCTGGGGACTCGGAGACGGTGGTGTGGGCATGAGTGAGATTGGGCAGGCGTTAGATCCGAAGACCGCGCCGGCGTTTCCGCTGGCGGCGCGGAATGTGCTGGACGATGCGCAGCTTCGCAAGAATGTGAAGCATGCGACGACGGTGATCCAGAACAAGCGGGCCAAGGTGGTGGGCGAGCTGGCGGACTGGCAGGAGCTTCGCGAGGCGGGCAGGGCGCTGCGCGAGCACACGATGACGTATCTGGATGCGTATCTGCTGCAGTTCGAGGAGAACTGTACGCGGGCTGGTGGGACCGTGCATTGGGCTCGTGATGCGGACGAAGCCAACGAGATCATTGGCACGATTGT
>CAXSHQ010000524.1:0-939 GCA_964236875.1 uncultured Acidobacteriaceae bacterium | reverse complement strand
CTCGGGAGATTGTGGTGCGGCTGGCGCGGGAGTCGATCGCGGCGGCTGCGGCGGACCCACGCATCGCGCCAGATGCGGGCGCGATGAGTGGGGCACCCGGATCTTCAGAGGTCATCAAGATCAAGTCCATGACGACGGAGGAGATTGGGCTGAATGCAGCGCTGAAGGAAGCGGGCATGACGCCGTATGAGACCGATCTGGCGGAGTTGATCATTCAGCTTGGCAAGGATCAGCCATCGCATATTGTGGTGCCGGCGCTGCACAAGAACCGCGCGCAGGTAAGGGAGATCTTTCAGCGCGAGATGAAGCTGCCGCACCTGGGCGATACGCCGCAGGACCTGGCGGATGCGGCGCGGCGGTTCCTGCGCGAGAAGTTTTTGCGCGTGCCGACCGCGGTGAGCGGGGCGAACTTCCTGGTGGCGGAGACGGGCGGCGTGTGCATTGTGGAGAGCGAAGGCAACGGGCGCATGTGCCTGACACTGCCGAAGACGCTCATTGCTGTTGCGGGCATCGACAAAGTGGTGCCGCGGTTTGCGGATCTTGAAGTGCTGCTGCAGTTGCTGCCGCGGAGCGCGACGGGCGAGCGGATGAATCCTTACAACTCGATCTGGACGGGCGTGCACGCGGGGGATGGGCCGACCGCGTTCCATGTGGTGCTGATGGATAACGGGCGCACGGATGTGCTGGCGGATGAGCATGGGCGCGAGACGCTGCATTGCATCCGCTGCGGGGCGTGCCAGAATGCATGCCCGGTGTATCGGCAGACGGGCGGGCATGCGTATGGGAGCGTGTATGCCGGGCCGATTGGGGCAATCCTGACGCCGCAATTGCAGAAGATGGAGCATGCGGAGAGCCTGCCCTATGCGAGCTCGCTGTGCGGGGCCTGCTATGAAGTGTGCCCGGTGAAGATCAACATCCCGGAAGTGCTGGTGCACCTGC
>CAXSHQ010000523.1:0-2494 GCA_964236875.1 uncultured Acidobacteriaceae bacterium | reverse complement strand
CAACAGCAGTTGCTGCTGACGCTGCAGCCCATCGACGAAGCCTACAAGAAGCAAGGCTACATGGACGTGTATGTGAATCCCGGAGAGACACTGGACACCGCCGCACATACCGTTGTTTACGCGCCCACGGTGGTGCCGGGCGAGGTCTATCATGTGCGTTCGGTAACGCCGCTCGGGCTTTCCCCTGCGGCTCAAGGGGATTACGACAGAGTATGGCTTATGAAGCCCGGCAGCATCTACAGCGCCGATTACGTGAGCCACTTTATCGAGACAACTCCGCGATGCGTGCCCTGGGGACGTATGCCGCAACATTCCAGGCAGTCGCGGACCCAAATACGCATCAGGTGGACCTGACGATCAAGTTCGCGCCCAGCGGTGTACCCATGCGGCGTTAGCAAGAAGAGGAGCGCCCGTGAAGGCGCTCCTGACTCTTACGAGAGCACCGGCAACTGAATCGTGTGACCCACCGGGATGTTGTTCGCATCCACCCCGTTGGCCTTGGCGACCTCAGGGTACTTGTTGGCGTTGCCGTAGAACTTCAGGCAAACGGCGCTGAGCGTGTCTCCATGCTTGATGGTGTAGGGCTGCGAGTCGCCTGCGACGTTGGCCTGGAGCTCGAAATCGGAGTTGCCGGCGTCCACCTTCTTGATCGCGTCCCACACCCGGTTCAGAACAACCTTCGAAGGCAGGTCGCACTTCAGCGCCAGCTTCTCGCCGTTCATGAAGATGCCGGTAATCTTGGCTCCATCGTCGCTGAAGTTCGTCACTGTCTGGCCTACTGCGGAGTACTTCTGTTCCAAAGCTGCTTGATCTGCCATTCTTGATTCCTCTCGTGTCTCTAGGTGCCGCTCGCATGAACAGGCGGCTATGCTGCTTGACCTGTGGCCTTCGCGCTACAGGAGTTTGCCCAGGATGGACTGAAGCATGCCGCCGCCTGTCGGCGCAGGATTGCCGGTTGGCTGGCCGTCCGGCGTGACATGCCCGTTGCTGACGAAATGGTGGATCACCACGGGGATCGCGACCGCCAGGCCCATCTTGATCATTGTTGGCGAGACGCCGGTGCGCTGGGCGATGCTGTCGATCATCCCCGTGCCGCCCAGGCCCTGTTCCACCTGATCCGGTGACGCCGGCGCGGTGTTGCCGCCGCTCCACTGCTGCACCAGGCCACCCAGGCCGTTGCTTTGAAACGACTGAAAGATGCCGCCGATGCCGCCCGGCCGGCTTTCAATCTCCTGCATCAGCCCGCCGGCTGCTTGCGCATGTTGGCCACCGCCGCCGAATTGCCCGGCCACCGATGACACCATATCCATAATGCCCACGCTCTACCTCCATCCAACCTTGAAGGCGCACAACAAGGCTGCACGCTCAACTCCTGCTTGGATGCCGCGATCCCGAAGGAAACAGTCTCGCGAGCCACTTTGTTTCACCCTCCGCCAACAGTTCCTGTAGCGGAAGCGCGCCGCGGACTCTATGCTGGGAGCCGACGCCCTTGCCCTCGCCCAGCTCATCTCAACTCGACCCGCCTGACTTCCTCCCCGGCCCACCGGACACCAGCATCGTCCTTGCCACCTGCAGCCGTGCCTCGCTGCTGCGCGGCGCGCTCCGGAGCCTCCTGGCGCAGGACTGGACGGACACCCACGCGGTGGAGTTCGTCATCGTGGACGATGGCTCCACAGACGACACACCGGCGCTGCTGCGGGAGTTTCAATCGGAGGCCGGGAGGAGAACTCCAGCCGTCTGCGTGACTGTTGTCGCAGGCGAGCGCACCGGGATCGCCGCGGCACGCAACCTCGGCTTCCGCGCCGCCATGGGAACGTGGCTGGCCAGCTTCGACGACGACCAGCTTGCCTCCACCGGCTGGCTGCGCGCCCTGCGCGAGCGCGCGGAGAGCAGCCGAGCGGTCTGCGTCGGGGGCACGCTCGTGCTCAAGCTGCCGGAAGGCGCGAGCGCGGAGCAATTTGGCCCACGCACGCGCGGTGTGCTCGGCGAGCACCTGCTGGGCGGCGAAGCGCGCCCCTACCGTGGCGGCAACGACCTGCCCGCCACCAACAACGTCCTGCTGCGGCGCGACGTGTTCGCCACGGCCGGTCCCTTCGACACGCAGTTCACAGAAGGCGGCGAGGACAAGGACCTGTTCCGCCGCGTGCTCGCTGCCGGTCACGCGCTTTGGTTTGAGCCCGCCGCGCTCGCCGAGCACATCACACCACCCACCCGCATCGCGGAAAGCAACATCCGCTGGACCTGCCTGCGCCTGGGCGCGAGCGACGCCCGCGTGCGCCTGTCCGCAGGCGGCATCTTCGCCGGCATGCGCCTCGCGCTGCTGCGCTGCGGCGTCGCCCTGCTGCGCGACTGGCCCGCGCTGTTCGCAGCGAAGCTCCGCCGCAGCCATCGCGACCCACTTCGTGATCGTCTCGAGGCTCGCTGCAGTCTCTGGTATACCGAAGGCGTGCTGCGCGCTCTCCCTGAGCTGCTGTCTCCGCAGCACTCACGGCAG
>CAXSHQ010000522.1:0-2496 GCA_964236875.1 uncultured Acidobacteriaceae bacterium | reverse complement strand
CAAGCCTGGTTCAGACTGCCCTTCCAACAACTACACCCTTAGGAGAAATGCTCTAAGCTCGTTCAAGCCAGCTCTCTCGCAGACCAGCACCATCCCTTACCCTCGTCGCCCTACGGCAGCACCATCAGCTCAACCCCACTCGCCGCACCCGCCTGGTGGAACACCGTCTCCGTAGCCTTCCTGTAGTCATCCTGCCGAGCCTTGCTGATATCCATGAACACCTGCGGGTTCCGGTCCGTCAGCGGAAACCATGAGCTCTGGATCTGCACCATGATCCGGTGTCCCTTGCGGAACGTGTGGTTGATGTCCTGCATCGTGAACTCCACCGCCGTCACCTTGCCCGGCACGAGCGCTTCTGGCTTGTCCCACGAGTTGCGGAACTTCGCGCGGAACGGCTCGCCGCGCACCATCATCTGGTAGCCCTGCATCACCACCGGCGGGGTCTGTGAGCGCTTGCCCTGCGTAGCCTCTGCATCCGGCTCCGTGTAATCCTCCGGATACACATCGATCAGCTTCACATCGAAGTCCGCATCCGTTCCCGTGGACGCGATCTTGAGCCGCGGCTTCACAGGACCCGCCACCGTGACGTCCGCGCTCAGCGGCTCAGTCTGGTACACCAGAACATCGCCGCGGGTCGTCGCAAAGCGCTGGTCGTCATCCATGTAGCGCTGCGGCACATCCGCCCCCGTCACATACGGCGTAAACGGTACCGGGTGCGCCGGGTCGCTCATGTACTCATCCCTGCTTGCAGCCTCCGTCGGCGCAGTCCAGCCCAGGCCGCCGCCTGGCTGCAGATACAGCATTCTCGCCCTCGCCTGCTGCGGAGGCCACGCTGCATACTTCTTCCACACGTTCGTCCCCGTCTCGAACGTGTACGCCTTCGGCAACGGCGTCCACTCCGCACCTTTCAGCCAATGCGCAAAGAACGGCGCCTCGATGTTCTTCCGGTAGAACTCACTCGGCGCGCCATCGGCATTCGCGAACTTGATATCGCCAAGCTGCGCGCCGGTGCCGCGCGACCAGCCGCCATGCACCCACGGACCCTCCACCAGTGTGTCCTCCGGCGCCCCGGGACTTAGCTTGTCCACGGCATGAAACACCTTCACCGGCCCGCTCAGGTCTTCCGCATCGAACCACCCACCCACCGCCAGCACCGCCGCCTTCACGCCATGCAGATGCGGCTCCAGATCACGCGCCTTCCAATAGTCGTCGTATGTAGAGTGCACCACCTGGTCGTGGAACAGCGGGTTCGTTCCCCCGCTCAGCGTGTCCAACGCCGCCAAAGATCCCATCCCCAGGTAGTACTGGTACATGTCCTGCGTCGGAAACTCGAACTTACTGCGTTCCGGCTGCGTTGTCGGGTTGTGCTGCGGTGCAAACATCTGCGCATAAAACGAGTGGTTCGCGCTCAGCATGAACGCGCCGCCATGGTACGCATCGTCGCCCATGAAGAGGTCCACGATGGGCGCCTGCGGACTCGCGGCCTTGATCGCCGGATGCCCGTCCACGATGCTCGCCGCCGTATAGAACCCCGGGTAGCTGATCCCCAGGATGCCTACCTTGCCGTTGTTCGACGGCACATTCTTTAGCAGCCACTCCACCGTGTCATACGTGTCGGTCGACTCATCGATTCCCTTGCCATCGCGTGACGGCGTCATCTCCAGCCAATGACCCTCGCTCGCCCAGCGCCCACGCACGTCCTCGCACACCAGGATGTATCCACTCTGCAGCATGTCCTGGTTGCCGGTTACGCGCGGCGCTATCTTCTCTTCGCCATACGGTGCGCAGCTATACGGCGTGCGCGTCATGAGGAAGGGATACGGCCCCTTATCCCCGAACTGCCCCGCCACGGGGATATACACCGACGCGAACAGCTTCACGCCGTCCCGCATCGGGATGTGCACTTCGCGCTTGGTGTAGTGCGTCGGGAAGAAATTCACCTGCTGCTGCGGTTGTCCCTGCGCCCATATCCTTGGCGGCGAACTCACGCACCCCAGAACTGCCAGTGCCACGCCCAATCCTACGAACCTGACCATCTTGCCCACTCGTGTCCCCCGCCAATCGCATTGTCATCCTGAGCGGAGCGAAGGATCTGCTTGTTGCTCGTCACGCCCACACGCCATCAGGAGACCATCTACAGCCTATCGCGCCGCCCAGCGGATGCACCCAGCTGTCCTTGCACACGACCGACTCTTCCCACAGGAATAACTTGCAATCGCAAACTTTGCAATGTAAAGTTATTTACAAATGACCGATCTCCACAAAGCGCTCGGCGACATCAGCAGCATTCGGCAGCAGGTGGCCCAAAGCACCGAGTTCCGCGGCTACGGCCCGGCGACCCTCGCCGGCACAGCCGCTCTCGCGGTCCTCGCGGCCATCGCGCAGTTCCACTTCGCGCCCGACCCGCCTCATCAGATCGCCCGCTACCTGGCCGTCTGGATCGTGACGGCTCTGCTGGCCGCCACCCTCACCGCGGCCGGCGTGGACACGCTGATC
>CAXSHQ010000521.1:1042-2498 GCA_964236875.1 uncultured Acidobacteriaceae bacterium | reverse complement strand
TGTTCTGGCTGGCGAGCGAGGATCATGACCTGGCCGAAGTAGACCAGGTGGCGCTGACGAAGACGGAAGTCGAGAAGCTGTCGTTGGACCTGGACGGGAGCCGCAAGGTACCGGTGGGCGGTATTCGATTGGCGGAAGGCGAGGCTGGCGAGGAGAAGCTCGCGCAGGTGCTGGACTATGCGAGCGATCTGCTGGGCTGGGCTCCGGTGTGCGATCTGCTGCGCGAGTGTTACGCGCCGGGCGCGACGTTGGCCGAGGCCTTCGGCAAGCTGCTGAGCCGGGTGTTCGCGGAGTTTGGGCTGGTGGTGATGGATGCGGCCACGCCTGCATTCCACGCGCTGGGAGCGGCGGTATTGCGCGGGGCGCTGGAACATTCGGACGCGCTGGAGCAAGGGCTGCTGAAGCGCTCTGCGGAGCTGGAGCGCGCGGGCTACCACTCGCAGGTGCTGGTGGTGCCGGGTCATTCGTTATTGTTTCTTCTGGACGAGACGACGGGAGCAAGGCTGCCCTTGCGGCGGGCTTCTGGAAATGCAGACGGCGGATGGAAGGTCGGGCCGCGGACCTATACGACAGCGGAGCTGCTGGAAATCCTTACTGCCGCGCCGGAGCGGGTGAGCCCGAATGCGCTGCTGCGGCCGGTGTTTCAGGACGCCATTCTGCCCACAGCCGCGTATGTCGCGGGGCCGGCGGAGATTGCCTACTTTGCGCAGAGTGCCGTGGTGTACGAACAGTTGCAGGGACGGGTGACGCCGGTGCTGCCGCGGCTCTCCGCGACGCTGGTGAGTCCGGCGACGGCGGCGTTGATGGCGGCGCAGGAGATCGGCGTACAGCAGGTGTGGGAAGCGAAAACCGTCGACGCGCTGGTGCTGCGGATGGGTGCGCGGGCCATGCCCATCGAAGGCAAGCGGAAGCTGGCAGCCGTGGGCAATGCGATGGACGCGGAGCTGACCGCGCTTACCCAGTACATGACAGCGATGTCCGCGGAGCTGGGCCGGGCGGCCGGAGTTTCGGCCAGCAAGATGCGCTATCAGATGAACCGCCTGCGGCGCATGGCGGCGAGCTTCGAGGTGCAGAAGGAAGCGTCGCTGCGCAAGCAGGCGACCGCGATCATGCTGGAGCTGTTTCCGGACGCACACCTGCAGGAACGCCTGCTGGGTGGGGTGCTGTTCCTCGCGCGCTTCGGTGAAGAGTTGCCGAGGATGCTGGTGGAGCATGCCGGGCAGGAATGTCCGGGGCATCGCGTGCTGATGATGTGATGGGGAACCGTCGCGGGCTTTCGCGCGTATCCTGAATCAAGGTTGAGGTAAGCCGTCATGCACTTTCTGTTGTTTCTCGCTCTTCTGTACTTTGTGCCCACACTCGTGGCGTCGCTGCGGCATTCACGGAGCACGGGACTGATCTTCCTGCTGAACCTGCTTGCGGGATGGACGGTGGTGGGGTGGATCGCGGCGATGAT
>CAXSHQ010000521.1:0-1032 GCA_964236875.1 uncultured Acidobacteriaceae bacterium | reverse complement strand
GGTCGGCGGCGCGCTCGTGCATCAGGTCCTGCACGTAATGCCGGGGCTGGCCCGGCGTGCGTGAGAAGGCGAGATTGATGTCGATGAAGTCTTTCGGCAGGCTGCTCAGCGGCCCGAAGTATGTATACATGTATCCGGCGACGCAGGAGTACCGGCGGTACTAGAATCCTCATCGTGAGGTGTGGCGATGGGGAAGACCGATCAGGCGTTTGAAGTGACGTGTCCGGATTGTGGGGCAATGATCAAGGTGGACCCGGTGACGCGGTCTCTGATCTCGCACACATCCGCGCCGCGCAAGAAAACGTTCGAAGACCTGGATGAGGCGGCGCGAGCGCTGAAGGATGCGGACGCGCGGCGGGAGTCTCTGTTCGCGCAAAGCGTACAGGCGCAGAAGAACAACGAAGACCTGCTGAACAAGAAGTTTGCCGAGGCAATGAAGAAGGCCAAGGAGTCTCCGGATACTGGCAAGCCGCTGCGGGCATTCGATCTGGAGTAACCTGTCGTCCATGCGAATGAGGGCACTGACAGCTGCTTTGGGCGTGAGTTGCCTCACGGCGCTTGTCGGGTGCGGGCAGTTGATGGACGCGGCAGCCGCCGACGGCGAACGCCTGGACAACGACTTGCACGCAAGAATGACGCGCATGGACTGGGATGGCATCTACAACGCTGCCGACCCGGCCTTCCGCAATGCCGTGACGGCTGAGCAGTGGCGGGCCTATCTTTCGGGTGTTGTGGAGAAGCTTGGCACTCCCGGACCCTGCATGCTTACGGACTGGGGTCTGAACACGAGGCCCTCGGGAACGTTCCTTTCCACAGCTTGCGACACTTCGTTCAGCAGCAACGCGAACGGGACAGAGCTGATCGCGTGGAGGGTATCGAATGGCCAGTACCGGCTGCTTGCCTACCAGATCAGCTCCGAGTATCTGGTGACACGCTAGCGCGGCAAGCAGGCTGTAGAGAGGGCGGCACGCGTGGTTCGCTAGGCAGTATCGACATATAGCTGGAGTCTGAGCCAAGCGCAGGCGAGTGCGG
>CAXSHQ010000520.1:0-2502 GCA_964236875.1 uncultured Acidobacteriaceae bacterium | reverse complement strand
GCAGATGTTCGTGGCGTTTGCGCCGGAGGGCATCGCTGCAAAAGAAGAGATGGCGCGCGTGGTGCGCAGCGCCGCCGAGGCTCTGCACGCAGCTACGCCGGTGCAAGCCGGGCGGGTGCCGCGATATCCGGGCGAAGGAACGCTCAGGGTACGGGCGGAAAGCGAGCGGCTGGGCGTGCTTGTCGATCGCACGCAGTGGGAAACGATGCTAACGCTGGGCGAGTAGCCGACCTGTCCGCTTACATATTGGTTTCGCCGGCACGCATGCTCTCGTTGAAAGCAGGCTTGATGAACGCCAGAGCTTCAGTAATCTCGTTGCGGTACTTGGTTTCTTCATTGCGGAGCTTATCGGTGGCGGCGGCCCAGTCGCCGTTCTCGGCTGTTTCGACGAAGCCGTCCTTCGCGAGTTCCGCGGCTGCGGCCTTCAGGTCGGCGGGCGTGGTGTTCAGGTATTGTGCATCGCGAGGGTCGGCGATCCAAACGGGCATGTTGGCGCCCAGCATGGCGGAAAGCCAGAAGACCTTCATGGCGAGGAAGTCGCGGCGCTGCTGCTCCGTGGTGTCGTTGAAGATGAAGATCTGCCGCTTGGCCGAGTAGTAGCGCGTGGTGACGGGAACGGGCTGGCGGTTGCCGCTCTTTACAAGCTCGATCTGGCCTTGATCGACCGTTTTCCGCACGGCGTTGTAGATGAAGCCTTCGGCGAACGGCTGCTCGAGCGCGGGAACGACCTCGGCGAAGGTGCGGGTCATGGATGCGGAGATCTTCGCGTGGAGGATGCTCTCGCCACCGTCCTCCAGGCGGATCTCGCCGTGGACGATAGAGGTATCTGCGCCCGAGGTGGAGCCGTGGAATGGCCAGGCAAACTTGCCGAAGCTCAGAGGCAGGCCGAGCAGGGTCAGGTGAACGTCGGAGCGCGGGCTGCGGAGGCGGGTGGCGGCCTCCTGCAGGTAGCTGGTGATGCTGCCGACGAGGCGGGGATCGGCTCCGATGCGGCTTTCGAAAGCCTGGCTGAGCTCAAGGGCCTGGTTCTTGCTGGGGTCCGCGGTAAGGGCGGCGATGAAGCGGTCGGTGGGGGCGCCGGCGAAGTCGGTGCCGGGCTCCACGGCAGTGAGGGTGAAGCCGACGGCGTGGGCCAGATCGTGGAGGGTCGCGGCGGGCGCGGCAGTGGTGCTCATAAGTGGGTCCTTGATTGGTCTTTGCTGGGTAAAGTGAACCCCTCCATTCTAACGGGTTCGCGCTCGGCGGCTGCGGGAGTGAGACAGTTGCGGAGGGCGAGCATCCTTTCCGTGCGGCGGAATCATCTTTTTGCCTGACGGGAAAGTTAGGAGTGGTTCGTGGGTGCTCTAGAGGCTGTGTTGGACGAGGTGGTGCCGGGAGACGTGGCGGAGGCAGGCGCGGCCGAAGCGGTGGCAGCGGAGCCGGGTGCGGGCGACGGCACGGGAGTGACGTCGGAGCAGGCCGAGGAGGCGATCGAGGCCAAGCGCATCGGCGACAGGATCAAGTTCCTGCGGCAGCGCAAGCAGATGGGTCTGGTGGAGCTGGGACGGCATACGGGGCTTTCGGCGAGCTTCCTGAGCCAGCTGGAGACAGGGCGCGTGGTGCCGACGCTGCGCAACCTGGCGCGCATCGCCATGGTGTTCTCCAAGGACATGAGCTACTTCTTCGAGCCGGAGAAGCCGGAGCTGTTCCGCGTAGTGCGGGCGGAGGAGCGGCAGCGGCTGCCGCAGACCGGCGCGGATGAGCCTGGCTACTTCTTCGAGGCGCTGGGCGCGGTGCCGATGGACAAGCGGATCACGCCGTACATCGCGGAGTTCCTGCCGGTGACGGAGGGGCGTCCTCCCCGGTCGCACCAGCACCAGGGGACGGAGTTCCTGTACATCCTGGCGGGGAGCCTGAAGCTGGCGCACGATGGACAGGAGGACACGTTCGAGGGCGGCGATGCGGTGTACTTCCAGGCGAACGTGCCGCACAGCTACCAGTGCGTCGGGCAGGGCAAGTGCGAGGTGCTGATCATCACGATGCCGGAACCGGCGCACGGCACGCATACCGGCTCGCGGGTACTGGCAGGCAAGGGGAAGGGCAAGGAGCAGGCAGCTGGGGACCAGAGGTTAGGGCTCAGGGACTAGGGGGTACCCCCACCGCTTGCGTGGGTACTTTGGGCATAAGCTCTTTGTTTTCAGCAGCTCTGAGACAGTGGTAACCTCTAAAGTATTGATCTCCATGGGCTTAGCCGCAAAGTATTCCAGGCATAGGACTTAGCTCCCGCGGAGCATGCCGTCGGACGTTCTGAAGCGTGGCGCGCCACTCTTGCACCTCAGAAGAGTACTTTGAGGGCCTATTTCCATTCTACAGAGTTGCTGAAACTAGCATGCAAGTTCTTAAGGGCGCGAAGTGGCGTGTTTTGATTGGGCTTAGGTTGAAGCTGGCAAGAATGGGCCTTGACAGGTGCTAGGCGGTATCCACATATAGTCTTTGCTGCGGCTGCTGATTTTGTTCGACTGC
>CAXSHQ010000519.1:0-2506 GCA_964236875.1 uncultured Acidobacteriaceae bacterium | reverse complement strand
GTAAGCGTTTGGTGAAGGCACCTGTACACGATACGTGGATGCGGCGACGATACCTTCATGGCAGAGTTGGAGTTGAACGGCTCAGCAGATGCAGTCCTTCCGCGGCGCCGCCGGAGCGTGGACGAGCGCCGGCGGATTGTCGAGGAGACACTCGAGGCCGGATCGTCGGTGGCCCGTGTGGCGCGGAAGTATGGCGTGAACGCGAACCAGGTGTTTGCGTGGCGCAGGCTGTATAACAACGGCGAGTTGAACGGACTCGGTTCGAGGGCCGTGAAGCTGCTGCCAGTGAGTGTCGTCACGGGAGACCTCGCTCCTGCCGTTGAACCTCCTTATTCACCTGGGGTCATACACATAGAGCTGCCTGACCGTGCACTGCTGACGTTGGAAGGCTGTGTAGAGCCAGCGTTGATCCAAGCTGTGTTGAAGAGCCTGCTCTCGTGATCGCACTTCCGGCGGGAACACGTATCTGGATCGCGGCGGGCGTGACCGATATGCGGCGCGGCTTCCACGGCCTGAGCGCCCAGGTGCAGACGGTGCTCGAACATCAGCCGTTGTCAGGGCATGTGTTCGTGTTTCGTGGCCGTCGCGGCGACATAGTAAAGGTGCTGTGGTTCGATGGTGACGGCCTGTGCCTGCTGGCCAAGCGCCTGGAGCGAGGCCGCTTCGTGTGGCCTAAGGCCAGCAGTGGAACGGTATCGCTTACACCCGCGCAGCTCTCCATGCTGCTGGAAGGCATCGACTGGCGTGCACCGCTGCGCACCGCGCAGCCGGTGATGAGCGTATAGCGTTTCATTCAGTGTTCATCGGGTATTTTGTGCGTTCTTTCACAGAGGTTCGATGGCATACTGCGCTCATGCCGCACGCTTCGCTTGTGGAGTTCGATGGCCTGGATGCCGAAGCCCTCAAGGCGCTGCTCCTCTCCGAACGATCCAGCCACGCTGCAGAGATCAAGCGACAGCGCAGCTCGCACACCGGTGAGGTCGAACGGCTAAGGTTGCTGATCGAGAAGCTCCGGCGCATGCTGTTCGGAACGAAGAGCGAGAAGATGCTGCGGCAGATCGATCAGCTGGAGTTGCAGTTGGAGGAACTGCAGACCGGCAGGGCTACCGAAGCGCTCTCGGTTCATGCGCAGCAGGAAGATCACATTACGGCGAAGCCAGGGCGCCGTCCTCTACCGGAGCACCTGCCTCGCGAGATCCATACCCATGAGCCGGAACATGATCTATGTCCCGGCTGCGGCGGCGCGTTGCGCGATCTGGGTGAAGACTCGTCCGAGATCCTGGAGTACGTCCGCGCTTCCTTCAAGGTCATTCGTCATGTCCGGCCCAAGCGCAGCTGCGCAGCGTGCGAACGCATCGTTCAGGCTCCAGCACCCTCCCGCCCCATCGAGCGAGGGCTCTGCGGTCCCGGGTTGCTGGCGCATGTGCTGGTATCGAAGTATGCCGACCATCAGCCGCTCTATCGGCAGTCAGAAATCTACGCCCGCGAAAACGTCGATCTGGACCGCTCCACGCTTGCCGGTTGGGTCGGCGCTGCCAGTGAACTGCTCAAGCCGTTGGTGGACGCGGTTCGTAGCCATGTGCTCGCAGGCAACAAGCTTCATGCCGACGACACGCCGGTGCCGGTGTTGGCACCCGGACTGGGCAGAACGAAGACCGGCAGGCTCTGGACTTACGTTCGCGATGATCGTTCCTCGGGTGACAGCACCGCTCCTGCCGTTTGGTTCACGTACTCACCGGACCGCAAGGGGGAGCATCCGAAGCGCCATCTTGCAGGCTTCCATGGGACGCTCCAGGCCGATGCCTACGCAGGCTTTCATCATCTCTACGACACCGGCCGCATCCAGGAGGCGGCCTGCTGGGCCCATGCGCGGAGGAAGTTCCATGAGATCCACGTCGCTCACCCTTCTCCGGTTACGGCCGAAGCCATCGAACGCATTGCCGTTTTATACGCGATTGAGAAGGAAATCCGTGGCAGCACCGCCTCCTGCCGGCGTGATGTTCGACAGACAAGAGCAGCACCACTGCTTGCGAACATACGCACGTGGCTGGAAGCCACACTGGCGAAGCTTTCGAAGAAGTCCGACACCGCCGCGGCTATTCGCTATGCCCTCTCGCGCTGGCATGCCCTGACGCGCTATGTCGACGATGGAAGGCTGGAGATCGACAACAACGCCGCAGAACGCGCGTTGCGTGTGGTCGCGCTCGGACGAAAGAACTTCCTCTTCGCAGGCTCCGACCAGGGAGGTGAACGAGCGGCTGCAATGTACTCGCTTCTCGGGACCGCCAAGCTCAACGGACTCGATCCAGAGATCTACCTCCATCACGTCCTTGAGCACATCATGGATCATCCCATCAACCGCATCACCGATCTGCTGCCATGGCATGTGACACTGCCTTGCGCTATCGACCAGCCATAAGCTAAGTGTCCACATAAATTATGTGGACACTTAATCTGACGCCTCACATCAGTGCGCTCAGTTCCGCGGCCTTCACCAGACGCTTAC
>CAXSHQ010000518.1:0-2518 GCA_964236875.1 uncultured Acidobacteriaceae bacterium | reverse complement strand
TACGCGTTTCAAGCCACTGCTCAGTTGGGCAATGGCAGTTGAGTCTACGTTCAGGGGGAACTGGCATAGGCGACGAACGCCAAGAGCCGCAGCTGCCGGTGCATCCAATTCGAGCGTGAGCAGGAAGTGGTCCAGTACACATCGAAGTATCCCGCCGTAGACGGTTGCGCCAGAGGCGGTCGAGAGGCTGTAGGTAGTCTGACCCAAAACGCTATCCTGCTCATCGAAGGACAACGCGACTGCCAGGAGCAGCACGTCGCCGCTGCCATCTGCTGTCGCCGATAAGCCCACCACGAAGCTGTTGGCTTCTTCCAGCTCTTGAACGGCGACGTGATGGACAACAAAGCCAGCTTCGTCGCTCTCGCCTTGGTGCACGGCCGTGCCTCCCAACCCCTGCTTCCCTGTCCTCCCTGCAGACACCGTCTGGCAGTCCATATTCTCTGAGGGTCACCGGGGCGAAATGCACGATCACCAGCCCCAGTGCCTCTGGTGAAGACAGAGGTGCGGGTCGCACCTCCCTTCAATCGGGTAGTTTACGCAGCATGGAGCAATCGCTGACGCAGCAAGTCAATCTTGCCACGTCCGTACATGGCCCGCTTCGTCAGCTTGAGTTTGTTCACAAAGCCCTCCGTTTGCCCGTTGCTGTGTACCAGCGACATACCAGCCTGGACGGCGGCGTAGTCGTCACGCAGGCCACGGGCAAAGCGCCGCAACTGAGCGGGCCCCTGTTCGTCCACCGCCTCAAGCCACGGGTCCAGCCGGTCGCCGCGCAGTTCGCGCACCATGGTGAGGAACTCCTGCGTCAGGGTGTAGGTTGTTGCCAGGGTCGAGTCGCGCCGCAGAAGGTGTTCCAGGTAGCTCGCCCCTTCCGCAGTCCGGCGCTCCGCTCGCTGCAAGAACAAGGACGCGACCTGGCGCGCTGAGGGGCCACGCACACTCGTGTAGGGTGACTGGGCACGACGGAGTTTCCGTGTGGCGGACCCTGGAGACGGAGCAGGGCACAAAAGCGCTGGACGCAGGTGATGGAATGGGCGAAGCCCCTGCCGCGAATCTCACGCCACAGGAGCGTTGCCGTATGGCAACCTTCGTCCCAGCGCTTGAGGAGATAGGGCTCCCACGGCTCCAGCACCCGCTGCTGCCCTCGCCGTGCAAGGTGCTTGCGCTGCGGCGGCCCACCCTGCAGGTAGCGGTAGACGGTGGTGCGTGTGCTACCAACCATGCGCGCGATGTCCATCGGGGTTGCCCCCTTAGCATGCAGATCGTGGACCTGCTCGTATTTTGCCCGCCGTGTCGCCACGCGCTGTTCACTTTCCGCTGTTGCACGCTGCTCCCACAGGCGTGGTTGCGGCGTGCGACGCTTCCCTTGATACATCTCGTCCGCCGGTGCGAGCACCTCACCCGAGTCAGCCGACGTGGCAACCACTGCCGCGGCCGCCTCCTTCAGGTGCGCAGCGTGCTGGAGCAGAAACTTCTCCAGCGCGTCGGCGAGGTTGTCGACCAAATGCCAGCGATCCGCGACCTGGCGCGCCTGGGGCGCACCGCGTGTAGCTGCGTCGGCATACAGACCGCTGCGGTCGCGGGCGATGATCTCGACCTCGGGATGCTCCTGGAGCCAGGCGATTGTGCTCTCTGCGGATCGCTCGGGCAAGAGGTCGATGGCGCGATGGCGTTCGAGATCGCAGATGATGGTGCCGTAGCGCAGGCCACGCTTGTAGGCCCAGTCGTCGATCCCAATGATCGTCGGCTGGCCGGGGTCCGGACAGCATGCGGCACGGATGAGGCGCAGTATGGTATCCGGACTGGTCGGCATCCCCAGTTGGTGGGCCAGGCGAGCGCCACCCTCGCCACCGGCCGCGAAGCCCATCTCCGTCAGTGCCTGCCGTAATCCTTCACTCTTCCGGCCATACGGCGCGACGAGGTCGGGCAGCCGCTCAGCAAAGATGCGGCGCGGGCACGACGAACACAGACAGCGGAGGCGCCGAGCATGGACGACCACCGCCACCACTCGCCCACTGATGGGAAGGTCGGCGACCGTCCGCCTGTAGCGGGAATGGACGCGGGTCGAGGGGTGTGCACAGAGAGGGCAGGGTGCGGCCGCAGGTGCGACTGCGACGGTCAGGGTGACCACGTTGCCGTCAACGGCTACGTTTTCGATGTGCATCGACTGGAGGTGTGAAAATAACTGGGCTACGGGCATAGGGACCTTCCAGGCATGCAGGGTTGCGGAGGGTACGTGTGCATCCTTCAGGGTACTGCTCTTCTGGCGTCATCAAAAGTGCGGGTGAGCCGACATGGGCTACACATGTGGCTCGCAATTTTGGCAAACCCTCAGGCCCCGGCCCAATCACTCTGCGGACACTGGCGCGGCCTTTTCCTCTGGAGCACTCGTTCGGCGTGCCTGCACCAGCGATCACCCGGTCTGCCAAAACAATGAGCCATATACGTAGCCCCTCCTCCGGCGAGGTTTGGACTGTGTGCTCCGGTTGGGCGACGCACCGTCTCACCGATCCGTACCACG
>CAXSHQ010000517.1:0-2519 GCA_964236875.1 uncultured Acidobacteriaceae bacterium | reverse complement strand
CGGAGCCATCTCGGTGTTCGAAGGCTGCAGGCGAATCAGATTGCCTTCCTTGTAGAAGCGCTTCAGCGTCGCGTCGGTGCCATCCACCAGCGCCACCACGATCTCGCCCTCGCGGGCGGTGCGCGTGCGCTCCACCAGCACGTAGTCACCGGAAACAATGTGCTCGTCGCGCATGGAATCACCGCGCACTTCCAGCGCGTAGACCTCGCGCGCGCCGATCACGTCGCCCAGCGAAATTTGGTGTTGGTTGTGGTTGGGTGGCGAAGATCCATGCTCGATCGCTTCCACCGGCTTGCCGGCGGCGATGCGGCCCAGCAGCGGCAGGCGATCGACACCGCGCTTGCCGGTACGCTGCGGCAGCACATCGATGGAGCGGCTCCGGTTGTGCGCGCGCTGCAGCAGGCCCTTGTTCTGCAGGTTGGTCACATGCTTGTGCACGGTGGCAAGCGAGTTCAACCCCAGGCCGGAGGCAATTTCTTCGTAGGAAGGGGAGTAGCCGTTCTTGGAAGTAAAGCCGGAAAGAAAGTCGATGACTTCTTTTTGCCGCCGCGTGATCGCCATGCCCGGAATTATAGCGAAGAGAAAGCGAACTGCAAGCACTTTTTCTGGTGCAAGCGGCAAAGCACCATAAATGGCAACAGCAATGCGGCGTTAAGCGAGCCAGGCAGGAGAGCTAATCGACGACCACTTCCGGCTCACGCCCCAGCCCGAGCTGCGCGCCGACTGCGTAGCCCACCAGCGCCAGCGGTATCCAGCAGCCCAGCAGCAGGCCCCTGCCGCCCAGCAGGCCGCTGCCGTTCTGGATGGAAAAGAACGTGCGGGTCAGCTTGTCCATCGCCATGCAGTGCTCGCACAGGCCATTGCCCGTGGGCAGACCCAGCACCCACACGCACATGATCGCGAAGAAGAGCAGGCCGGAGATCCACACATAGCGCGCCACATAGTCGTGCCGTGCCTTGGCGATGGCCAAGCCCACCAGCATCGCCAGCAGGAACGACAGCACGGTGGCTATCACCTTGGGATTGACCGCGTCCGGATCGGCATGGAGTGCGGTGCCGACGAGCACAATCAACACCACAACGAGAATGGCAATGATTGTGTGCACGAGAAACCAGATCGCCTCGCGCCCCAGATCACCGATCGATTTGCCCTGATACACGTCCAGTTGTTCGGTCATGGCTTTGTGTCAAGAGTGTACGGCGTGCGGCTTACACTGGGAATACATATGTTGTTCGATGGGCTGCATGTACCCCTGACGGTACCGTTTTATCGCGATGGCGCCGTGTACTACCGCAAGCTGGAGCACAATGTGGGGCGGCTCTCCCTCACACCGGCTTCCGGCTTGATCGCCTTCGGCTTTGGGGCGGAAGCGCAGGCGTTGTCCGATGACGAAACCGGTGAAGCCCTGCGGACGATAGCCGCCGTCGCCGCCAGGGAAAAGGTGCTGGTCGCGCGCATCGAGCGCGGCAGCGTCCATGCCGCACTGGCGGTGGCGGAGCAGGCTGCGGCGGCGCGTTTCGATGCCGTGCTGCTGCCCGTACCCTCGCTGTGGCAAGGCCGCGGCAAGGCGGACTCCCTTTCGCCGGCCGGCGTGTACCTGCGCAGCATGGCTGACCGTTCGCCGCTGCCGGTCATGCTGTGGAGCGGCGATGGCACGGCCCATGCACGGCTCACGGAGGCGGAGATCGCCGAGCTGGCATTGCACCCGAACGTGCTGGGCCTCTACGATGTCGCGCTGGATGCGGCGCGCTTCCGCGCACTGACGGAGACAACTGCGTCCGTGCACCGCGAGGTTGTGGTCACCCCGGTGTTTGCGCCGGTCACGGCCCGCATGCTGGAAGTGAAGAGCGAGGGCAAACCGGACTTTGTGCCTGCGGCGGCGCTTGGCGGCGGCGTGGCTTTGGCGGCGGCTCCGCCCACGCCCGCACTCAAGACCCGCACCCGGACGGTTGGATTCCAGGTGCTCGGAGCAGGCAGTACGCAGGGCATGTGCGATCTGCTGGAAGGCGGTGCGCCCGGAGTGAGCCCGCTGCTTTCAGCGGCAGCTCCGCAGGGCTGCTTTGAGGTGCTGGCCGCGTGGAAAGACGGCAACCCGGCGCTCGCGAGGGAGAAGCAGGAGCGGCTACTCGCTCCCGACGCCGCGTGCGCACGGCTGGGTATAGCCGGCGTAAAGTACGCCTGCGATCTGAACGGCTACTTTGGCGGGACCCCGCGGCTGCCATACCTGAGCCTCACCGCGGAAGAGCGCGCGGACGTGGAGACGGCGTTCCGGTACGTGCGCAACTAGGGAAGTCTAGCGCCGCGATTGAGCGTTAGCGCCGCGCCGTGCTGGGCACGCCCAGCGTGTTGAGCCGGGTCCGGGCCTGCGAGGCTTCCGGCGATGCTGGGAAGCGCTGGATCAACGAGCGCAGCTCCGTCACACCGGCCTCCGTGCGCTTGGAGCTCAGCAGCGCCTCGCCCTTGTGAAGGTGGGCCGCCGGAATCTTTGCATTGTCGGGATAACGCTCCAGCACGTGGTC
>CAXSHQ010000516.1:0-2525 GCA_964236875.1 uncultured Acidobacteriaceae bacterium | reverse complement strand
GCAGGAAACGAAAGGAGGCCGCGTATCTCCCCCGCGGCCCTGGTGACGCCAAATACATGCCGCCTCGTTCGCTGAAATCCACCGGGCTCGCTCCACTGCGTGCGCTGCTGCGGGCCACCGCGCGCCTTCGAGAGCTCCTGCGCCGCGGCTATGCCCACGCTGCGCTGGCTGCCCAGCTGCGCGTCTCTTTGCCGGCATCCGTCATTGTGCTGGGCCGCTGCTCCGTCTTCGGTACAGGCCGAGTCCACATCGGCTCCGACGCCCTGCTCTACCCAGACCTCCATCTCGAAACCCAAGGTGACAGCGACATCATCATGGAGGAGGGCGTCGTGCTCTCCCGCGGAGTGCACATCGTGGCCATGGCAGGCATTCGCATCGGGCCAGGCTGCATGATCGGCGAGTACACGAGCCTGCGCGACGCCAACCACGCCCGCTCCGCGGACCGGCCCCTGCGCGACGCGGGCCATACCGCAAAGCCCATCGTCTTGGGCCGGGAAGTGTGGGTCGGGCGCGGCGTCACCGTTCTCGGCGGAGTCACCATCGGCGACCGTGCCACCATTGGCGCAAACGCCGTTGTCACGCGTGATGTTCCCGCGGGAGCCGTGTATGGTGGCATTCCGGCGAGGCCGTTGCGCGGAAGCGACTCGGCCTCTTGACCGCCTGCCCTACGGGCTCTAGTACTCAACCAGCCCACGCTGCTTTCCGCGGCGCTGATCGAGCCAAAATCCTACCTGCCCGAAGAAGATCGGGATCTGCTGAAAGTGCGAGTGCACGCCATACAGCAGCAGCGTGCCGGCTCGGCGAGACTTCCATCGGGCCCGCCATGCTGTCCGCGCCACCAGCAGCGCAAGCAGCAGAAGCCACACAGCCAGCGGCGCCCAGCTCCGCAACAAGGACGAGAGCAACAGCGCACCCACCGGCAGCATGAGCAGCAGCAGCGCGCGCTGGCGGTTCCTCGCGGCGTCCGCACTCCAGAACCGATCTGCCGTCCCGGCAAACCGCGCCGAGACCTCTGCATACGCGTGCCCCGCCCGCAGCGCGCGCTTCCAATACTGCCCAAATCGAGTGATGTGAAGGTCGTGCCCTGTCATCGCTTCGTCGATGTGAAGGATCGTTCCACCCGTCGCCCGGATACGGCGGCACAGCTCCGGCTCTTCACCCGCGATCAGCGTCTCGTCAAAGCCGCCGGTTTCGCGCAACTCACCGAGGCGGAACAACGCATCTCCGCCGCAAAACTCCGCCGGCCCCGGCGGGTACATCCAGTCCAGATCCAGCACCCGGTTGTATACCGAAGCCTCCGGATCGAGCTCGCGGCGGTGCCCCCAAACCACCGCCACGCCCGGGTCGGCAAACCAGGAAAGAGCATTCCGCGGAAACCCTGGAGCCAGCTCCGTGTCCCCGTCGAGAAACAGGATGAACTCACCCCGAGCCACTCGCCAGCCCGCATTCCTTCCCAGCGCGGCCGTTGGGCGCTCCGGCTGCAGCTCCACCACCTGTGCGCCACAACTGCGCGCCGCGGCTACGCTCCCGTCCGTAGAGCCGGAATCCACATAGATCGTTTCCAGCGGAGCCTCTCCATCGAGAGCTGCAACGGATTGCAGGCATCGGCGCAGCCGCTCGCCCTCATTTCGCCCGATGACCACAACGGACACCCGGCCCCGCACCAGCTCCGGCCACCCACCCGGCGGCGCCGCCACCAAACTCATACGCTGGCCAGCGACTCGTACTCGGCCGTCTCAGGAGCCGCGCTTCCACGACGCACGATCACTCGCGCCGGCACTCCCACCGCAATGCAATTGTCCGGCACATCGCAGAGCACCACGGCATTCGCACCGATCGCAACATCGTTGCCGATCCGAATCGGCCCCAGCAGCTTCGCGCCCGCGCCAATGTCCACGCGGTCCCCGACATGCGGTGACTCTCGCAGTCCACGATGTCGCAGGCCCACTGTAACCCCGTTGCGCACCACGCAATCATCGCCGAACACGGAGTCGCCGCTGATCACAATGCCGCCCACATGCTCGATAACGAACCGCCGCCCCAGCACCGTTTCGCACGGCAGCTCGATGCCCAGCAGAACATCCGCCAGAAACTTCATCACGTGGTACAGCAGCGAAAACGGCATCCGCACAAAGCGTGACTGGATGCGGTACCGCCAGCGTCCAAAGCGGTAAATCAGCAGCGCATAGAAGCCGTGCCGGATCCACACGCCCCCTTGAGCATGCCAATCCTCACGAACATTCTCAAACATGGGAATTTCCCGGCTCGGCAGGCCTTGCAGCAGCCGCTGCCCCCGACGCCACATTCACCGCGCCATCGCTGCCGTTCTTGCCTTCCTCCCCGCACTCGAAGCGGCTCAGCATCGCCCATCGACGGCTTGTCGCGGCTTGCCCACGCTGCGCATCCGCCGCCTGCGCGTGCGCTCGCAGCAAGGCCTCCTGCTGACCCGCAGGCTGGCGCACGCCCGTCCCCTTGCGCGCCGCAGCCAGCCCCTCGCTCGCGCGCGCCGGCGGCACGTCCTCCAC
>CAXSHQ010000515.1:0-2528 GCA_964236875.1 uncultured Acidobacteriaceae bacterium | reverse complement strand
AGTATCTGAACAGCGCTGCGCCGTAAGACCGGCGTGCGCTGCCCGGGACGTGGCAGGCGCAGCTGCCGGATTACTACGGTTGCATCGAGGCGATCGACAATTCGGTCGGGCGGGTGCGGAAGATCCTCGAAGAAGAGAAGCTCGCGGAGAACACGATCTTCGTCTTCATGAGCGACCATGGCTGCCACTTCATGACGCGCAATCAGGAGTACAAGCGCAGCCCGCATAACAGCTCGATTCGCGTGCCGCTGATCGTGGACGGGCCGGGCTTTCGCGGGGCGCAACAAGTGCCCGAACTGGTGGGGCTGATCGACCTCGCGCCAACGTTGCTGGAGGCGGTGGGTGTGCCTCCGCCGCCGTCGTGGAAGGGGCGAAGCGCGATGCCGCTGCTGAATGATTTCGCGGCGCGGGAGCACTGGCCGAACCGGCAGTTCATCCAGATCAGCGAATCGATGACCGGCCGTGCGATCCGCACGCCGGAGTGGACCTACTGCGTGGCGGATCTTTCCGGCGACACCAGGCACCCCGCAGCGACGGGGTACCACGAGTACCAGATGTACGATCAGCGCGCCGACCCCCATGAGCTGGTGAACCTGGCCGGACGCAAGGAGTATCGAGCGAAGGCGGACGAACTGCGGGCCGAACTACAGCAGATGATGAGGTATGCGGGAGAAGCGGACGCTCCTATCGTGCCGGCGAAGCTGTATCCGTGAGCCGAAAGGCAGTGCCGGCTGCCGGGTGGTCGGTCGAGAATTCACCGGGCCTTCGCAAAAGCCGCAGGCGCGGTCGTCTAGGCTGAAGAGGCCACGGGTGTAACCACCGTGCGCAGGAGAAGCAGTGCGTCAGACAGTTTTCTTGCTGGAAGACGATCCGGACATCAGCCGGCTGGTCGACTATCACCTCACCAAGGCGGGGTTTGCGGTGCGAAGCTTCGGCACGGGCCGCGGCATCGTGAACGATGCGGAGCACGAGAAGCCCGCGCTGTTCGTGCTGGATGTGATGGTGCCGGACGGCAGCGGCCTGGACGTGTGCCGGAGGGTGCGCGAGCATGCCGAGCTGAAGGCGACGCCGATCATCTTCTTGACGGCGCGCGCGGCGGAGAGCGACCGTGTACGCGGCCTGGAGCTGGGCGCGGACGACTATGTGACCAAGCCTTTCAGCCCGCGCGAACTGGTAGCCCGGGTGCGGGCGGTGCTGCGGCGCAGTGCGCCCAAAGCGGATGCTCCGGCAGCTCCGGCGGTGCTGCAGATCGGAGCAGGCGAAGGCGGGGGCATCGAGATCGATTCGGCGGCCATGCAGCTGCGGGTGCGCGGGGAGCTGGTGGCGGTGACCTCAACGGAGTTCCGGCTGCTGGAGTACCTGGCGCGGCATCCGGGCAGGATGTTCAGCCGCGACCAGCTGCTGGATGCGGTGTGGGGCGACTCGCGCTTTGTGACGCCGCGCAGCGTGGACGTGTATGTGCGGCGCATTCGCGAGAAGATCGAAGAGGATCCGGAAGCGCCACGCTTTCTGCGCACCATGCGCGGGGCGGGGTATCGCTTCGACCTGCCGAAAGGAACGGACGTTCCGGCCGGTTCTGAAGCTGGTGACGAGCATCCACTGGCGGAGTAGAAACAGCCAGACGAAGCGTAAAGGCCGAGCCGAGGAGAAACCGATGAGACGGAGTTTGTCCTGGGCGCTGGCGTTGCGTTTTGGCCTGGGCGTGGCGGCGATGCTGGCCGTGTGGAGCCTTACCGGCAGCGCTGCTTTGCGTGTGGCTGCGGCGGTCGCGGTTGTCCTCATGGAAACGTTCTGGTGCCGGCGACTTGTTCTGGAAGCGCTGGAGCCGCTGACACTGGCTCTGCGTTCCGCGGGGGAACACGATCCCGCGCTGCCGCAGCCGTGCTTTGCGGAGTTGGAGGGTCTGGCCATCGGTTGCGACCGCGCGGCGGAACGGGCGCGGCAGCGTTTGAAGGCTGCGGACGACAGCAAGGCCGGGATGGAAAGCATTCTGGACAGCATGCAGGATGCCGTGGTGGCGGTGGATGCGGCGGGGCGCATCCAGTGGACGAATGAGCCCATGCGGCAACTGTTGCCGGGCACACCGGCGAGCGGCGCGGTGCGGGTGGGTCATGCGCTGGTGCAAACGATTCGCGATCCTGAAGTGCTGGCCTGCGTGGAGGCGGCGCTGCGCGAGCAACAGCCCTGCGAGCGGCGTGCGACCACGGTGGCTCCGGGGCGGACGTTTGCCGTGAGTGCGGCCCCGATGCCGCACGGCGGCGCGGTGGCGGTGCTGCGCGAAGTGACGCGCGTGGAGCAGATGGAAAGGACGCAGCGGGACTTCGTGGCGAACGTTTCTCACGAGTTGCGCACGCCGCTCACGTCGATTACGGGCTATGCGGAGACTCTGCTGGAAGACCTCCGTTCAGGCGAGCTCGAAGAGGCCGCAGCGGGCGATTTCCTGCAGATCATCCACAAGAGCGCAACGCGCATGAACACGCTGGTGGAAGACCTGCTGGTGCTGGCGCGGGTGGACACCGGGGAGATGC
>CAXSHQ010000514.1:1044-2533 GCA_964236875.1 uncultured Acidobacteriaceae bacterium | reverse complement strand
GGTGATGGTGATGGCGCCGGAAGCGGCGCTGCGGTCGAACCGGCTGGCGCTGCTGTCGCGCATGGTGCGGGACTTTTCGCGGATCGCGGACTTCTCGCAGATTGTAGTGGCGGGGTAGTAGCGGCTCGTTGCGTATATGGGCGGGAGCGGATTTCGAACGAGCTGTGAGCTTTGAGGTATCCAGCTTCGAGTAACGGCAGGCATGCTGGCCTGGTCGCTCCGTTGACAGGCGTTCGAGATCGGCGGGGCGGTGCTCTCTCCAGTTTTCAGTCTGGAGTTTGAGTTCTCAGTAGGCCGATCAGTCCGCGCTGAAGAGGCGGACGCAGGGGCCGAGTTCTGCCTGCTGGGTGGCGGCGTTGCGGGTGGGTACGTGTTCGCCGAAGAAGATGAGCTGGAGAGGGAGAGCGTCCGCGGCGGGGCCGAAGGGTGGGACGAAGCGGATGTTCAGCCAGTCGCCGGCGGTGGGGCGGGTGAGGGTGTGTGGATCGCCGGGCAGGACAAGGGTGTCGGCTTCACGGGCGAAGAGAAGCTGCGTGGTGTTGAGGGCGTAGTCGATGGCGGGGTTGGGCGGCTTGCAGCGGTCGGCGCTGCGGGAAAGCCAGAGGCCGGCGGTGCAGCCGGAGGCGCATTTGCGCGACTTGACGTAGATCGTGGTGCGCACGAGGTGGATGCCGGCCTTGCCGTATTGCTCGTCCATGCGGGTGTGGCGCAGGACGGCGAGGAGGGTGGCGGTCATGACGGCGAGGACTAAGAGGATGGAGAGGAGCTTGTGGCGGCGGGTCATGGGTCGGCGGTGTTCCTAATGCGTTTGTGACGCTTCGGACGAAATACAGGGGTCTCTCCACTCCGCTTCGCTCCGGTCGAGATGACAAGCTTTGTGGGCGCTCCGTCGAGGTGACGAGCTATGTGGGGCGCTCGGGTCGAGGTGTCGAGGTTGTGGGGTTCGCCGGTCGGGGTGACGAGCTCTTCGGGCGGCTCTCATTCGAGAGAACACCCTTCGTGCTTCTTTTAGCTGTTCTCCTGACGGTGTAGAGGTGGTCCGAAATGCAGATTCCTCCGCTTCGCTGCGGAATGACAACAAAGAAGGACTCGTCTCCTCTACACCTTCACGAGAACCGGACCTTCGCGAGGACCGGGCTAGTGAAGGCGCTGGAGGCGAGCCACGAGTTTTTCGGCGAGGGGTTCGCCGGATTCAGTCCAAAGGAGGCGGCTGGAGATGCCGCAGTTCTTTTCTACGGAAAGGGTGAAGGCGAGGAGCTTTTCGACGTTCTCGCGGATGTGGTCGGCGGTGTCCTGGTCCATGTCTTCTTCTTCTTCGAGGACCCAGGGCGTGTCGAGTCCGAAGTCGATGCGGATGTGGCCGTTCTGCTCGTAGCTGCCGGCGTCGAAGGCGGGGCCGAAGCCGGTGATGCGGACCTTGCTGGGTTCGAGACGCCAGGCGGTGTCGAAGAGGGCGGCTTCGGAGGAGTCGTCGCTGCCGGCGGGGCGC
>CAXSHQ010000514.1:0-1032 GCA_964236875.1 uncultured Acidobacteriaceae bacterium | reverse complement strand
TGATGGAGCCTTCGGTGTCGGCGGAGGATTGGGCGCGCCCGTCGTTGACGTAAATGCGCTGATAGATGGGTGACTCCGTCCAATCGATGGGGTAGACGGTGGCGGCGGCGACGCGGCCGAACTCACTGCTGGTCTTGCCGTCGCGGGCGATGACAGCGAACTGGCGAAGGACGCCCGAGAGCGCAGAAGGGAGCAAGGCGAGGCGGAAGTTGGGGAACCAAAGGCTCAGGAAGAGTTGATCGGCCACATGGGTGATTGTAGAGGGTGCGTTCGCCGGGGACTCGGGCTCGCCGCTGCGCGGCTTGCGCGTGAAGCTGCAGGTCTCTCCACTGCGCGCTTTGCGCTCCGGTCGAGATGACGTGCTGTCGAGGCCGGCGGAAATACCAGAGATGCGGTGAGATGATGAAGGCAGGCAGCGCATGAAGATGTCGGTGGAAAGACTTCGGTGGGGGTTGGCGGGCGCGGTTGTGCTGCTGGTGATCGGCCTGGTTGCGCTGGTGGGCTATAAGCGCTACCAGGCTGTGCAGACGTGGAAGGCGTTGTTCGCCAAGAGCGGGATTCATGTGTCGCAGGAGAGCGACAACGTGACGTGGTCGCAGACGGTGAAAGGCCGCACGGTGTTTACGGTGCGCGCGAAGAAGGCGCTGCCGCTTTCCAAGGGCAAGTGGACGCTGCATGGGGTGACGCTGCTGCTTTATGGCAAGACGCCGAACAACGTGGATCGCGTGGACGGAGACGAGTTCGAATACGACGAGAAGGAAGGCGTGGCCAAGGCAATCGGGGAGGTCCGCATGGACATCCAGGCCCCAGGGGCGCTGAGCCGAAGGCAACCGGGTGCGGGGCAGGGTGGGCAGGCAGTGGATGCGGAGAAAGATGTTATCCATGTGCTGACGAGCGGGCTGGTATATGTGCGCAAGCTGGGCGTGGCGGCGACGGACCAGCGGGTGGAGTTCCGGTATGCGGGGCTGACGTGCGTGTCCAAGGGCGCGGAGTTCGATACCGAGGAGAGTGTTCTGCATCTGCTGGCCGATG
>CAXSHQ010000513.1:0-2542 GCA_964236875.1 uncultured Acidobacteriaceae bacterium | reverse complement strand
GCAGCCGCAAGCCACCCCGGTCGCGGTGTCGGTCCTGATCCCTGCGCGCGACGAGGAGCGCGGCATCGCTGATGCCGTGCGAGCCGCGCTTGCCAGCAGCGACGTCGAGAAGATGCGCGGCGTGGAGGACCGTCGTTTGCTCGGGAGCGGGCCGCGCAGGGCGCTGGGCGAGAGCAGCGGTGGCGAGGAAGACCGCAGGCAGAAGCAGGTTTCGCATGGTGGTTGCAGGATAGCTCACGGTCCGTTGCCAACGTCTACTGTCCGCGCGAGGGCACAAAGCGGGGATGAATCTAGGGAAACTCTGAGGGACTCCTTATATTGATCAGTAGGTGCTCTGATCGGACGATATAGGGTCAAGCCTCTGCTCATCACACGCGTTCGTAGCAGACAATGAAGCACGTGGACGCCTTCGCGCAGCACCTGGTCAGGAGGTGGGGAAGCCTCCCCACTTTGCCCGACGATGAAGTGCAGATTTTCGTGCTCCGTGCGGACGACGACCCAGGACTGTACGCAGACGCATGGCCGCTGCTTTCGCCCGCCGAAAAGGATCGTGCCCATCGCATCCGCGTTGATCGTGCCCGCGAGGAGTTCGTCATCGGGCGTGCCGCGCTCCGGGTTCTGCTCGCGGCGGCGATAGACACGCGGCCTGAGGCACTCCCGCTGGCTGTCGACAACTTCGGCAAGCCCTTCCTGGCGGGCGTGCACAGCAACGTGTCCCATTCGCGGGGTCTCGTCTATCTGGGATTGTGTCGTTCGGCGACCGTCGGCGTGGACGTGGAGTGGATCGACCCAGCGCTTGAAGCCCTGGAGCTTGCCGAAGCGAACTTCACGCCTGAAGAAACGGCGCACGTTGCGGCTGCGCCCGCAGGGTGGGAGCGAGCCCGCGCCTTCTGCAGCCTGTGGACCCGCAAGGAAGCAGTAGCCAAAGCGAACGGTCAGGGGTTACTGATCCCCCTGAAGGACATCCAGGTATCTGGCAGCGATGGCGTCGCGTTCGTTGCTGCGGAGGACGGTTTGGCGTCTTCTCCGCACCGGCCCGAGCGGTTCTTCGTACAGGCTCTGCCGTCACCCGAGGGCTATCTGGCGGCTCTCGCGGTTCGTAATGCGACATTTTCCCTGAAAATTCAAGGTATATAGCCGCTCGTCCGGTGCTCACCGGATGGTATTGTTGCTCTAAGCCCAGCGTCACTGTAAGTCAAGTGTCTTCCCTGATTCCCCATCGGGGCAAGCGTGCTGTTCGCCTACCCGAGTAACGGTGGTCATGTTACTCCCCGGTCAGGGCACGGACGCAAGTGGCATTGGAAGGAGCCCAGAACATGCCTAGTCTGAACTCGTTGTACGAGGCCCACGGCCAAAACTGCATCGATATGGCATTTCTTTCTATCCCGTCAGGACCGGCCGTCGCGCCCCCCAGAGTACCGGACACAGTCGCGCTGTTTGGGCTTCCGATCAGTAACGTGACGATGGCCGAAGCCGTCGCCCGCATCGCCCGCGCCATCGAAAACGGCGGCTCGCATCAGATTGCTACCGCCAATCTCGATTTCGCGCGCAACGCGCTCCGCGATGGCGCGCTGCAAAAGGTGATCTGCGATTGCAGCATGGTGCTGCCCGATGGCGCTCCGATGCTTTGGGCTTCCCGCCTGCTCGGCAAGCCGCTCAAAGAGCGGGTCACCGGAGTCGACCTTATTCCGGAACTCGCCCGTCTCTCGGCCGAGAAGGGGTACCGCATCTTCTTCCTGGGATCGAACGAGGAGAGCTCCGCCACCGCCCAGCGGGTCTTGGAAGAAAGATTTCCGGGGGTCAAGATCGTCGGCCGCTACTCTCCGCCGGTCAGCCCGCTGGACGAAATGGACCATGAAGCGATCCTCACCCGAATCCAGCAGGCAGCCCCAGATATCCTCCTTGTAGCCTTCGGAAACCCCAAGCAGGAGTTCTGGATTCATCGCTTCAAGAAGTCTCTGGATGTGCCTGTTTGCATTGGAGTTGGCGGCTCTCTGGAAATGATCTCCGGCAGCGTGCGGCGTGCCCCCGTTGCCTTCCAAAAGCTCCAACTGGAGTGGTTCTACCGCATGGCGCAAGAGCCCGCTCGTCTGCTGCCTCGCTATGTGCGTGATGCTGCAGCACTTGCGCGCCATCTTCCCGTGGGTGTAGCGGTTCACCAGATGCAGCCCCATGGAAAGCATGCTGGACAGCTCCAGGTGGAGTCTCAGGACGCCACCCGCGAAGTTGTTCTCCCGGCAAGACTTAGCGGCAGCGTGTGCCACTGGCTCCAGGCCGAGGTACACGACGCAATCCGCAGCGAACAGAACGTTTTGATCAACATGCGCTTCGTGCAACGTGTTGATCCTGATGGACTTGGCTGCCTTATGGAAGCGCGGCGCCTCCTCTACGCCCAGGACCTCACCTTATGGTTGGCGGAAATCTCGGCAAATGTGAGGCGCGTTATGGAGTATTCGTCGGTAAGTGGGTTGTTCCTGATCGCGGAAACAACAAAGGAAGCCGCCCGCATGTCGACCATCGGTGTTCCGGCCGGCGGGGTGCA
>CAXSHQ010000512.1:0-2593 GCA_964236875.1 uncultured Acidobacteriaceae bacterium | reverse complement strand
AGCGGCTCTTTGCGCTGAGCCTGGCAATCCAGCGGGAAGACTTTGCCATGCAGGGCCTAATGGATGCGGACCGGCCCGATGAGACGAAGATCCTGACGCAGGTGGACCGCGTGGTGTCCGCGCGGGCGGAGCTTGAAAAGTCGAACGCACGCATGCTGCTGGCTATGCGGCGCGTGCTGACCGCAGAACAGTGGAAGAAGCTGCAGGCTTTCAACCATCAGCACCCGCCGCCCCGTGGCGCCGGCGGGCCTCCACCGCCCGCCTAAGTGGCGGTCATCCACTTTGCGCAGAGTTACAGGATCCAACTCGAGGACACCGCTATGCCTATCCGTTCGTTACGCAGTGTTGCCGCTGCTCTGCGGCCCTGCCTGCCGCTTTCTGCCGTGCCTCTGGCCTTGCTGCTGATCAGTTGCGGTGGAAGCACAGGCACGACAGTCAGCGGTACAACCACTACGACCACGACCAACGCCTATGCCGCTGCGTTTCAAAAGGCCACGTGGGCTTCCGGCGTCACAGTCAGCTTTCCCAGTGCCTGCTCAATGACGGTGACCAGCAGCGGTACACCGCCCGCTCACAATGCGTACTACCTCGGGCCGGCCAGCGGCAGCTCGACGGCGGTGGCGACCAGCCCCAGCGGCATAAAGCTCGCAGTCGTGCCGTATGCCGGCGGGGGCATATCCGCCGTGACCGCCGTAAGCGGAACCTTCAACATCTGCCCCACCAAGGCGTCCTCGACCACGGCAACCTCCGGCGGGGCGATCGGTGTGATTTCGTCAGGCGAGGTGATCTTCAGCCCTTACGAGGCGACCAGCACGGTAGCGCTGTCGGACAATGTTTCCTACACCTTCACCAGCGGTGGAACGACCTACATCGCTTCGTTTCTCGACCAGTGCAACTCGCACCCCACCAACGGGATGAACAGCAGCACCAGCACGTGGCACTACCACGGCAATCCGGTCTGCTGGACGCCCACCGTGGATGGAGCCATTGGCGCGTCGCATATCATCGGCATCGCGCTCGATGGCTACCCGATCTACGGCGGCCGCGATGCGAATGGCAAGATCGTGGACGCAACGACGCTGGATAGCTGCAATGGCATCACCAGCGCCACGCCCGAGTTCCCGTCCGGCGCCTACCACTACGTGCTGCCCATCGATGCGAACGCCAACGCGCTTACGACCAAACAGTCGTCTATCACCTGCTACACCGGTACGGTCAGCGCGACGCTTTCGGCGCAGATGCAGAAGCTTGCCTGCAAGATGCCGTTCCTGCTCGCCAATGGCAACATGCGCCTGCCGGACGGGCGCGAGGTTTCGCTCGCGGAAGGCAATGCGTGGATGCGGCAAACGATGCCCGGCATGCAGATGGCGGATTCGGCTGCGAACCCGGCCACACCACCGCGCCGGCAGACAGGCGTTGACGCCTCCGGCCGCGGCATTCCAGAGGCATGTAGGCCGACTGCCTTGCAGATGCAGTGGAAGAGCCCCGGCTTCCCGGGGCTCCTCCGTGTTTGCTGCGCCTCATTCGATCGCCCCGCTCAATCCTTGTAAGGATCGAACTCGTTGGCGCCGGCCATTGCCACGCCCAGCGGCGTGAGCGTGTGGAGCACGCGCACGGTGTCGCCCTGGGCCGCGAGCACCTCAGGCAGGCGCTTGTAGCACTGCGGCGCTTCATCCAGGCCGCCGCCCTTCAGCACCACGCCCGACTCGCGCAGCCAGCTTTCCATCATCTCCGGCTTCACCAGACCTTCGCGCTTGCACACGCCGGTCTTGCGGTCGTAGACGCCTGTGGCCTGCTTGCGACCCATCACGCGTCCCGCGCCGTGCACGGTCGAGCAGAGCGATGCCTTCTGGTCTAGCGAGATTGTGCGACCCGCGGCTGTGGTGAGATCCGGCGCGACGCCCTCCAGGATCACCGACTGCTCACCCATGGTGCCGCCCACGAAGCCACGCTGACCCGGAAATGCCGGCGTCGCGCCCTTGCGGCAGACCCACATCGTGCGGCCTTCGTGCTCTTCCAGCCACGCGTAGTTGTGGTGGTTGTGCACCTCGTCGACGATGTTCGCGCCCAGCAGCCTGGCCACGCGCGCGCACACCCAGTCTCGCCCGGCATAGGCATACGCGCCACCGAGCTGCATGGCCGTGATGTACTGCGCGCCCAGGTCCGAGCCGGCGTCCAGGAACACGGGATCGACCATCATCCCATCCTTCGCGCCCGCAGCCTTCAGGAACCACGTCGCGATGCCATGCCCCAGCCCACGCGAGCCGAAGTGCACGCCGACCCACACGCGGTTCTGCTCATCGGTGAACAGGTCGACGTAGTGGTTGCCGGAGCCGATGGTGCCGAGCTGTGCTTCTGCCTTGCGCTTCAGCGGACGCGCGGCATCGGTCGCCCAGCCGGGGTGCGCGTGGCCTTCGTTGGCATCGTAGGCGAACAGCGGGTGTTCGACGCGCTCGTTGTTCCGGCGGCCGACGCCGAAGCTCAGCGTGCGCCAGAGGTCGTCCATCACACGATGGATGTTGGCGCGCAGCTCGGAAGCCGGCATGTCGAGCCGCACGGCCTTGTTGCCGCACGCGATGTCGAAGCCGACGGC
>CAXSHQ010000511.1:987-2593 GCA_964236875.1 uncultured Acidobacteriaceae bacterium | reverse complement strand
CGCTTCAATGGCGACTACTGGGGACCGCACGTGGGCTTCTATGGCGGCATCAACTACGGCTTCGGCTATGGCGGCGTTGGCTTCTTCGGCGGTGAGTGGCGCGGGCGTGACTTCTTCTACAACCGCACGGTCGCGAACGTGAACGTGGTGCACGTCACCAACGTGTATAACCGCACCGTCATCGTGAACAACCGCACCACGGTGAGCTACAACGGCGGCCAGGGCGGCGTGAACTACCGGGCCAACGCGCAGGAAGCACAGTTCTCGCGCGAGCAGCACTTCCAGCCCACGTCCAACCAGATGCAGCATCAGCAGATCGCGCTGAGCACGCCCAACCAGCGCTTCGCCGCCAACCACGGCAACCCGGGGGTGCGTGCGGCGGCCACGCCAGAGTCCTTCCGCGCGGCGCCCAACAACCCGCAGGCGGCCATGCGCCCGACGGTGAACGGCCGTGAAGCCAACCAGGACCAGCGCATCGGCAACGGTCTGCGCTCCGGGCAGATGACCTCCGGGGAAGCCGCTCGCGCTACAGCCCGGCAGTCCGCGATCGACCAGCAGGTACATACCGATCGCGCGGCCAACGGCGGCACGCTCACCGGGCAGGAGCGGCAGCAGATCAACCGCGAGCAGAATGGGGCTTCGCGGCAGATCTACAACGAGAACCACAATGGCAGAACCGTTGCGCCCAACGCGCTCGACAACCGCGAAGCCAACCAGCAGCAGCGCACGGCCGACGGCCTGCGCTCCGGCCAGATGACCTCCGGCGAGGCGGCCCGCTCCAACGGCAACCAGGCTCGCACCGACCAGCAGGTGCACAACGACCGCACCGAGCCGGGCGGCATGAATCCCGGTGAACGCGGCCAGGTCAACCGGCAGGAGAACCGCGACTCGCGGCAGATCCACAACGAGAACCACAACGGCGCGGAAGGCCGTCCGCAGGGCGGCGGAGGCAGGGAGCCGCACGAGAAGCACTAAGTACTTCCTCGGTTGAAAGACAAGTGGCCGGCGAGAGTTTCTCGCCGGCCACTTGGCCTTTTGCGCTCCCACGCTTTCAGAAGCGAAACCGGGCGGCCAGTTGCACGCTGCGGGGGTCGCCCACGGCGGTCGCCTGGCCGAATGCCGAGCTTGGCGCGAAGGGATAGGCGCCTGTGCCAAAGGCGCCATTCGGGATCATGTCATTACGATGGTTCAACGCGTTGAAGGCTTCGGCAATGGTTTCGAGGCGGAGACGATCGGTGACCGCGAACGTCCGGCTCAGCCGCGCCGGGCAGCCCTTCGGTGCAGGGGTTCAGGCCTGCGTTTGCGGTCAGGCTGTAGCCGGGAGCGCATGGCCTCTGCGTCGTTGCCTGCTTCGTCGTTGCGCCGGTCGTGACGTTGAACGGCAGCCTGGAGTAGAACTGCAGAATCCCACCCAGCCTCCAGCCATGCGTGACGTGGTCCGCCACGCTCCTGGCCGGGCGCACGGAGCTGGTCAGGCTCGCATCGAACACGACGCGATGGCGCTGGTCGTCGTCGGAGCGGCTCCGGTCCTCGCGCAGGTTGAAGTTGTTGATCGGCCCGCTGAAGAAGAACTCGCCGATGTTGTCGATGGCCTTGGACCATGTGT
>CAXSHQ010000511.1:0-977 GCA_964236875.1 uncultured Acidobacteriaceae bacterium | reverse complement strand
ATACGAGAGGCGTGCCGAGCCCCACGTTGCGGGCCGTCGCTGCAGGCTGACCTCCAGGCCGTCGAAGTAGGAGTCGAACGCGGAGCTGTATGGCCGGATGTTGCCGCGTGCCGGATCGGGGCGCGTGCCGTCCACGTTGATGTTGGTGTTCACGGTGCCGATCAGGTGCTCGCCGCGCAGATGCTGATAGCTCAAGCCCAGCGATGTGCCGGCAGAGATCTGCTGCTCCACGCCGACGCCGATCTGCTGCGACACAGGGCTGGCGATGTCCCGCCGCATGAGTGTGAAGTTCTCCACCGCGTTTGCAGGCGGTGCGGCGGCCACGTTGGGAAACACCGGCGCACCCGCCTGCCCTGGTGAGAAGGTGTAGCTCAGCAACGCTGCCTGGCTCAGGTCCGTGGTGTTGTGTGCGGAAAGCAGGGCGTTCGCGAGCGGCCGCAGTGGAATGCGATCGAAGAACAACCCAAAGCTCGCGCGCACCACGGTGCGCCGGTCGCGATACGGCGACCACGCCAGTCCCACCCGCGGAGACACATTGTTGGCGTGGGTGTCGATCGTCGCGAGGCACTCGAGGTCATAGCGCACGCCGAGGTCCAGCGTGAACGAGGACGCAGCCTTCCACTCGTCCTGCGCATACATGCCCACGTTGGGGTTGGTCTGCTGCACGGTATCGTTGCCGAAGTTTTGCGTAAACCCCTGCGCGTTGTAGACACCCCGCTGGAAGTTCTGCAGGGCGGTGTAGCTCGTGGTGACTCCGCCTGCGGTCACCGTCGATGGCCCGAAGGTGTAGGCTCCGCGGATCGACATCGGGAAGGTGATTTTGTCGTCGTTGTAGAGAAAGTCCACACCGGTTTTGAACGTGTGGGCTCCACGCTGCAGCACAAGGTTATCGACAACCTCGCCCAGGCGGTTATGGCGGGCCGTTGGCGACGACGTGGAACGGCCAAAGGTGGCGATGCCGGAGATCGTTACGGCCG
>CAXSHQ010000510.1:1144-2600 GCA_964236875.1 uncultured Acidobacteriaceae bacterium | reverse complement strand
TCGATGCGGCGAATCATCGGGTGCTCGTGACGTCGTCGACCTCGACGACCATCTTTGCCGCGCACCTGCCGGACTACAAGGTGAGCTTCTGGGATTCGGGCTGGCACCTGCGGTTTGTGCGGCCGGTGGGCGATCACCTGATCGGTGCGACGCTGTTTGACGGGATGGTGCTGCAACCGAGGATGGTGGCGCCGGAGGAGAAGGCTGCGGTTGGTGGAGCCGGAGCGGCGCAGCCGTAGGCATTTTGAAGCTGAGACGTGCACCCAGGCTTCATCGGTTTGATCTGGGTTGGGGCACCCGGCATGCGTAGTGCGCCGCAGCGGAGTGTCGAATGGCAAGCTGCGCCGCATCGAACGGTACCCGCAATGCCAAGCTGCGGAAGGACTAGAATCAATGTCGATGGATGTCCTTGGGACAGTGCGGCGGCCGCGGCATGGCTTTCAGACCGATGATTCGGCGCTTCTGCCGATTGCTGAGAAGGTGGAACGCGGCGAGCGGTTGAGCTTTGAGGATGGGTTGGCGCTGTACGGGACAGGCGACATCCTCGCGCTCGGCTGGATGGCGAACCTGGTGCGCGAGCGACTGCATGGCGATGTGGCGTATTTCAATGTGAATCGCCACATCAACCCGACGAACGTGTGTGTGGCGTCGTGCCGGCTGTGTGCCTTTGGGCGCAAGAAGGGCGCGGCGGATACCTACACGATGGCGCTGGAAGAAGCCTGGGAAACCGCGGGCCAGGGCCTGACCGAAGCCGTCACGGAGTTCCACATTGTAGGTGGACTGCATCCGGACCTGCCCTTCGAGTACTTCATGGATCTGGTGCGCGGATTAAAAGAGCGCTATCCGCAGGTGCACATCAAGGCCTTCACGATGGTGGAGGTGGCGTTCCTGGCCAAGCGTGGCAAGATGCCGATTGCCGAGGTGCTGGAGCGCATGAAGGCCGCTGGGGTGGACTCGTGCCCGGGAGGCGGGGCGGAGATCTTTGCCGATCGTGTAAGGCACATTATCTGCGACCACAAGATCGATGGATCGGAGTGGTTGGAGACGGCGCGGCTTACGCATAAGGCGGGGCTGCGCTCGAACGCGACGATGCTGTATGGGCATATCGAGAGCGATGAGGACCGAGTGGACCATCTGCTGAAGCTGCGCGCGGTGCAGGATGAGACCGGCGGGTTCCAGACGTTCATTCCGCTGAGCTTTCATCCGGAGAACACGGCACTGAGCCATCTGCCGAAGTCGACCGGCATGACGGACATCAAGCAGATCGCGGTGAGCCGGCTGCTGCTGGACAACTTCGCGCACATCAAGAGCTACTGGCAGATGGTGACGCCGAAGATGGCGCAGATCGCGCTGCGGTTTGGTGCGGACGATATCGACGGCACGGTGGTGGAGGAGAAGATCTACCACGATGCCGGTGCGCAGACGCCGCAAGGCTTACGGCGGCGCCTACGACGTG
>CAXSHQ010000510.1:0-1134 GCA_964236875.1 uncultured Acidobacteriaceae bacterium | reverse complement strand
GAACGTCTCATTACCGAGGCGGGCAGGGTGCCGTTCGAGCGCGACACCATGTACCGCGCGGTGACACGCGATGAAGTGAGCTTCACCGTCGCGGTCTAGTTGTCATTGCTTCGGCCCGGAGAAGAGACGTGGTCAGCGGACGTCGAGAGCCAACGCAAACAAGGAAGCTGCCGACGCGCGGTGAGGCGATGCTGTTCTCCGCGAAAGCATTGGGTTTGCGCGTGGAGCGGTGGGCGCATGATCTAAGGGGTGAAGCTCGGCGTTGGCCGCTGGATGTGTCTTCCAACGAAGGATGGTTTGCGGGAGCGGAGTCGCGGACGGCGCTCTGGTGCGAAGATGACCCGCGAGAGCAGGCTCTGGAACGAGGCAAGGTGGCCAATCTGCAGGTGGCCTGCGCGCGTCTGGATTGCGTGACCCTGGACGCAGGGGGAGTGTTCAGCTTCTGGCGGCAGATGGGCCGCGCAGGCAAGCGGCAAGGGTTTACGCAGGGACGCATGTTGCAGCAGGGGTGCCTGATTGCTTCAGTGGGCGGCGGGCTTTGCCAGCTTTCCAATGCGCTGTATGAACTCGCGCTGCTGAGCGGATGTGAGATTGTCGAGCGGCATGCGCACTCCGCGCGGCTGCCGCATATGCCGCTGCATGATGCGACGGTCGCGTGGAACTATGTCGACCTGCGGTTTCGTGTACGCGAGCGGACACGTGTGCGGGCGAGTGTGACGACGCAGGAACTGGTCGTTGCCTTCGAAGGGAACAAGCCGGCAGCGCTGTCCGTTGTGCCTACGCTCCTGACCGCGCGAGAGGCTGTGGGGGAAATGGGTTCTTCTTCCGGAGTGCGGAGCTGCGCGAGTTGTGGAGAGACGGCGTGCTTTCGGCACATGAAACAGGATGACTGAGGACGAGCGTGCTCAGGGTGAGTTGTCGCGAGTGCCTGTGGCTGCGGAGACTACGGTCCGGCCGTATCGCCGCGATGATCTCGATGCGATGTTCCGGCTGGATGAGATCTGCTTTGCGGAGCCGTTTCGGTTTTCGCGTGGAGACATGCGGCGCTTTGCGGAGGCGCGAAAGGCGCAGGTGCTTGTCGCGGAGATCGGTGGGGAACTGGGTGGGTTCAGCATCGTGCATGTGGAGCGTGCG
>CAXSHQ010000509.1:1580-2635 GCA_964236875.1 uncultured Acidobacteriaceae bacterium | reverse complement strand
GAGAGGAAGATGCGGGGAGTGGCTAGCGGCATGGGGCCTTCGTCTGGATTCTACGGCTTGGGCCGACAGAAGAAGGTCTATCGCTCGTCTGCGAGATGAGAGGATGATTCGGGGTGAGCGGCTTGCCTGCAAAAGCGAAGAAGTTTCGAGCGGTGCTGGAGAAAGGCGACCGGGCGCTGGGATGGACGATTGCGCGGGTGCCGTTCGATCCTGCCGCGGTGTGGAAGGAGATGGTGCGGCTGCGGGTGAACGGTGAGGTGAACGGGTTTGCGTTCCGGACGTCGCTGTTTCCGACAGAAGGAGAGCATGGGAAGTTCTATCTGCTGGTGAACCGGGCCATGCAGACGGGCGGCGGGGTGGCGCTGGGCGATATGGCGGAGTTCGCGCTGGAGCCGGACCTGGAGGAGCGCGCGGCGGAGCTTCCGGATGAGCTGGCCGTGCTGCTGGATGAGGAAGCCGGGCTGTGGGCGTTCTATGACGGGATGACGGAGTATGCGCGGCGCGAGATCGGGAAGTGGATCGCGGGAGTCAAGGGCGAAGAGGCGCGCCTGCGGCGGGTGGAGCAGATGGCCGAGCGCTTGATGCTGACCATGGAGGGCATGCAGGAGCTGCCGCCAGTGGTGGAGGCGGCGTTCCGGCGGCGACCCAAGGCGCGGGCCGGATGGAAGAACATGACCGAGCTGCAGCGGCGGAATGAGATATTCGCGGTTTTCTACTACAAGACGCCGGAGAGCCGGGAGAAGCGCGTTCAGGGGCTTTGCGACGTGGCGGAGAAGCGGGCCGGGATGAGTTCGAGCGCAACGAATCGTTAGCGGCTGTAGAGATCTGGAGGCGCGGACGCTGTTGATGTCGCGCCTAGCGGGCATGGCTTGACCGTGCAGAGCACGGTGATGAGCAGGCGCGGCTGAGCGGAGGCGGCGGCTTCCGGCGAGAGGAGCTTGCGGGCGACGAGCCGTCGCTCCACCCACCAGACGTCGCCGTCGAGCAGGACGGCCGGATCGCGCGTGACCTCGGCCAGGACCTTCGCGGCCTCCGCGGCCTTGTCCGATCGGCGG
>CAXSHQ010000509.1:0-1570 GCA_964236875.1 uncultured Acidobacteriaceae bacterium | reverse complement strand
GGCGACGAGCTGCTGCACGGTGCCTTGCAGGATCTCGCGAGCGGATTCGACGTGCTGGCCCAACTCGGCGAGGTAGCGGTCGCGGGTGGTCCAGACGATGCTTACACGGGATTCGAGCGGCCATGGGAGATCGTCGTCTTGCACACCGAGCCAATGTGCGAGGAGGCCGTGCCGAGCCTTGGCATCGAGCGGGCTGACGCCATAGCAGGAGCCGTAGCCGCCATAGGCGTAGTGACGGACATAGGTGATGCGTTCGCCGGGCCAGGCGACCAGGACGGGGGCGGTGCTTCCGCTGTTGTCTTCCTCGAAGTAGTAGCTGGAGATGCCCGGCCAGCCGGCAGGGCTGCCGCCTCCAGCGCCGTCTCCACAACTGCTGCCGAAGCCAATGCCTGAGCCGAGTGAACTATCCGGCGGGTGCACGGTGACGACCAGATGTTGTTCCGCCTCGTTAAGGACGCTGGCGACCATGGAAGCCGGCGGAGCATTGCCCAGGAGCAGCGTGGAAATGCGCGCGAGGAGACGTCCGGAGTACTCGCCGTTGCGGAGGTTGTACCAGTTCGCGTACAGGTCCGCAGCTTCCGAGGGAGGGAGCTGCGAGGCGAGGAGCAGCGCCTGCTCGGGAAAGCTGTCGCTCACCTCGGAGATGGTCTGCACGGAGACCTGCTGGTGTTGACGGATGAGCGTGTCGAGAACGACCAGGGCGGCGTCGTGCTCGGGGCCGGAACGGGCGCTCCGGTAGCCGAGGCCGGGCATGTTGGGAAGCGATTTTACGAGCGCGTCGAGGACCACAATGTCGCCGCGCTCACCGGCGAAGTAGGCGGCCCAGGCGATGTGGCGGGGATCCTTGCCGGCGAGCCATCCCTGGAGGTCGGCGGACGAGGGAGCGGAGTTGGTGGTAATGTCCGGCGGAGGCTGCTGCTGCATCTGCGCAAGGAGGCAACCGCGTGCGAGGAGAACGGCACCCAGGCAGGCGAGACGCGCTAAGTAGACGGGCGAAGGCATCGTGCTCGCGATTGTACGACGCTGAACTCCCGTCCCATTCTGTCAGGGCGTTCCTGACCGCATGGAACATGACGGCCGAGCGTGGGCAGAGTCCTTATGACAAATGTGAGGGCTGCTATAGCAGTTCTCCTGAAGGTGTTGTTCTGCTCCAAACAAACTACGGAGATCCTTCGCTGCGCTCAGGATGACGCCTTTGGAAAGAAGAACTATCGCTACAGGAGAACAGCTCTATGTGCGGAATCACACGAGCCTTAGAGTGGTGGGCGGATTGCTGGTAGCTCATGAGGCGAGAGGATTTCGGCTCCTACTGGCCACAGTCAGCGAGTGCGGATCTATGTCCACTGACGGACAGATTACCCCTGGCCCCTGTATGCTGGACGGGCAATCGCGCCATCACGATCTGCCGTCAAGGCAATTCGCGACCTGCAGCCTTCATCCCTCCGGGAGATCGCTCGACGGTGGACCACGCCTGCGAGCCCGGAGCCTGACACGCACGGAGTTTCTCGGCCATGGCTATCCATCTCATCAATCCTTCCGATAACTCCTTCGGAACCGCCGTCATCACGCC
>CAXSHQ010000508.1:0-2638 GCA_964236875.1 uncultured Acidobacteriaceae bacterium | reverse complement strand
TGGAGCAGATGGCAACGGCGAGTGAGACGTTGAAAAGTGCGCCGGGAAGGTTTGAAGTGGTGCCGGGATCGCGTGAGGCGGGCTTCACGGTGGTGGTGGACTACGCGCATACGGACGATGCACTGCGAAACCTGCTGCGGCTTGCGCGTGATCTTGTTGGGGAGCATGGCGGGCGGGTCATCACGATGTTCGGCTGTGGCGGGGATCGCGATCGGACCAAGCGGCCGAAGATGGGGCGTGCGGCCGCGGCGGATAGCGACCTGGTGGTGGTGACGAGCGATAACCCACGCTCGGAGGAGCCGATGGCGATCATCAATGAGGTGCTTGTGGGTGTGCGTGAGCAGCTTGGGATGTATGCGGGAACGTTTGTGGTGGAAGAGGACCGGCGCGCGGCGGTTGAGGTAGCGATTCGTGCGGCCAAGCCCGGGGATATTGTGCTGCTGGCGGGCAAAGGGCATGAGAAGACGCAGACGTTCGCGGACGGCGCGGTGCCGTTCGATGATGTGGCGGAGGCGGTGCGGGTGCTGCGCGAGTTGTAGGCTGCTGGATGCGGGAGTGCCGCTGCGAAGGACTACAGAGATCCTTCGCCTTCGGCTCAGGATGACGCCTTTGAAGTGAGAGCGGTGATGAAGGAGAGCTTTTGAAGTTGACGCTGGGGCAGGTTGCGGATTGGATTCATGCGGAAGGCGACTTCGACAGCAACGCGGAGGCGGTGGGATATTCCATCGATTCGCGGACGATTGGCGCGGGGGAGCTTTTCTTTGCGGTGAAGGGCGAGCGTGTGGATGGGCACGACTTCGTGGAAGCCGCGGTGGCTAACGGTGCGGTGGCCGCGGTCGTGAGCCAGCGGTGGCTCGCGCCAGCGAACTTCGACGAGTGCAAGCTGCTGCGCGTGCCGGATGACTGCGAAGATTGCGTGCTTGCGGCGATGCAGAGGCTGGCAGCGCGTGTGCGCGAGGCGTGGTCTGCTGCCGGGGGCAAGCGGGTAATCGGAATCACGGGGTCCGCGGGAAAGACGACCACGAAGGAGTGTGTGGCCGCGGTGCTGGCGACGCAGTTCCATGTGCTGAAGACCGAGGGCAATTTGAACAACCACTTTGGCGTGCCGCTGCAGTTGCTGCGGCTGCAGCCGGAGCACGATGTGGCGGTGCTGGAGATGGGGATGAACCATGCCGGCGAGATTCGTGCGCTGGCGAAGATCGCGAAGCCGGACTGGGCGGTGGTATCGAATGTGGCGCCGGTGCACCTGGAGTTCTTTCCGGAAGGGATTGCCGGGATTGCGCGGGCGAAGTTTGCGCTGGTGGAGAGCCTGCCCGCAGATGGCGTGGCTTTTCTGAATGCGGATGACGAGTATGTCGCGGGATTCGGCGATGGCCTGGGCGAGCGGGCGGTTTTCTACGGCACGAGCGACAGCGCTCATGTGCAGGCGCGGGATATTGAAGAGCACGGGCTGAGCGGCACGGACTTCAAGCTGCACATGCGAGCGGGTACGGATGTTCCGATGGTGCTTCGGCTGCCCGGACGGCACAACGTACTGAATGCGCTGGCGGCAGTTGCTGTGGGCATGGCGAGCGGCGTGAACCCTGTGGACGCTATGGGAGCGCTGGAGAGTTTGCGGCCGACCGCCAAGCGCGGGGAAGAGGTGGTGTGGCGCGGCGCCCGGCTGATCAACGACACGTATAACTCGAACCCTATGGCACTGACGTCGATGGTGCGGGCGCTGCTGAGCGCGGAGGCGAAGCGGCGGATCGTGGTGGCGGGCGAGATGCTGGAGCTGGGGACTCAGGGGAGTGTGCTGCATCGTGAGTGTGGGGAGGCGATGCGTGGAGTGGCTGCGGTGATCGGCGTACGGGGACTGGCGAAGGACCTTGTGGCGGGCGCGCAGAGTGCGGGCGTGTCCGAGGCGGTGTTTGTGGAGACGCCGGAGGCGGCGGGCGCCTGGTTGCGCGAGAATCTGCGTGAGGGGGATGTGGTGCTGCTGAAGGCTTCACGGGGGGTGCGGCTGGAGCGGGCGCTGGAGGGGCTTTCGGCGTTCTCGTAAAGCGGAAGTGCAGCTCCGGCGGACTACTGAGATCCTTCGTTTCGCTCAGGATGACGCGTATCTCGGCAGATTGCGTCGATGGTGAGATCGCACAGAGGCTGAGTAAGCCGTGGCCGGGCTTCTTGCGTAAACTGGTGTTTTGGCGGACTTGAGCACGGCACGGGACGACAGGAAGGCGACGGCGTCGCAGTGGCTGGAGTACCTGGCCTTGCGTGCGCTGGTTTTCGCTTTGGGGGTGCTGCCGCGAGCCTGGGCGCGTGCTGTCGGCGCGAGGATTGGGTGGGTCGCCTGGCGGTTTGCCGGTGGGCTGCGCAGGACGGGACGGCGCAACCTCCGGATGGCCCTACCGGAAAAGAGCGAAGCCGAGCGGGAAAGCATCTTACGCGCGATGTTCCGGATGCTTGGCTGGCAGATGGCGGAGTTCTGCCAGATGCGGCGGTACACGGTGGAGTCGGCGTCAACGTTCATTCGATACGACGGGCTGGAGCACTACTTGGCAGCGCGCGGCAAGGGGACGGGCGTGCTGGTGCTGACGGGGCACCTGGGGGCTTGGGAGCTTTCGAGCTTCTACCACTCGCTGCGTGGAATGCCGATGGC
>CAXSHQ010000507.1:944-2641 GCA_964236875.1 uncultured Acidobacteriaceae bacterium | reverse complement strand
GAACTCGCGGCGGCAGACGAAGTCGATGGCTTCGCACTCGTTGAGCGCGCGGTCCGGGTCGGTGGTGACCGGGGGGCCGACGAACGCGATCTTGATGGACGGATTGGCCGCCTTGATGGCGCGCGCCAGCCCATGGTCGCCAGCCCAGCCCACCGTGGAGGTGAACAACACCAGGAACTCGAAGCTCTTGGCCGTTTCGATGACTTCCTGCGCGGAGACGTGGTGCGGCGGGGCGTCGAGGAGCTTGGAGCCTTCGAGCATGCCGGCCGGGTAGGTGAGCCATACCGGGTACCAGTAGCTTTCGATCTCACGCGTTGCGGGCCAGCGCGAACTGGCGCCGCCGTCGAAGTTTTCAAAGGACGGGGGGTTCAGGAGTAACGTTTTCAACGGGGTCATAACTACCTTTCAGTTTACCATCCGATAACCCGGGAGTGCACCGTAAAGTGGGCGGGAGACGGCGCGACGATACCCGGTCAGGTGGCGTATCCGGCGATGTGCAGGGCACATCTAGGGACGTGTGGGAGGGGCCGGCGTCACAGAAACAGACGCCGGCGGCAAGCCGGTGGCGGCTGATTTCAGCCAAGTGGAGAGGGTTCCATCCTGCCGCATCATGGTGACTTCGGCCTGCCGCAACTGCAGCTCGGCGCTCAGCATGTCGAGTGTGCGTTGCTGGATCTGGAGGCGGGCATTCTGCTCGTCCTTGGGAGTCATCAACGGCCCGGCTGAATTCGCTGCCGCACCAGCTTGCATTTGCAGCAGAACCGCATCCAGGTCATCCTGGGCGAGGTCGCGGTCGGCACGGGCCAGCTCGGCGGCAAGCGTGAGCTGCCGGCGTGCGCGAAGGGTTCTGTTGTTGCCTTCCATGATCTGATTGCGGGCATCCGCTACCTCATAACCAGCGCGCACGGAGTCGGCGAATGCCTCACGAGCACGGGCGCGGTGAGCGAAGTCGAGAAAGGGAATCTGGAGCTGTACACCAAAGCTAAGCGCATTAGGGTTGTTATCGGTGCCCTGGGTGAAGCGCTGGTAGTAGTCGGTGTAGTTAGTGAACGCGGTGCTGATGTAACTGTAGCTGGCGCCGAAGGTCAACTGCGGCCGAAATAGATAGTGCTTCTGAGAGTGGGCGCTGAATGTGCGGCTGAGGGCACTTTGCTCGGCTGCACGGATGCCGGGACTGTCCGGGAGACGAGCTCCAGGCTGACGAGTGTCTCCGCCTTCCTCAGGGAAGCCGGCTGGGATGGAGCTGTGCACTACGTCAGCACCGGTCAGGCGAATGCCGACAATGTTGGATAGATGCTCACCCAGGGCCGCAATGTCGTCTTCGGTGTAGAAGGCCTGGCGTTGCATCTGGAGACCGGTGCGACGCGCTTTGGTGACTTCGATGTGTGGGTCCACGCCGGCGTCGAAGCGGCCCTGCTCGATGGCGCCAAGGCGAGCCGCGACTGCCTGCGCCTCCGCGGCGGCTGCCTGCCGCTGTATCGCGTTATCCAGTGCGATGTAGGTGTTCACCACATCTTCGGTGGCCACGAGGCGGGCTTCTTCCAGGGAAAACTGCGCCGAAGCAAGGCTGGCGTGGGCGGCGCGGAGGTTGTCGCGGATGGAGAAGTTGAAAATCAACGATTGCGCCGAGACGGTGAAGACCTGCGGCACCGCAAGAGGCGGACCCGTGGATTTGCCGATGCCGCCGCTGATGCCTG
>CAXSHQ010000507.1:0-934 GCA_964236875.1 uncultured Acidobacteriaceae bacterium | reverse complement strand
CAACGTCGCCGGTGCGCAGTGCGCCGTCGATGAAGGCATCGCGGGTTTCCTGCAGCGCGGCCCGCGAGCGGTCCACGTCTGCCTGCGCGATCCTGACTTTGGGGCTGTTCTGGAGCGCAAGATTGACACAGGAACTCAACGAAAGCTGCGCCCGCGCCCCTGCCGCGAGGGCGAGGGGGAACAGCATCGGGATGAAGCTCCGCACACGCATGTTCGACCGCAGCCGCTTAGAGGGCCGCTAACTCCTTCTTTGCCGGCGCATATCCGCTCGCCAGTGACAATGCCTTTTGGAACTCCATCTTAGCGCCTGCCTTGTCGCCCGCGGCCGCGAGCAGCTTTCCCAGATTGGTGTGCGCTTTGCAGGCCGGAGCGGAATCACTCAGATTGGAGCCGCTCAGGTAAGCACGCAGAGCATCGGTGGCCATCTGTGGCTGAAGCTTCAGCTTGATCAGAGCCTCGGCCGCGTGCGCGAGGGAGTTGTCGCGTTTCTGGTCAAGCTCGATGGCGTGCTTGATGGCGGCCACCGCCTGATCGTTCTGCTTGCGCCTGCCATAGTAACGACCCAGGTCGATCCAGCCGTCAGGGCGTCCACTGTCCTGGGCGGCGGCGCGGAACTCGCGCTCGGCTGTGCCATAGTCTTTCCCCTTTTCGGCGATCATGGCGCGCAGCACGAGGGCGCGGTCGGGGAGTGCCGCATTGCCTTGGGTGGCCAGGCTGGTGGCTTTGTCGAGGCCACCGCCTACGATGCCCGGCGCTTCCACGTAGTACTCGCCCAGGTCGTCGAAGGCGTCCCCGCTACGCGGGTTGAGCCGAACGGCGGCTTCGAAGGCGTCGCGCACTTTCTTGGCCAGCCCGTAACCCGCGAAGGGGCCGGAGCGGTCGGCCTTGAGCCCATAGGCGCGGCCCAGCCAGTCCTGTGCGACGCTATCGTTGC
>CAXSHQ010000506.1:1122-2646 GCA_964236875.1 uncultured Acidobacteriaceae bacterium | reverse complement strand
AATCTGACGCCTCACATCAGTGCGCTCAGTTCCGCGGCCTTCACCAGACGCTTACGGACGTTACGACAAAGCCGGTCAAGCACATACGTCTTCCCATTGACGTGTCCAGCGTATCGGCCGAATCTCCCGACATATTGAAAAACTTTGTCTTTCCCGCGCTCTTCAGGACGCTTAGCGTCGATATGGTCAAGACCTTGAATGAACACCTTCGTGCATTGAACCGCACGGGCGTTTACTGGTTTGAAGATTTGAAGTGCAACTTTGACGTTGAGATTGGTCGCGACATGCTGACCGACTACATCGTCCATGACGACGTTGAAACGTACAGCATATGGAGCGGCGATAGCGACTTTGCTGACCCAATTTCCAGCTTGCTTCAAAGCGGTAAAAAGGTTGTGGTATTCGGGATATCTGGCATGATCGCCCGGGAACTAAATGAACTCCGGCAACAGGGGCTTCAGATCTTCGATGTAAAGAAGATTAGAGAGTACATCTGCTGGGCTAAAGAGTTGCCGGACCATATTAAGGCTCTCTAAAGCCAAGAGGACGCCCAAAGGGCGCCCTCAAGCGAAAAGTCCGTTTTGGCCCGAAGGCCATAAACAGAATCGCCCAAGTCCGATATTAGTGCAAGACTTTTTCCACAGATATTTTGTGCAAAGGTGACATTTTAGTGTCATCTCAACACGCAAAGTTGTGTTAGGGCGAATCTTCGGCGAATACGTAGCCGATACTGTATCAGATTCTGCTTAGTTGAAAAAGATTCGATATTTGACACTCACCGCCCTGTCACGGCAATTCCATCCTCTCGCCTCAAGCATTCTGTGTCAAGTGCATAATTGTCGATAGGGCCGATGGCATCGCGCAAAGTATTGCATGCACGAGACTTAGCCGCAAAGTATTGATTCTGCAGAGGTTTTGGTGTTAGGAAATCGAGCGGGCGTTCCAGTCCACCCCAATTCTTCTCACTCTTTCTATTGTAGGCAAGCGAGTGAAATTAGAGTGCAGGTTTCTTGTCCCGCTATGTTCTTTCGGTTGTTGCGTTTGCGTCTTGCGGTAGGACGGCGGGGGCTTGACAGGAAGTATTCCTTGTAGCCGTTTGGAGGTTCGTGCCTTCGCGGGAATGCCCACCTTGGCGATGATGAGACCGTTGCAAAGGTGGGCATTCGGGTTGAGCAGCGGTTCGTAAGCAGCGTTGGAGCTGTTCTCCTCGATATGTAGTCGCCCTCACCTGATGCATCCGTTCCGCTGCGGAAGACTACAGAGATCCTTCGCTACGCTCAGGATGACGCCTTTCCAAAAGAGGGCTACACATGAAGGAGAACGGCCCTAGCGGTTGGTGGTTGAGTCGGGATTGGTGGTTGAGTCGTGGCCGGACTTCTTTGTGGTGGAGCTGTCAATGGACTCGGGCGTTGCGTTCGGCGTTGAGTCGGTGTCGAGGGCTGGCGCCACGAGCAGGGGCATCGCCGTAAGGATGGGGCTGGGAAGTACACGGGTGGGAGCGGCGGAGATGTAGACGGCCGCGTT
>CAXSHQ010000506.1:0-1112 GCA_964236875.1 uncultured Acidobacteriaceae bacterium | reverse complement strand
GTAGCGGAAGCTACCGGCAGGGCGATGGGTTTGGATGACTCTACCGGGCGGGCGATGTGGCTGCTCCCGCTGCCGGTGACGGTGAGGGTGCCCGTGCCGCTGGTGGCAGTGTAGGTGCTGTCGGCGGGCTGGGTGACGGATGGTGTAGGTGCCTGCCGCAAGCGTGGACGGGTTGTAGGTGGCGGTGCAGTTGCGGTGTCCGGCCTTGCCGGTGCAGGAGAGGCCGCTGACGCCGGTGGCGCTGCCGTTGACGGTGAGCGTAGGAGTGCCGGTGGGGGCGGTGTTGCCGCCGTAGCCGATCTCGAAGCTCAGTGCGATGGAAGCGGTGCCGGCTGGGACAGTCTGGCCGACGACGGTGATGGTGAGGGTGGGGCCGGTGGTGCCGGTCAAGACCAGGGTGTGGGTGGAATCGAAGATATACAGGCTGTTGTCGGAAAAGATGAAGTTGCCGGTGACCGCACCGGTGACGGTGGGCGTGTAGCTGAGAATCTCCGTGCAGCTTGCACCGGGAGCGATGGAGCCGCGGGTGGCCGAGCTGCTGTAGACCAGCGGGCAGGTGGAGCTGTTGGAGATGGTGAAGTAGTTGGACAGGCTGGGGTTCTGGCCGGTGCCGGGGATGGGTACCTTGAGCGCCACGTTGCCGATGTTGTTGAAGGTGATTGTCTGCGCGGCGCTGGCGCCGTTCACCGCGGTGTTAGGGAAGGTCAAGGCGGGAGTGGCCGTCAACAATTTGAGAACGGCGGAAGAACCGTTGTCACTGATGTAGAGAATGCCGTCTCCAGTCATGAACAAGCCGAGCGGATAGTTGAGGGGAGATGCAGTGGCTGAGACACCGTTCCCTGTAGTACCGATTGCGCCGCTGCCGGCCACGGTGCTGATGGCGCCGGCGACGGTGACCTTGCGAATGCGGTTGTTGGCGGCGTCCTCGAAGTAGATGTCGCCACCCGCATCCACCACGATCTGGCCGCGCGGGGAGCTTAGCTGGGCGGAGGTGGCCGAACCGCCATCTCCGCTGAAGCCCGCGGTGCCGTTGCCCGCAATGGTAGTGATGACACCGCTGGAGACGGTGACCTTGCGGACGCGGCTGTTGCCGGAATCGCCGATATACAGGT
>CAXSHQ010000505.1:1556-2654 GCA_964236875.1 uncultured Acidobacteriaceae bacterium | reverse complement strand
GAGCGGGCTGTTGGTTCTGGTGACGCGCTCGGTAAGCGGCCTGGCGTTGGGCATTGTTCGGGTACTCTTTGGAACGCGGCATTTTGAGTTCTCTCCAATCGTAACGTTTTTATTTGTTACGATTACTTCCTGAGTTCGTTGCGTAACAGCTCTACGTGTTACGATTTCTTGGCGGCTTCCTGGGCGGCTACGGGTGACGACAGCAGACCGGCTTTCTTGCGCTCTTTGAGACGGTAACTCTCGCCCCGAATGTTTAGCGTTGTCGAATGGTGCAGCAGTCGGTCCAGGATCGCCGTCGCTATCGTTGTCTCGCCGAATACCTGACCCCAATCCGCGTAACTCTTGTTGGAGGTCAAGAGAATGCTCCCCCGCTCATAGCGAGCGGACACCAGTTGGAAGAAGATCGTGGCTCCCACCGTGTCCAGAGGCAGGTAGCCCACTTCATCTATGACCAGCACCTTGGGTTTGAGGTAATGGCGCAGACGGGCTTCCAACTTCCCTTCCCGCGCCGCTTTGCCCAGATCCGTCACCAGATCATGGGCGGTGACAAAGTAAGCGCTGTGTCCGCCGCCAATCGCCGCTACGGCCAGCCCAATGGCTAAATGCGTCTTTCCCACGCCGGGAGGGCCGAGCAGAATGACATTGCTGACTTCGCTGACAAAGCGCAGCGTCGCCAATTCGCGCACTTGCCTCTCGTCAATACTGGGCTGAAAGGCGAAATCGAACTGGCTGAGGGTCTTGGCGGCGGGAAAACCGGCCATGCGCATCCGCGAGGTGTGTAGACGCAGGCGACGGGCATCCACTTCTGCCTCCAGGAGGGGACACAGAAAGTCGGCGTAGGTACGCTCCTGCTGCACCGCCTGTTCCAGATGGTTCTCCACAAGCGCGTCCACTTCGCCCAGTTGCAGCGTGGTAAGCGCGGCATGCAAGCGTTCAAGAAGTTGGCTCATGCCGCCACCTCACTTTCCAGTGCGGCGTAGACGGCGAGCGAACGCACTTCCACCTGGGGCGCACAGACCGTCAGCGACAGGCGGGCTTTCCCGTTTTTGGGAGTGCTGGTGGGAATATCCTTGTGGTGAGCGGCCACAACAAGCGTCT
>CAXSHQ010000505.1:1209-1546 GCA_964236875.1 uncultured Acidobacteriaceae bacterium | reverse complement strand
TGTCCCAGACACAACGCATGCACGGCGAGTTGCGTCTGTTCGCGCAGGATTTCCACGGTAGCTCCCACTTCGCGCACGAGGACTTCCTTGCCGGCTTGCTGCCAGGGAACCGAATAGCGATTGCTTTTCCAACTCACGAAGGCGTCGCGGGTCACGCGCCGGACGCATTCCACAACGAGCGGATAGGCATGGCGGGGGGTGGCGGACTGCAATGTCGGTTTCTCTTCCTCCCACGCTTCTCTGACGACGCGATGCGTCGTTCCATGGACACGAACATTGGCGATCTGAGCGGTCCACCCCTGCATCTGGTGGCGCAGATCCTCTAAATCCCTCGCGT
>CAXSHQ010000505.1:0-1139 GCA_964236875.1 uncultured Acidobacteriaceae bacterium | reverse complement strand
GAGGAAGTTTTTGCGCAGATAGCCAATCCCGCTCTCCACTTTGCCCTTGGTCTGCGGACGATAAGGCCGACACAGGCGCGGGACAAAGCCCCAGTAGCGTGCGAAGTCGGCGAAAGCCGGATTGAGCTTGACCTCGCCGCGCGCGTCCACGCCCTCGGTGAGGGTTTTGAGAACCACGGTTTTGGTGTTGTCGTAGAGAATTTCCTGGGGAACGCCTCCGAGATCATGACAAAGGCGTTGAGTTTGTGGCGGCTGCCATCTGTGTCGGTAAGGTCGCCCAGATCGCCCCAATCCACCTGTGCCTGGTGTCCGGGCGGGGTTTCAAAGCGGCGGACGGCGACGGTATGCGCCTCTTTGCGTCGGGGACGCAGGTAGTCTTTGACGGCGGTGTAGCCGCCTTCATAGCCCTGTTCTTTGAGTTCACGCCACAGCACCACAGCATTCCAGACGCCGGCTTTGAGGCGTTCTTCGAGAAAGGGCTGGTGCGCGTCCAGCAAGGTCGGACGCGGTTGGCGCGGCCCATAGCGCGGGGTCTTGGCTTGCGCCAGATATTTGCGGATGGTTGGACGGCTGTAGCCGGTGAGGGCGCTGATTTGGGTAATGGTCAGCCCCTGACGTTTGTAGTCATTGATTTCGTTCACTTCTTTTCCTCGTAGCAAGAGCGTCACCTCATCGTTTGGTGACTGTAGTGTGCGTCAGATGGAAAAGATTACTTTGCCGTTTAGGCAATTATACCAATGCCGGTAACACTGGCGCAGGCGTTGGGACAGGAAGCGTGCCGGCAAGGCTACGAAGTGCTGTTCGCCAGTACCCACAAGATGCTGCAGCATCTGCATGGAGGGCGGGCGGACAACTCGCTGGAGAAGCGGCTGAGCACGTATCTGCGTCCCGATCTGCTCATCCTCGATGACTTCGGCCTGCGGTCTCTGGCACCGCCGTCGCCGGAGGATATGTATGACGTGATTAACGAACGCTATGAGAAAGGTAGCATCCTCCTGACCAGCAACCGCTCTCCGAAAGAATGGCCGGCTCTCTTCGGCGATCCTCTCCTGGCTTCCGCCGGCTTGGATCGTCTGGGGGACCGGGCGGAGTTGCTGGTCATTCGAGGCGAAAGTTATCGTTCGCAGAGCCGCGCGCAG
>CAXSHQ010000504.1:0-2677 GCA_964236875.1 uncultured Acidobacteriaceae bacterium | reverse complement strand
CATCGACGGCCGCGAGGTATGGCTGCACCACGTGCACATCGCGCACTACGCGATCCGTATCGAAGCCCTCCAGCTCCGTCTCCGGCCTGAGCACCAGCCGATGCCGCAGCGCCGGAACTGCCGCTTCCTTCACGTCGTCGGGAATCACAAAGTCCCGCCCCTCGCGAGCCGCATAGCCCTTCGCGACAAGCAGCAGACTGGCTGCCGCCCGCGGACTTGCGCCGAGCGACAGCGCCGGCCACTCCCGTGTGCGCCGGATGACAGCCAGCAGGTAATCGAACATCGCCGGCTCCACGCGCACCGCACGAATCTCCGCACGCGCCGCCATCAGCAGGTCTAACGCCACCGGCTCAATTGGCGTATCCGCCAGCCCACTTGCCGAGTGCGATGCATGGTGCCGCTCCAACACCGTGCGTTCATCCGCCGCCGCCGGATACCCCACCTTGATCTTCAGCAGAAAGCGGTCGAGCTGCGCTTCCGGCAGTGGATACGTCCCTTCGAACTCCACCGGGTTCTGCGTCGCAAACACCGTGAACAGCGGATCGAGGATGTGCGTCTCCACATCCGCCGTCACCTGCCGCTCCTCCATCGATTCCAGCAGCGCCGCCTGCGTGCGCGGCGGCATGCGGTTGATTTCATCCGTCAGCAGGAACTGCGTGAACACCGGGCCTTTGTGGAACTCGAACCCGCCCGGCCTGTCGCCAATCGGCGGAGAGAACACATTCGTTCCCAGGATGTCCGCCGGCATCATGTCCGGCGTGGCCTGCACACGCCGGTACTGGAGCGCCAGGAAGCGCGCCAGCGTCTTCACCGCCAGCGTCTTCGCCACGCCCGGCACGCCTTCCACCAGCGCATGCCCGCCGCAGAGCATGGTCATCAGCGCCTGCGCCACGGCTTCGTCCTGCCCGGCGATGACGCGTCCGATCTGCGCTTGTCCACGCCGAAACAACTCCGCCGCGGCGCTGACGCCGCCCACGCCTTCTACCTGCACGGCCACGCTGCCATCCAGCCCCTGTTGGCCTAACTCGTTCCGCTGGCTCTGCTCACTCATGTCGTCGAATACTCCTCGCTTGCGCTCACTGCCCTCTCGTCCCGCGCGGCTTCCGCTTTCGCCATCCCAGCCGACAGCATCGCACGAAGCCGATCCTCATCGCCCGCCATCCCGCGTACCAGCGTCAGCGCGTCTCCCGGAGACACGCGTTCGTTCTTCGCCGCGCGCGCCGCCGCCAGGTGCTGCTGCAGCCCGCTCCAGTCGCCGCCGAAGCGCCCGGCCAGCGCCGCGGCCACGGCATCCGGTCCATCCCGAACCACTTCGCGGCTCAATCCAGCTTCGCTCATCAGCACTCGGGCCAGTCGCCGCTCCGCTGCCTCCACCACAGGCTCGGTCGCGCGCGCCTTCGCATAGAGCCCGCCCATGCTTTCGGCAAACTCCACCGGCGACGAGCGCGGCACCTCCACCGGCATGCGCAGCGGGCCCTTGCGACGGCTGAAGCTCCACACCAGCAGCACGAACACCGCCACAAACTGCCAGAACAGCGCCCAGTACACCCGCCGGTCTGCATGCACCAGCGACGGCTCTGCGTGCTGCCCAAAGTAGTACTCGTCGAAGTACGCCGCACGCCCCTGGCCCAGGCTCGCCAGCAGCAGCCGCAGGTTGGCATCATGCTTCAGCCCTGCATTGGTCAGCGGCGCCGCCGAGCTCCACCAGATCGCCTCGCCCGCGCCTACCGGCAACCGCACCACCACGCCGCCGCTGCCGCAGCGTTGCTCCACACGAAACTGCGGCCCCGGGGCCGCCCAGCTCGCCTGGTACTCCATCTCGACCGACCCCGCCGCCGCCAGCGCCCCCGGCCCCTCCGGCGTAGTCTCGCAGAGCTCCGGCACCATCTTGGGAGCCTCCGCTTTGCCGCCCGGGAGCAGGCTCGCCCGCCAACCGTCCCCGGTCACCAGCACGCGTCCGCCGCGCTCCATGAAATCCTTCAGCCGCTCCGCCAGCGCTTCGCGACTGGCGAGTGCCACCTCCGGGTTAGCCAGCACCAGCGTCGTGTGCGGGGCGTCCAGTTGCGGAATGTGGGCGCTGTCCTCATCCCAGCGAACCGCTGTCCGCCCCATCGCCTGCAGGGTCAGGAAGGCGGCTCGAGCCCCGCGCGCGTCCGTGTTCTCCGTAGTAGGCCGCGGGTTGTTCTCAGGCGCCCGCGGAGCGAACACGGCGATTCCCACAATGAGCAGCAGTACGCTGCCCAGCAGGGACGCGAGCAGCGTCCGGTCGTTGCGCCTGGCCGGCGGACTCATGCGCCCTCGCTCCCTACCGGCGTTCCCGCTCCGGCAACCGTTCCGCCGGCCGCGCCCACCTCGCTCAGCCGGTCAAACCATCCGCGCGCGCGCCGGTAATCCTCCTCGGCAGCCGGCCGCAACCCGTACCACACGCGCTCCAGCAGGCCCGTAAGCCCGCGGAGCGACTCGCGCTGCACCGACCCCGGCTTCAGCAGCCGAACATACTCACGCGGGGTGCGCGTCGGGTTGTGCCGCCACGCCCGCCGGCTTTCCAGCCGCACGATCGCCGCCCAGTACAGGCAGTGCACCGCATCGCGCCAGTCACCGCCCGCAGCCGAGCTCTCCGCCAGCGCGGCCCAATCCGTCGCCTCGCGGTCCCATGCCGTCTCCAGCCCTCCCGCGC
>CAXSHQ010000503.1:0-2707 GCA_964236875.1 uncultured Acidobacteriaceae bacterium | reverse complement strand
AAACATCCTCGGCCGCATGACGGTGCTGCGCGAGGCGCGGCGCAAGGTTCCGCACGCGGCCCTGCGCTTCACGGTGGCCTCGTCTCTCGTCGCTTTCGCGGACGCGCCCCAGCAGCCCGCCAAGGGCACGGACGCGCATCTCTACACCAGCTTCGATCTGCCGCCCACGGGTGCTGTGGAGTACATCCGCTCGCTGACACCGGTGTCGCGCCTAGTGTTCGACGGGCTGAGCGCGCAGTACCGCGCAGACGCCTTCTCGGTGGCGAACATTGCAGACACCGGCATCCTGGCGAAGATCCAGGAGGAGCTCGGCGGCATCATCCAGGCCGGTGGCACCGATCGCGACTTCCGCGCGGCCGTGGCGGGCATCAGCTCCGACGAGGGCATCGAGCGGCTGTCCGGTCCAGTGCTCGACAACGTGTTTCAAAGCATGAGCCACAAGGCGTACTCGGCCGGCCGCTGGGAGCAGATGACGGATGGCTCGGTGAAAGAGGCCCTCCCCTGCTGGCAGTACTGGACCGTAGGCGACGATCGCGTTCGTGCGGAGCACCAGGTGCTTGATCAGTTCTGCGCCGGCGTCGACGATCCAGTCTGGCGCAAGGTATATCCGCCGTGCGGATGGGGATGCCGCTGCTCAGTCGTGTGCCTCACGGAAGCGGATGCGCGCGCCGACTGGCAAGAGCCGGGCCTTCTGAGGCTGCCGGTGCTGGCGATGGCGAAGGTGCCGCAGCCCGGCTTTCAGACAATCTTCGGATAGGCTGCCGGGATGCCAGCGCGACTCTGCGTGACTCACTCTACGGGTGGAGAGGGAGTGAAGGGTGAGGCGTGCGGGGCGGTAGGATGGGGCGCTCGCAACCCCTATCCTCCATCCAGTGAGCCCCACCCCCACACTCAACGGGCAAGAGCTGGAGCTGTTTCGCGTAGGCGATTACTCCGCCATCAAGAAGGGCAAGTACACGCCTGACGACATGGCAGGCATCGTGGCACGCTACTCCGCTGCGGGCGAGTCGCCCGTCGCGATTGGACACCCGGCGAAGGATAGCGAACCTGCCTTTGGCTGGATCAAGTCGGTTCGGTTCGATGGGGCGACCGGCGTGCTGCACGGCACGTTCGGAGATGTGCACCCCGTTCTCGATAAGGGCTGGAACGAGAAGCAATATCGCAACCGTTCCCTTGGCTTTGGACGTGATCCGCAGGGCGAGCTCTACATCCACCATGTCGCCATGCTTGGCGCGGTGCCGCCGATCGTGCAGGGGCTCAAGGACGCGAAGACTTTCAGTGGCAACGATCTCTATGAGGAGATCGACTTTTCAGATGGAGACGACATGGACGACGCCAAGGTAAAACAATCTATCGCGGATGGTATCCGCGAGTTCTTTTCCAGTCACTTCGGTGGGAGGAAGAGCGAGGGAACGGTAGACGTGGAAGCTCTGAAGGCGGAGCTTACGCAGTGGCTTACGGCTACCTTCTCGACTCAACTGGAAGCCGAGCGCGCGGAACGGAAGAAGGTTGAGGACAAGTTTTCCGCGCTGGAGTCGCGCACAAACGGTGCTGACGCCCAGGTCCGTGCGACCTCCGCCATCAACGAGCTCAAGGCTGCAGGTGCCTGGGTGCCGGCTTACGAGAAGCTGGGCATTCCACAGCTCTTCTCGGCTCTCGCCGGCAATGTGGACACGATCACCTTCTCGGACGCGAAGGGTGTGGAGCGGAAGCCGGCTTTGCTGGATGCGCTGACCGGCGCGCTCAAGGGTATCGGCAAGATCGTGCCTGCCGAGGTGTTTGCGGCCGGCGCGCAGGGTGGGCAGTCGAAGGCGGCGCCATCCGCGAACGGTGCGGCAGTCGACGCCGCGTCCATCACGTTTTCCGACATGGTTACGGAGCGCGCGAAGGCAGACAAGATCCCGTGGAACGACGCTTACAGACTCCTGACCGCGGAAGGTAGGCGGCCCGAGCCCGGCAGCGCTGCCGCCGGCGCGGTCTAGATCGGCTTTTCCGTGCCGCGCATCACGGGGGCGGCGTAGCACGGGGTGCCGGAGTGGTCCGGCACCCCGCCACATCAACGCTTTTCGCGCAAAGGAGCGCTCATGCCGCGCACGACCGGTCCAGTCGGACCTACCAACCTCAAGACCTACGCCGCCGAGTCACTGCTCACGCGCGGCTATGTGGCCACAACTGGCGCGGCCGTGGGCAACTGCACCGCCGTCACTGCGGCCGGCCAGGTATCGCTCGGCATCGTGGCCGAGGACGTGTTGGCCGTGGGTCACCCGGCCTCCATTGTGCGCTTCGGCGACGCGCCGGCGATCGCTGGCGGAGTCGTCGCGGTCGGCGCGCCGGTGAAGCCTAACGCTGCCGGCAAGCTCGTCGCTGCCTCCACGGGCGACGCCACCATCGGTCGCGCCGAGTGTGCTGCCACCGGTGACGGTGACGAGTTTCTAGTCTTTGTTTTCCCGGGCAAGATGTAGCGATCTGAGTCCCCGCATGGGGGCTTGCTCGGTCAACCGATTCTCCCGCCTCGGCGGAACCTCAGCTCAAGGAGCTTCGCAATGCGCGTAGTGCCGCCTCTCACGGGCCATCTGGATATGGCTCTCTCCAACTACCAGAAGGGCTATCGTCAGGCAGACTTGATCGGCGACGAGATGTTCCCGCGCGTGCCGGTGCAACGGCAGCGTGATGCCTACTGGATCAATGGCCGCGAGCTCCTGCAGCG
>CAXSHQ010000502.1:851-2709 GCA_964236875.1 uncultured Acidobacteriaceae bacterium | reverse complement strand
CGGTGGCGCTGCAAGCAACAAGCTGATCCTTCGCTGCGCTCAGGATGAAAGTTGAGATTGAGCGGAACGAATGCGTCGCGGCTATGCGGCCAAGGCGAGTTCCGGGGTGGGGGCCGTGTGGCGGATGCCGGCGGTGAGGAGATCGGCGGCCAGGGTGACCAGCGCGATCCAGTAGAGGTCGGCCACGAGCAAGTGGAGAACCTGTATCCACAGGGGTGCGAGCAGCAGGACGTCAGCGATGCCGAGCACGACCTGAAGGGCGAGCAGCAGGACGGTGAAGTTCGCCGTACGGGTGCGGGTGCGCCAGCAGAGCCATAGAACGCAGGCCATGCCTATGACGGCAGACGCTGGGTGGAGGATGCGCATGCGCACCAGCAACGGGGCGGAGGCGGACAGGTCCTGCGCTATGGCGGCGTGGAGCGAGGGCGAGGGGAAGAGGGTGTCGGCGAGGGCGACTACAGAGCCGGTGGCTCCGACGACGAGCGTGGCGAGCAGGGCAAGCCAGACGAGGTTGCGGGAGTAGGCCGGGTGTGCGAGCGCGGAGCTTGCAGAGGGTTTAGCGGGGCGCAGCGACCACCAGGTGAGGGTGAGTGTGGCGAGCAGGACCATGGTGTTGGTGAAGTGAATGCACTGCATGAAGACGCGGGCGTTGGTGGTGTTGTTCTCCACGTAGCCGCCTTTGACCAGCACCGCGCCGAGCAAGGCTTCAGTGAGGAGGAAGAAGGCCGCCCAGCGGACGGCTCGGCGGGCGGGATCGGATTGAGGACGGGCCAGAGTGATCCAGGCGAAGAGAAGCGCAAAGAGCGAGCTGCAGATGCCGGTGAGAGAGCGGTGGGTGAACTCAATGATGGTGGCGAGGCGTGGGTGGTGAGGGAGGACTTCGCCGTTGCAGAGCGGCCAGTGGTTGCCGCAGCCGGCGCCGGAGCCGGTGATGCGGACGACCGCGCCTTCCAGGATGACGAGGACCATGAAGCCGAGCACGACGGCGGCGTAGGGGCGGAGGCCGCGGCCGGTGCGGAGGGTGGGGAGGGGCTTCATGCTGGGTCGATGATACGGCGGCAGTAGTTCTCCTATCGCGGCCCTGCAGCTCGACCAAACTACAGAGATCCTTCGCTTCGCTCAGGATGACGCCTTCAAACAGATGGAACACATCATCACTGGGCGAGTTGGCGGGCTCGCTCTGTGGCTCGCTTGACGGCCTTGATGAGGGTGACGCGGAGGCCGCCTTCTTCGAGTTCGAGGATGCCGTCTACGGTGCAGCCGGCGGGGGTGGTGACTTCGTCCTTGAGGAGGGCGGGGTGAGCGCCGGTTTCGAGCACCATGCGGGCGGCGCCGAAGGCGGTTTGCGCGGCCAGCTCGGTGGCGATGTCGCGGGGGAGACCGACATTGACGCCGGCTTCGGCGAGGGCCTCGATGATGATGTAGAGGAAGGCGGGGCCGGAGCCGGAAAGGCCGGTCACGGCGTCCATGTGTTTCTCGTCTACCACCACAGCTCGACCTACTGTGGCGAACATGCGGCGGGCAAGCGCGAGCTGCGCGTCCGTGGCGTGCTGCCCGCGGCAGAGGGCGGTGGCGCCGGCGCCGAGCATGGACGGGGTGTTGGGCATAGCACGGATCACGCCGATGGTCTGGGCCAGCTCCGGCCCGGCGGCGGCCTGGATGGCGCCGGTGGTGACGGAGGCCGCGAAGGAGACAAGCAGCTTGCCAGGGGTGAGCGCAGGCTGAATCTCCCCGACGAGGTCGGCGATCTGGAAGGGCTTGACGCCGAGGAAGATGATGTCGGCCTTGTGCGCGGCGGCGAGATTGTCGGTGGAGATGCTGACAGCCAGTTGGCCGGCAAGGGCGCGGACGCGGTCTT
>CAXSHQ010000502.1:0-841 GCA_964236875.1 uncultured Acidobacteriaceae bacterium | reverse complement strand
CCGGCGGAGAGGAAACCTTTGAGCAGGATGCTGCCCATCTTGCCGGTGCCGAGCATGGCCACGTGGAGGCCGGCCAGGCTGTTGCTGTCGCGCGTCTCGGCGGATAAGGGGCTCATAGGTGCAAGGCTATCAGGAGCGGAAATGCGAAGCGGGCGGCCTCGGCTGCCCGCTTCGTTGCTACGGTTCGGTGCTTAGGCCGTGGCCTTGGCGCAGTAGTGGTCGAAAGCGCGGGCGAGCTCCTGCGCGATGGCCGGGGCGGTGGAGGTCTCGATGGCGGAACGCTGGAGGAGATAGACGATCTGGCCGTCGCGGTGGCTTCGCGGTCCTGGCCGGCGAAGACGGTGATGGCCTGGTCGGGCTTGGTGGTGTGCTGCAGGGCGAGGCGGACGCCGGGACGCATCTTGCCGGCGGCGCAGCCGCAGATGGAGTTGACCACGACCATGGTGGTGCCGGGGGTGGCGAGGGCCGCGTCGACCTCGTCGGCGGTCTGGGTTGCAACGACACCTGCGCGGGTCAACTCCTCACGCATGGGGATTACCATCAACTCTGGGTACATTCTTGCCGCTCCTTCAAGGGCTTGCTTGCCTTATTGGATTGTACGGCGCGGCGGAAGTCGCAGGGAACCTGCTTGCTCATGACCGATTTTTCTGTTGTCGAGTTGACTGTCCGCGAGGATGTGCCGCTGGCGCCGTATACGACGTTTGGGGTGGGCGGCCCGGCTCGTTATTTTGTGGAGGCGAAGAATCCGGCGGAGATTTCCGCGGCAGTGGCGTGGGCAAAGGAGCGGAAGCTGCCGCTGTTCGTGTTGGGCGGGGGGAGCAACCTGCTGGTGACGGATGGA
>CAXSHQ010000501.1:1302-2713 GCA_964236875.1 uncultured Acidobacteriaceae bacterium | reverse complement strand
CGCACAGCTTGGCATACTGATTCACGCTGCCGCGCGCCAGCTTGCCGATCCCCAGCCGAGTCGTCAACGCCTCATGCAGGGAGATCTCCACCTTGTAGTGGTCCAGCACGCGCTCCGTGCCATTGAAGCCCAGCGCCCCGAGCACTTCCTCCACCTGCGGCTCACGGTTCGTCGGCACAATGCCGACCGCGTCGCCCGGTGTGTAGCTCATGCCCTCTTCGAGCTCCAGCTCGATGTGGATGGTTTCCTTCTCGCTCTCCGGGCCGGTGAGCCGGTCGTTCACCAGAACGCGGGAAAGGTAAGGCTGGTTGCGGGTGTATTTCGTTGCGTGCGGTTTGGTTGCGGTCGCGGTAGGAGTCTCCGCAAGGGCTTGTTCGGTCATGTTCCTTCCATTGTAACGGGACGGAAAGCGCAAAGGCCGAAAGCGATCCGCCTCCGGCCCGTAGCAATCCTTGTTCCTAAGGAACCCCTGAACAAGTTTCCGTCTCGTCAGGGCGGGGCTTCAGCCCCTCCGTAAACGCCGCGAAATCAAGGCGGCTTCAGCCGCTGCGGGAATGCTTGCGGATTGAATCAGCCCTTCGCTAGCGCTTCGCGAAGTGGTACACCGCTCCTGCGCTGAACGTCTTCGGGTTGAACTGCCCGCCGTAGGCATAGAACTGCGAGTAGCTGTACTCCACCATGGCAGCGAAATGCGGAGAAACCTGCTTGCTCACGCCGGCGTTCAACTGGATTTCGCTGTCCGTAGTCTGGTTCCCGGCACTTGTGTTGAAGCTCGCATCCTGCGCATTCCCACTGAACCGCGCATAGCCGAGCAGGAACTCGCCATACGGCACCAGATGGAAGGGGCGGACGGGTACGCTGACCCGCGGGCCGATGGAAGCCGAGCTATACTGCCGGCCGGCACCGGCCAGGAAGCGCCCCTGCAGGTCGCCGCTGAGCATCATGCCCCGGCCCTTGAGGACGTCGAACACGAGTCCGGCGGTCGCTCCATTCAGGTAGGTGTCGGAGACCAGATTATGAAAGCGGCTCGTGTTGAACTCCGCGTACACCGACGCCGATCCCTGCCCCTGCGATTTGCCCGCGACAGCCAAACCGGCCCAGAGCAGTAAAACAGCCCACCCAAACTTCATCACCATTCCTCCGCCCGAAAGCATACAGGAGCGAACCCGCGATGCGGTAGCTCCGAGCCTAAAACCTCATGTTTTCTGGAGTTTCATCATCTTGTCTGCCCACACGCTAGGCCTCATGGAGGAAGAGAGGCACGGCGCAAACCTGTCTGACCATTTCCGACGGTCCGGCTAGAGCAGTTCTCCGTCAGGTGTAGTCCTCTCGTGGAAAGAAGCGTCATCCTGAGCGTAGCGAAGGATCTCTGTAGTGTTCCGCAGCAGAACGGACGCATCAGGTGAGGGCG
>CAXSHQ010000501.1:0-1210 GCA_964236875.1 uncultured Acidobacteriaceae bacterium | reverse complement strand
AGCGTCAAAAACTCCAATCCTAGGCACAACGAAGGTCTTCTGTGCTTCGATCGGAGCGGCACTCCCTTCAGGAAGCGCCCTGGCGGCCACCGCGACTCGCAGGCGGCCCGTCCACCCAGACGCCATTGACTTTGTGCTTCCGCAACGCCTCCATCGCTCGCATGCGGGCTGCATCGACCTGACCCTGGCACCGTGCCGTATCGGCGCCGTCCTTGGCCTGGAGGTGGCAGGCGGCGACGGCGAAGATGAGATCGTCGGCCGCGGAGGCGGCCTCACGCTCACGCTCGTCCTCGGCCATGCGCGCGAGGTTGGCCTTGGCGGAGCGGAGCTGTTCCATCTGGGCGCTGAAGTGAGTGTTGTCGGCGTGGAGGTCCACCGCGCTGGCGTTGTCGATCACGGTTTCCGCAGCCGTAACGAAGGTGTTGCGGAGCGGAGTGGTGTCCGTCGGAAGGTTCTGCGGCATCTGCAGACCAAGCACAAGAAGAACGGTTGTGAGGATTCCGGCCGGGGTCATTCGATTTCTCCTTCAGGGTCCGTTCTCAGCGCGGCCGGGAAATGCCGGAGCTACTGGCGGCTCCCGTGGCTGAGCTTCTTGTAGTACTCGGCCACGGAGTCCGCGTAGCCGGCGGGGACGGTGTCCGGCTTGCCGGTGTGGGCATCGGTAGAGCCCGCGGCGTTGAGTTGCAGCTCCAGCTTGTCGACCGCGCTCAGCACCTCGCGATGCATCTGTTCAACCATGGCCGGGTTGCCAGGAAAGCGGCTAGGATCGAGGCGCTGCATCTGCCGAGTAAGATCTTGAAGCTCCTTGGACGCGTGCGGGTCGCCGCCAACCAATTGGCGGAGCTCCGTGAGCTCGCGGAGGCTTTGCCGGTAGGTGCGCTCCGTGTCGGCGGGGTTGCCGGAGGCATCGCGTGGGACGGTTTGGGAAGCCCGGCCTTCGCCGTAACGATTGTTGCCGGTGTTGACGTTTCCCCAGGCGGTGCCGCCCGCGCCGCCACCTCCGCCTAAACGCACTTCACCGTTCTGCGTGCCGCCGCGATTGCCGGCGAGATCGCCCCCTTGCCCGGAGCGGTCTCCACTTGATTGTCCAGACTGACTTCCGGGCTGGCTTCCATTCTGGCTTCCGGACTGGCTTCTAACCTGGCCAGGCCGACCTGCGCCGCGGCCGGAGCCGGCCTGGGCTTGCTGTGTGCCTCCCTGGCCGCGGCCG
>CAXSHQ010000500.1:0-2715 GCA_964236875.1 uncultured Acidobacteriaceae bacterium | reverse complement strand
GTTAAACCCCTTGCGTAGGTGTCCTATGACGCTGCGCGCACCGCTGTTTTACCAAATCCTGGATCAAACCGTGGCCGTTGCCCATGCGTCCTTTCCAAAAGGCAATCCCTATATGCGGATGCGCGACGAGCTCGGCCCCATCTACATCAACCCAGACTTCGCTCAGCTGTTCCCCAATGATGGTCAGCCAGCCCAAGCACCAGCACACCTCGCTCTGGTCACGATTATGCAGTTTGCCGAGGGTTTGTCCGATAGCCAGGCAGTTGATGCCGTTCGTGCGCGGATTGATTGGAAGTGTGCGACACGAAGTCGCATTGGTTGAGTGGGATGTTGCAAGAAAGGAGGTGTCGCAGCAACAGCCTCAGGCGTGTGTCCAACGCCTGTTCTCACCCTGGCGTGCGTTACTGGTAACGGCGACGTGCGAAGCCCAGGGAAAAGCCCAAGGGTACCCAGCCATCGCGGTACCACAGGCAAGAGAAAAACCGGACGGGTGAACGTAGGTGAACTCCCATGAAGGCTTCGTCATCGATACACCGCCATGGATGGCCTCAGGAGGCGGATGGGTCAAGGACGATGGTTCATTTCCGCCATCGTCACGGACACCGAGACCCCGGAGTATAGGGAGCACCCTCCCCGGTTGCATCTCACCGATGCGGAACGTGGAAACCCCGCTGTGGTCCAAATCTGGTAGGCCGACCGTGAGGAAAGCCCAACTCCGCAGCGGGCACAGGACGTCCCGAAAAGCAAATGCCAGTGGCCGAAAGGCACAGGGAAACCGACAGCAACGCTGAAGGATAACCTGCTGGATACGGCGTAAGCTGCCGCAACGCGCGGGCTGACGCGGGACGGGTGAACCTCTTGAAGAACATTGTAAAGGATACAAACCGAGGAGCCGATAGATGCAGCATTCTGCAATCGAAACCGAGGGACATCTCGACTGGAACGCCATCGACTGGCGTTCCGTGGAGAGGCACGTTCGTAACCTGAGACAGCGCATCTTCAAGGCCGAACGGAATGGCGAGCAACGCAAAGTTCGCTCGCTTCAGCAACTCATGTTACGCAGTTATAGCAACACGCTTCAAAGTGTACGTCGGGTGACCCAACAAAACCACGGCAAAACCACCCCCGGCGTAGACAATGTCGTGGTCACAACCCCTTTTGCCCGCATGCGGCTCGTCGCCCACCTCCACTCTGCTCAGCCGTGGCGAGCAAGTCCAGTCAAACGAGTGTTTATCCTGAAACAGAACGGCAAACTGCGACCGCTCGGGATCGCTACCATTGCTGACCGGGCTATGCAAGCACGGGTCAAAAACGCCCTGGAACCACAATGGGAAGCGCGCTTTGAGCCCCGCAGCTACGGGTTCCGACCCGGACGGAGTGCCCATGATGCCATTGAGGCGATCTTTAACCTCGCAACACCACACAGTCGCCGTAAGTGGGTGGTCGATACCGATCTCACAAGCGCCTTCGACAACATCAACCACGACTATCTACTCACCGTCCTGGCCGACTTCCCAGCCAAGCCGCTCATCAAACAATGGCTCAAAGCCGGGGTCATGGAGAATGACACGCTGCACACCACACTCAGTGGTGCCCCGCAAGGTGGGCCACTCAGTCCGCTGCTCCTCAATATCACCTTACATGGCATGGAAGCAGCGCTTGGCAGTCGCCGGTACCGGAATGGGACACTCACTCCAACCTCGCGCGCCGTCGTACGCTATGCCGACGACCTGGTCGTCTTCTGCACCAGCCGTGCCGAAGCCGAACAGACGATTGACGACCTCTCGGTGTGGTTGACACCGCGCGGACTTACCCTCTCGGAAGAAAAAACGCGTATCGTCCACTTAACCGAGGGTTTCGACTTTCTAGGCTTCAATGTGCGTCTCTACTCCAAAGCGACGGCGAAGGCTGGTGCCAAACTGTTCATCAAACCGAGTAAAGCCTCCATCCAAAAGATGCGAGACCGTCTCCGGCAGGAATGGCACAGCTTGACTGGGGCGAACGCCCAAGCTGTCATCCAGCGTCTTGCACCAATCATCACAGGATGGGCGAATTACTACAAAACTGGTGTGTCGGCCAGGGTGTTCGCAAGCTTGGACCACTATCTGATTCAGCGAGCATGGCACTACGCCAAACGACAACATCCCACAAAGAATGCACACTGGCGCTATAGCAAGTATTTTGGGTGTAGGAACCCGCGCCGAAGGGACCGGTGGGTGTTTGGGGATAGCGAGAGCGGGAAATACCTGCCGAAATTCTCTTGGACGAAGATCCAGCGGCACATTCTAGTCAAACAGGATGCATCTCCCGACGACGCAGACCTGGTCGCCTATTGGAAGCAGCGGGCGCAGCAGACAACGAAGATGAGCCTCCATCCAAAATATCACTGGCTTGCCGCACACCAACAGTATCGCTGTCCGGTGTGCGGTGCATCACTCGCCAACAAGAAAGATCCAGCGCGAGATGATCCGAGTAACATGCGGTTAGTGCATACGTACTGCCACCAGCAGATCCATTACGGTAACCGCCCAAGGGCAAACGATGCACTTCTCCGTACGGCGTAAGGTTTGCTTGAGCCGGATGCGTTTAACGGCGCACGTCCGGTTCTGAGGGGGCTGGGGAGCAGCAATGCTCCCTGGCTACCCGACACGCACTTGCCCTCGAACTCACCGACCCTGGCTTCGATTCGTCCGTCTTGTGTGACTTTCGCAGCCG
>CAXSHQ010000499.1:0-2733 GCA_964236875.1 uncultured Acidobacteriaceae bacterium | reverse complement strand
TACTCGTTCTTCCAGACTTCGAACGCGCTGCCGAACGATGAGTATCACTCGGGCACACCGGTGGGGAACTTCGGCTATGCGCTTGGGGATCGCACGTTCCTGCGGGGAACGGTGCGATATGGCGTCTCGGCGTCCGGGGTGCCGAACGCGCATGACTTTTACGGCATCTCGGCGAACGCGAAGCAGGCCGATCAGGACCTCTACACGCAAGGAACGCTGGAGAATACGACGTTGGGCGGATGGCACAATCTCGTGCGCTATGGCGTGGCACGCAAGCGCGAGCAGTTCAGCCAGTTTGGCGCAGTCGGCACGTACATCGGGTCGGCGTTTGCTTACTTCGGGAACACGGTAACGATCCGCGGCGCGAATGGCTACTCGGCAATGGGCAGGGCCGCGATTGCATACTCGAGCACACCGGCGAGTTACCTGCTGGTTTCCAACCGAGACGAACTGTACTTCCAGAGCGACAAGGAGTTCAACCGGCACCTGCGCGGGCTGTTCGGCTTCCGCTATGAGGATGAGCGGGGGGCCTACCACTATCCGCTGTATGTGATTAATCAGAACATCCAGCGCACCAACTTCGAGTACACAGGCGAGCTGCAGGGTGACTACAAGAACCGCTTCTTCTTCTCCCTGGGCGGCGCGGTGGAGAAGAACCACCTGTACGGCCTGCGAGGGACGCCCAAGCTGGGGTTTGCGTATGCGCCGGTTCGGCAGGGGACCGGTTTTCTGCACGGGACGAAGCTGCGGTTCAACCTTTCGCGCGGTGTGCAGGCGCCGAATCTAAATGCAGAGTTCGGTTCCTTGTACGGAACGCTCTTGACGGCGAAGGACACGGTGGACATCGCGAAATATGGCGTGACGCCGCTCAAGGCTCAAGAGGCGCGGACCTATGACTACGGCATCGACCAGAACATTGTGGGCAGCAGGCTCATCCTGAAGGCCGGGTACTTCCACTCGCAGTACGACCACGAGATCGAGTATGTGGGCTCCGGTGCGCTGAAGACCTACTTCGGCATTGCGAGTACATCCGCGACGTTGTACGGGGCTTACCTAAACTCGCTGACGTATCGGGCGCAGGGGCTGGAAAGCGAAGTGGACTGGCAGGCGACGAGCCGCATCTTCGTGCGCGGTGGCTATACCTATCTGGCGACTCTGGTGGAGCGGTCATTCTCCAGCGATGCGCTGCGCGTGCAGGGCTCGACGACGAATCCGTTGTTTCCCGGGATCACCATCGGAGCCAGCTCGCCGCTTGCAGGGCAGCGGGTGTTCCGGAGGGCGCCGCAAACCGGATTCCTGAGCGCGACCTACACACAAGGCAAGCTGGGACTGGTGTTCCGGGGAGCGTTTGCGGGGAAGTCGGACGACTCGACATTCCTGGGAGGCTCCACGCCCAGCTTCGACAACTCGCTGCTGCTGCCTAACCGCGATCTGGACTACGGCTATGCCAAGCTGGACCTGAGCGGGACGTACGCGATCAAGCCGAAGATGTCGGTGTTCACGCAGGTTGAGAACCTGCTGAATAACCAACGCATCGGGCCGATCGGCTATCCCGGGCTGCCGCTGACCGTGCGCGCGGGGTTGAAGGTGAGGCTGGGCGGCGATGAGTAGCGGCTCAGGTAAGGATAGATGGACAGAAGGCCCACAGCTCTGCTGTGGGCCTTTGCCGTGGCTGGTGAGGACGAACCCTCGTGGGGCGAAGAAACATCTAACTAAACAGAGGATTTGTGATGAAAACGGCGAAGAAGTTCTCCATGATTGCGGCCTGTGCGATGAGCGCGGTGTGTGCTCTTTGGACCGCAAACGGCAGTGCACAAGAGATCGCAACGGAAGGGCCGGTGTCCACGTCGGTGACCGTACGCATAGAGGGAAAACACGGGGCCACCGTAAACCCCGGCATGCTGAAGCTGGAGGTCAACGGACGGCAGACGCCAATCGAATCCGTGACACCGATCACGCCAGCGCAGGCGCAGGTGGCGATCCTGGTCGATGATGGGCTGCGCAGCTCGTTTGGGCTGCAGGAGAGGGACCTCACCAGTTTTGTGAACCAGCTGCCTGCGGGCATGCCGGTGCTGCTGGGCTACATGCGCAACGGTGGTGTGCAGACGAGCGGTTTCACTACGGACCATGCCGCGCTGCTGAAGGATGTGCGGATTCCGATCTCGGCGCAGGGCATCAATGGCAGTCCGTATTTCACGCTTTCGGACTTCGTGAAGCACTGGCCTTCGCAGTCGGCGGGACCACGGTTTGTGCTGATGATCACGAACGGCGTGGACCCGTACAACGGCAGCGTGAGTCCGCTCAACCAGAACAGTCCGTATGTGGAGACGTCGCAGGAGGATGCGCAGCGAGCCGGTGTGGCGGTGTACTCGATCTATTACCCGATCAGCGGTGAGCGCGGGAACGCGGTGAGCTTCAGCGGGCAGAGCTACCTTCAGCAGGTGGGCTCGGCGACCGGCGGAGAATCGCTGAATATGGGCAACATCACCCCGCCTGACCTGAAGCCATTCTTCGACCATTTCCGCAAGGACATCGCGGAAAGCTACAGCCTGCGGTTCCTGGCGAGCAGCAATCGCGAGAACCGGCACACGCTGGCGCGGATCAAGGTGAAGAGCATGCAGGATGATGTGAAGGTGCATGCGCCGGACGGCGTGCATCCGGGCGTCGTGGAGTAAGCTTCTGTCTAGATCATTTCTCCATAGGGTATAGCTCTTGATTCTTTCCTGGGCTGGG
>CAXSHQ010000498.1:384-2734 GCA_964236875.1 uncultured Acidobacteriaceae bacterium | reverse complement strand
TGGGCGGCGGGCTGCATGCAGGGGCTATCGAGATCTGGACGGACGTCGACGGCATCATGACGACGGACCCACGCATTTGCGCGGATGCGCTGCGGGTGCGGACCATCAGCTTCGAGGAAGCGGCGGAGCTGGCGTACTTCGGCGCGAAGGTGTTGCACCCGGCGACGATTCTGCCGGCGGTGCAGAAGAACATTCCGGTGTGGGTGCTGAACAGCCGCAATGCGGAGAACGAAGGCACGGTGATCACAGCCGCGCCGCCGCCGTGTGCGAGTCCGTTCAAGTCGATCGCGGCGAAGAAGAAGCTGACCATCATCGACATCGTGGCGAGCCGGATGCTGCTGGCCCATGGGTTCCTGAAGATGGTGTTCGATGTGTTCGACAGGCACAAGTGCGCCATCGATATGGTGTCGACGAGCGAGGTTTCGATCTCGGTGACGGTGGACTCGAACGAGGTGCTGCCGGCGATCTGCGAGGAGCTTGGGCGTATTGCCGATGTGCGCTATGAGGGCGGCAAGGCGCTGATCTGTCTGGTCGGAGAGGACATTCGTGGGCAGTCGGGCATTGCGGGGCAGGTGTTCGGCGCGATTTCACACGTGAACGTGCGAATGATCTCGCAGGGCGCGAGCGAGATCAACATGAGCTTCATGGTGAACGAGGAGGACGTGGATGAGGCCGTGCGCTCGCTCCACAACAAGTTCTTCGCCGCGCCGGATGAGAGTATCTTTGATGTCAACGAACGCGACGTGAGAGCACGGGATATGGAAGCGCGGGGCGGGGCCGTTGGCGCGCACAAGTAGGAGCTGAAAAGAACGATGCGAATCCTGGTGTTGGGTGTTGGAAAGACCGGCAAGCTGGTGGCCGAGGTAGCGGCTGAGCATGGGCACAGCGTGCATGTGCTCGATGCGACGGAGAACAAGGACGCATCCGCGTTGACAGCCCCGTTCGTGACGGGATTCGACGTGGTGATCGACTTCACCACGCCGGACGCGGTGGTCTCCAACATGCGGGCTTGCCTGGCGAACGGCGCGAAGATGGTGATCGGGACGACGGGCTGGTATAGCAAGCTGCATGATATGAAGGGGCTGGTGGAGCGTCGCGGCGCGAGCCTGCTCTATGGCTCAAACTTTTCCGTGGGCGTGCAGATGATGCTGAAGCTCGCCGAACACATGACGCGCGAGCTGAAGGCTGCCGGGTATACGTTCTCCATCTCGGAAACGCACCACCTTACCAAGCTGGATGCGCCGAGCGGCACCGCACTGACGCTGCGCGATGCGGTAAAGCGGGCGACGGATTCCGGCGAGGTGGAGATCAAGTCCATACGGCACGGCGAGGCCGTGGGCCTGCATGTGCTGGAGGCGGAGGGCAACGGGGACAAGCTGCTGCTGACGCACGAGTCGCACTCGCGAAGGCCGTTTGCTGAAGGCGCGGTGCGCGCGGCGGAGTGGCTTTCGCAAGCGGCGCCGGGCGTTTACGATTTTCGGGATGTGTTTGAGAAGCTTCAAGCCGCGCGGTGAAGGCTTTGTAACTGGCTGAAGCGCTACCGTCCCTGCGGCAAACAGGGCTTGGACCGGACGTCGGGCTCGAGATTCGGTTTCTTCGGGCCGGGAAGTGCTTGCCTGTCTACAGTTTGGCGAGTTTGCGGATACACTGGAAAAACCCAAAATGCCGACGCTGCTGTCTGATGTGTTTGCCACCCTCTCCTTTGACCAGAAGCTCGACCGTCTGGCCGAAGTCGCTGTTCGTGTTGGACTGGGTTTGCGGCCTGGACAGGAGCTTCTGCTGACCGCACCCACCGAGGCGCTTCCGCTGGTGCGGCACATCACCCGGCATGCCTACAGGATGGGCGCCAAGCTGGTGACGCCGCTGTTTTCCGACGATGCGCTGACACTGGCGCGCTTTCAGCATGCGCCCGAAGAGGCGTTCGACTACGCACCGGCCTGGTACTTCGACGCCATTGCCTCCGCGTTCCGGTCCGGAGCCGCGCGTATGGCCATTACCGGGGCCAACCCGGCACTGCTGGCGGGCGAGAATCCCGGCAAGGTATCGCGCGCGAATGTAGCCACGTCCAAGGCGTACAAGCCCGCGATGGAACTGATCACGCGGCATGAGATCAACTGGACGATCGTGGCTTGCGCTACACCGGCCTGGGCTGCCCTGATGTTTCCGGGGGAGCCGGAAGAGCTCGCCATGGGTAAGCTGTGGGATGCGATCTTTCACGCCTCGCGGATCGCCGTGGATGACCCGGTGCGGGAGTGGGAGGAGCACGGTGCGCGCCTGAAGGACCGCGTGGAGTTGCTGAACCAGAAGCGGTTTCATGCGCTGCAATTCTACACGCCGGACGGCGCAACGG
>CAXSHQ010000498.1:0-374 GCA_964236875.1 uncultured Acidobacteriaceae bacterium | reverse complement strand
TGGCGGATCAGCACCTGTGGGCGGGCGGGGGGATCACGGCGGGGAACGGTGTGTTCTGCCAGCCGAACATTCCAACGGAAGAGTGCTTCACGACGCCGCATAAGGACCGTGTGAACGGCGTGGTCACCGCGTCCAAGCCGCTGAGCCACCAGGGAACGCTGATCGAGAACATCCGCTGCACGTTTGAGAACGGCCGCATTGTGAAAGCTACGGCGAGCAAAGGCGAAGAAGCGCTGAACAAGCTGATCTCCACGGATGAGGGTGCGCGGCAGCTCGGAGAGGTGGCCCTGGTACCTCACAACTCGCCGATCGCGCAGTCGGGAATCCTGTTCTGGAGCACGCTCTTCGACGAAAACGCGGCATCCCATATCGCG
>CAXSHQ010000497.1:0-2741 GCA_964236875.1 uncultured Acidobacteriaceae bacterium | reverse complement strand
CTTCACCGACTCCCACGGATCGCTGGCGGATGCGATTCGCAAGGGGCGTTGCGAGAGCCTCTCCGCGCTGAATCCGAAGCCCAGCGAAGAGGAGCTCAGGCAGGCTCCCGATCCGCAGTCGCGCGAGACGTTTGTCTCCGCCAAGCTGAAGTGGGAGGAGCGTCGTGAACCCGGGCACGCTGCATGGTTTGAGCTGTACCGGGCTCTGCTGCGGGTGCGGTTTGAGGCCGTTGTGCCTCTGCTCGGCGGACTGACGAAGGCGTGCGGCCGCTACCGCGTGCTGCGGCCCGGAGCTCTGGAGGTGGAGTGGACGTTCGAGAGCGGGGCGAAGCTGTCCCTCCAGGCGAACCTGTGTCCGCAGGAGGCCGGGGGCTTCGGTACGTTGTGCGGTCAGGAGCGGTGGACGACCGGATGGACTCGCGAGGATGGCACGCTGGGTCCGTGGAGTGTGCGCTGGTCTTCAGACTAAGCGGCCTGCTAGGGGTTGCTGAAGCTCGCCTGAGCGAAAGTAGTGAGTGGCGTTTACGGCGGGGTTGAAGCCCCGCCCTGACGAAACGGAGACTTACAGGGGTTCATTAGAACCTCCTGACGGCTACCAAGCTGTTTGGCGACGGATTTCTTCGCGGACAGTTTGCGAGACTTCGGGGGCCGCGCATGACGAGGCGCTTGAAGCGATCGCCACCTTTCGTGCATGGAATCGGCGCAGCACAAACACGAGCGCACCACCGGCAAGCGTTGTGACGGTGATGGGAATGGTGAACGCCAGTCGACCCAGAGTGCCATCCGGTATCGCGAGGATCTGCTCCCCGTAGATACCCTTGTAGAAAGCAAGGATCTCCGCTTCAGTCTTTCCAGCAAGCGTCATCGAGCGTACTTCCGCTCTCATCTTCGCTGCGATTTCGCTACTGTGAACGTCGATGTCTGCGTGTAACAGCAAGGGGCCATCAGGATGCGTTCCACGCGGATGATGGAATCGCGCTGCCGCTGCCCGATCTGCGGCTGAGGGTTCGTCTCCGTTGAAGCATCCATAGGCTCCTCGATTCTGTTGGGACTGTTTGCCGCTGGAAGGTTCCGGCCGATCAGGCAAGCATCTCGTCAGGTGCTTCACGAACACAGCCAAGAGCCGTGTCCCGCATAGTCGCAAGTATGACAACCCTACCGCACCCCGAGCCCGAATGGACCAGCTTCTACAGACAATGCAGCAACTCGAATCAGGCTCGACAGAAGGTGTTTCCATGGTGGCCCGGGCAGGAGTCCAACTTGCGACCTTCGCGTTAAAAGTGCGATTTTTACTCTGCAAGGACATGCTGCCTATTGCAGCGCGATGCGACAAATAGCCGCGTAAATATTGACGTTTCGCACATTGAGATCCGGTAGAATTGTTGCAAGGCGATGCAGGGGTTACGGGAATAAAGTATCCCAAAAGTATCCCAATCGTCCGAAGAGCAGCGGCGAGTCCGCCGTCTCAGAGCGAGGTGATCCAATGCCAAGACTGCCTGCCCCAGTGAAAGGGGTCTACCAACGTGAGGACGACCCCAGCGGGAACTGGTACGCCAGATTTCGCATTGACGGGAAGCTGGTAAAGAAATCGTTCGGCACCGACCGTGCTGCCGCAGTCCGATATGTAGAAAAGGCCAGGACTCTGAGGCAAACAGGCGAGGGACACATACCGCGCTCAGCGAAAGGAACCCCGAAGACGGCCCGTGAGATGGAGGCATTCACTGCAAATTCTTCGGTTCTGGTTGCAGAGCTTTGCGACGACCTTCTTCGCCATATCCAAAGCAAGCCGACCGTCTATAAGGACCAGAGAAATCCTCCATATCGTATTGGCCTCATCCGCTCCAAGTTTGGAGATCGTCCGGCAGCTTCGATTCGTCCCTACGAGATAGCCGATTGGCTTGACGGCATGGAGAAGGCTCCAGCGACGCTCAATCGGTATAAGGTGACGTTTTCTTCGCTCTACCGCTACGGCAAGCAACGCGACAAGGTGAACGTCAATCCAGCGCGAGAAGTCAGTCAACACAAACTGAACAACGCCGTAATTCGGTTTCTCAAGCCTGACGAAGAGAAACGACTGCGAGTTGTCCTCCAGAATGCCGTTGACGCCTGTGGGCCACAAAATGAACGTCGTAGAAAACGGCTACTGCATCGCATCTACGAACTTGACGTTGCCATAGGCACTGGAATGCGAAAGGGCGAACAGTACGGCTTGTTGTGGAGTGACATCGACTTTGATCGTGGGGTCATCACTTTGAGGGATACGAAAAACGGCTCCAGCCGCACAGTGCCGATGATCGACGACGTGTTTCATGCATTCAAGCAACTCAAGAAACTGTCCCTGGAACGGAAAGACCGCGCCATGGACCGCCCCAACAGTTCGCCTGAAGACGTGGTGTTCGGTATCGGTGACAACAAGAAATGGTGGGAGGCCGCGTTGAGGGACGCGAAGATCAATAACTTCCGCTGGCACGACTTGCGTCACACATTTTGCTCTCGCCTCGCACAGGCCGGCGTAAGCCTTAAGGTCATTCAAGAAGCAGCCGGCCATAAGACGATAACCATGTCAGCGCGATATGCGCATATGGACCACACAACGCTGAAAAATGCGATGTCCGTTTTGAATCGCGCAAGATAAATTCCAGGAAGTATGATCGGGCCCCTCGGCCCTTTGGCGTAGCATATGCTCTTGACCTGCCCCCGGAAATCTCTACCAATTGGAACTGGAGTTCTCTCGTAGATTG
>CAXSHQ010000496.1:569-2743 GCA_964236875.1 uncultured Acidobacteriaceae bacterium | reverse complement strand
GGATTCGGCGGCTGCCTGGCCCAGCGGGTGCGGCTGTTGTCCCTGTACATCATACGGCTGTCCGGGTTTTCACGCGGCGCAGGTGTGGGCGCGGCCGCGGCCTCTAGACTGTGGCAGATGATCCGGTATGCGATTACGGATGTATCTCGGACGGGAGCCGACGCCGAGAGCCGGCGCGCGGCCCTGCTGGCGGCGGCGCGGCGCTGGGCGGCCGAGGGCGTCGATTATGTGCAGCTTCGCGAGAAGACGCTCGCGACCGGCGAGCTGCTGGAGTTGACTGAAGCTCTGGTGCGGGAGCTTGGGGAACTCGGCAGCAACGCGCGGCTGCTCTTGAACTCGCGCGCCGATGTGGCGATCGCCGCAAGGGCGCATGGCGTGCACTTGACGGCTGCTCTCGGGGAGTTGACGGCCGAACAGGTGCGGGCGCTCTTCCGTCATGCGGGGCTGCCGACGCCGGTCATTAGCGCGTCGTGCCACACCCTGGCTGACGTTCAGCGGGTCGCCGGCGCGAATCTGCTGCTGTTCGGGCCGGTGTTCGAGAAGGTTGTGGGCGGCCAGGCGGTTTCACCCGGAGCCGGACTGACGATGCTGCGGGAGACCGTGGCAGCAGCGGAGCCTGTGCCAGTGCTGGCGCTCGGCGGTGTGACGCGGGCGAACGCGGGTGCCTGCCTCGACGCAGGTGCGGCGGGCATTGCGGGTATTCGGCTCTTTGCTCACATCTAGCTTGCTCAGATTTAGCTGTTGACGCGGTGGGTGCGGGTAACTATGGTAACGGGTATTCGAGGTACAACGCGTGCCGATCTACTCCGACATTGTCAACGGATTGCAGAAGACTGTCCTGCCGTCGCAGATTGCAGGCTGCCCGGGCGGCAGGATCATGCTGGGGGGCGAAGAACTACACACCTTTTCCTCCCTGTTCGATAAGTACTGGCGTTACTTCCACGCGGGAAATCACTGGACGTGGAATGGAGGAACGGGCACACCCTCCGGGGCGTCGATTTTGGACGGGACTGCCGCTACCGGGCAGTGCGTCGCTTTCGCGCGAGCGCTACGGCTGCTCGGCACGACGCGCAGGCCCTTCGGCCTGGCACTTTCAGACAAGGTGGTTGAAGACCCTTTCAGCAAGGGACGATACGAGGGACGCTACAAGTTCGGGTTCGTGTCCCAGCACGTATCACCGCTGGGTGGCCACCTTGTGGCGGGCCTTCCGGCCAACGTCATCAAGCCTCCTGTGAACCCAGATATGTTCGAGCCGCTCACCGCGCTTCCTGCGACTCATCAACGCAGCACCTATTACCTGTGGAGCGACCACAAGGTCGTGCCGTTTCAGGGGAGATACTACGATCCGTCGTATGGCAGGATCTGGAATTCCCTTCCCAGCATGGCGGCGTACCACATGAAGAGCGACAGGCCCACCATCAAACGCAACCTGAACAAAGCTACCGGGGGCACCGAGGTGTGCGAATTTACGGAGGCTGAAGACGCAGGAGGGGGATCCGTCTGGTTCCGCGATTTCTCGCTGCCCGAGATGGCTTTCTCCGTCGGCTGCCAGGGGCCGTACGCGGCTCTGCCCGGAACTGCCGCCGCTTAGCTTCGGGGAACAATCCTGTCGTCTCACGATTCAGTGAAACTCTTGCGCGCTGTGGGGTTTACACTCGACAGCGCCTCAACGCGGCTGTTTTGCGACGGGGACGCGAGAGGAGATCGACCATGTTTCTACTCAACACCGCCGCAGGCAGGCCTGTTGGCCGCTTGACCGCTTCCCTTGCCCGAAACCGCTCCCTTGCCGTGGCCCTGCTTGGCTTGGCGTCTACAGGCTTGCTTGCAGGCCAGAGCTACCCGAATTACCAGAATCCGCAGCAGCAGCAGCAGGGGTACCCCGACCCCTCCGCGCAAACGCCCGGCCAACAGAACTACAACGATCAGCAGCAGGACCCGCCTTCACGCGTGGCCCGGCTCAGCGTTGCCCAGGGCAATGTGAGCGTGCAGCCAGCCAATGTGCAGGATTTCTCGCCGGCGGAGGTGAATTACCCGCTGACCAGTGGCGACCGAATCTGGGCGGACAACGGCGCGCTGACGGAGCTGCAGATTGGGCAGATCGCCGTGCGGGCGGGTCAGCAGACCGACTTCACCGTGACCGGGACGGATGTGAGCACGGGCAGCTACCCGCAGAT
>CAXSHQ010000496.1:0-559 GCA_964236875.1 uncultured Acidobacteriaceae bacterium | reverse complement strand
TCACCGTGACCGGGCTGACAGACACGCTGGCGCAGTTCGGGCTGGCGCAGGGCAGCGTGCACCTGCGGACGTTTGGGATAGACCCGAACACGACAACCGAGTTGGACACGCCGAACGCTTCGGTTACGGTGCTGGCGCCGGGCGATGTGCGCGTGGATGTGATGCCGGGCAGCAACATGACCGTGGTGACGCTGATTTCCGGCGCGGCGCAGGTAGATGGCCCGGGAGGGTTTTCGCAGCAGCTGCGGCCGGGCGAGTCGCTGCAGCTGACGGGCACGGAGCAGCAGGTGAACGCACGGGACGTGCGGCGGCCTCGGCAGGATGGCCTGGACGGCTTCTCGTATGGGCAGGACAATGCGTATCAGTCGGCGCTGGCGGCGGAAAACAGCTATGTAAGCAGCGACACGATCGGCGCCGCCGACCTGAATAATGCCGGCGTTGTTTACCAGGATGTCGACGCCTTCGGCGGCCGGAGCCGCCATGATCGCCTCGACTGACTGTTCGTCGCTTACGTCCCCCTGCACGGCCGCGACCCGGTCGCCCAATGCAGCCGCGGCAC
>CAXSHQ010000495.1:985-2748 GCA_964236875.1 uncultured Acidobacteriaceae bacterium | reverse complement strand
CCAACCCAGCCCAGGAAAGAATCAAGAGCTATACCCTATGGAGAAATGCTCTAGAACGTCGAACAAAGAACGAAAGTCGGTGCTTGCGCTTGTCTGTTCGAAGATAGCTTGAATATTCCCGCCATCGGCGTGGAAAAACCGTACTAGTTGAGAAGGTGGTCGGAAGAGATCTTCTCATCTCGATCTCCGGAGCATCAATCAAGCAACCTGGAGATCTGTGGACCTCGGTACTGGACTGGATGGATGTTCCTAATAGCACCTCTGAAACCAAGACGGCAGAACTCAAAGGGGAGTTAGAGGCAGAGGCGAAAGGCTCCATGGGCATTCCCTTTCTCTCCAAAGGAGAGGTCGGAGCAAAGGGAACATTTGGTGGAACGCTCGGCAAGACGGCGGAGCAGGTCAGGGAGCGTCGAGGACTGCCTCAGGTCGTCAACGAGATCGCCAACAGTGACTTCACCATCTTGTTGGATGACTTCCATTACATGCCTCGTGAGGTTTAAGCTGAAGTTGCTAAATTGCTCAAAGAAGCCGTTCGCCTGAACATCCGCATCGTGACTGCTACCGTCACACACCGGGGAGACGATGTATTGCGCGCGAACAGCGAGCTTCGCGGCCGTGTTCGATCTGTCGACCTTCAATATTGGACGCCGACCGAGTTGGCAGACATAGCCAATGTGGGTTTTCGGCTCCTGAACGCTGAACTCGCTCTCAGATTGTGGAGCGCTTTGTTACAGAATCGGCCGGATCACCGCAGCTTATGCAGCTTCTGTGCCTGAACACATGCTTCGTCCTCAATCTTCGCAGCACAAAGGAGGGGATGTTTTCGGAGGTGCTGAACAGATTTTGAGGGTCCGGAAAGGGAAACTAATTGGCCCTGAGTAGAGAGCGCATCCGCGAGTGCAGTTTCGAGCCCCTGATCTGCACGTTCAATGTAGGTATGCTGCGGAAACGCACCGGGTGTGAAAACATCTGTAGCTCTGAGCGCCATGCCCACCTCACGCATGCCATCTTACGGCCACAGAGTCTCAGTTGACGCTTTCAGTAAGCTCCGTCGAACGCCACCACAGGAAATGGACACAACCTGCATAGCGCGCGTAGAGTAGTGCTCACCTGAGCCGCCGCGCCAACGGTACTCTCAGGGTTTCGTGCAGGCCCGCAGCGCTTGCACGGGAGTTCGTGGAGAACTCTACCGTGCTTAGCGTCGCCAAACGTCGCCAGGCCTGGGCTGTCAGCTTCGGGACTAAGTCGTGCGCCTACAGTGCTGCTGGGAGAACTAGGGCGCCACTGGGTGCGCCGCCCCGGGCGAAGCGTCTGTGCGCGAATGCGGCCCCAGCTACGCCAAGCACTCCAGTGCCCAGCAGCAGAATGCTCGACGGCTCAGGCGTAGGGGCCAAGGCCCCGCGGGTAACGGTCCCACCGCCGGTGGTGTTGCCTTGCAACATGTCGCCGGAGGAGCTGTCGAAGATCGTCCCGCCGGAATCCTGCAGGATGAACTGGTCGGCCCCGAAAGCTGCATTGGAGCCAATTCTGTTGAAGGTTACAAGGCTGGCTGTGGCGATCGTCGGTGAGCTACCGCCCGTCAGGTTGATCGTGCTGTGTTTCACGTCGGCCAGACCATAGGTGAAAGTCGAGTTTCCTGCGGTCGTGGTGAACACATTGGTATAACCGACTTCCTGAAACCACAGCCAGTCCGTATACAGCGGCAGCGCGTTATGGTACAGCAGGAAAAGGCCGAAAAGCAGGCCGAGCAACAGCCAACGGCG
>CAXSHQ010000495.1:0-975 GCA_964236875.1 uncultured Acidobacteriaceae bacterium | reverse complement strand
GGCCAGACCATAGGTGAAAGTCGAGTTTCCTGCGGTCGTGGTGAACACATTGGTGAAGGAAAAGGCGCTCAGCGTACCGGTAGTGGAACCGGAGGCAAAGGTCACGGTGAAGGAACCGCTCCCGTTGGCGGTTCCTGAGACAAAGGTGCCTGTGCCGGAATACGTGAAGTTGTAAGTGATGCTGTCGGCCCGAGCCGCAAGGCTGGCGCAAAGCATGACTGCGGCAGCGAGAAAGGTGAAGAAACGCATGAACGGCTCCTGGTACGACGATGTATCTACCGTACTAAAATACTTCGCCGTTACTTCGCATCATTTGGTAACTGGCTTCTGCTATCTTTCAGGCACCGCATTTGGATGACTCCTAGCTGAAATGAATCGTTTTAGCAAGATCAAAGCCTGGCTTGCAAGCCTTCAATGCTTGCGCGTAGAGTAGGGGCACCTGAGCCGCCGCGTCAACGGCATCCTCGGGGTTCTTTGCGGGGCAGCCGCCTTGCATAGGAGCTGGGTACAGCTTCGACCATGCTTGACCGTCGTCAAACGGCGGCGGCAGACCCCGCATCGCCAGCATACGGCGTTCGCCGGGTACGTGGACGGTGTTTCCCTCACTCAGCAGCTTGGCGCGCGTCCTGGGCCGCTGTGCGCGTATGCGCGGGCCTCCGAAGTGAACGAGCGCACCGGCCGCGTGCGACTAACACGTGACCGGAGCTAACCACCGAAGTCCCGAGGCAACTCCAATGGCTAAGCCCACCGTAAAGGCGAGCGCACCCGCGCAGAATGGTGCCCCTGGCAACCTACCGTTACACCCGGACCGGGCACCACCACGCCTGATCCGGATGCATCCCTGTTCGCAGACGTGCTGGCGGGCAAGACCGCCGCCGATCCGTTCGGCGTGTGGGACTATGTCCCGGACGACAACGGCGATTGGAGTGCCCGATCTTTTGTGCCGTTGGAAGAGTTAGTGTAGCGCAGCTATTT
>CAXSHQ010000494.1:0-2749 GCA_964236875.1 uncultured Acidobacteriaceae bacterium | reverse complement strand
CCAGAACTACGGCGGCGATTCTTTCCACACCAAGAAGCCCGACCCTACGGGCCTGCTGGCGCTGATGCGCGAAGCCCACCTGCTGCCCTCCACCCGCAAGGGTGCGCCCCTGCAGGGCAGCGACGTGGTCATGATCGGCGACTCCGACGTGGATGTGCTCACCGCCCGCAACTGCGGCGCGCAGACGGTGGGTTGCGCGTTCGGCCTCTCGCCCGCCTCACTCGCTTTAGCCCAGCCGGACATCACAGTGCAAAGTGCGTCGGAGTGGCCGGATGTGCTGCTCGGGCGAGCCCGGTAGCTGTCCAGAGAGCATTGCGGCGCTTCGAGCGAAATGCGGGGATCCTGAGCTTCGCTCAGGGATGACACCCGAGGTGAAGATAGTGACAGGAGAGCCCCTAATCGGGAAGCTCCTCCACCTGCGGAGCCCACAGCCAGGCCGCACCGCGCACCCCGCTGGAGTCGCCGTGCTGCGCCTTGAGCACCGGCGTTTCCACGCCGCCGCCGAAGGTGTGGCGGCTGATCTCGCTGCTCAGCCGCGGGTACAGCCAATCGATGTTGGACAGGCCGCCGCCGAGCACGATCACATCGGGGTCGACGATGTCGACCACCGCCGCCAGCCCGCGCGCCATGCGGTCCACCAGCCGCTGCAGCGCGGCCAGCGCTTCGGGGTCGCCGGCCTCGCTCGCCGCCACGATTTCCTTGCCGCGCAACGCACGTCCGGTCACCTGGAGGAAGTCGCGTTGCAGGCCCGTGCCGGAGATCCAGGTTTCCAGGCAGCCGTGACGGCCGCAGTAGCAGGCGGGTCCAGGGTACTCACCGGCATCGGCCCAGGGCAAGGGCGTGTGTCCCCACTCCCCTGCCAGGCCGTTGATGCCGCTGTGGGCGCGGCCGTTCAGCACCACGCCGCCCCCGCAACCCGTTCCCACGATCACGCCGAACACCGTGCCGTGCCCGCGCCCCGCGCCGTCCACGGCCTCGCTCACCGCGAAGCAGTTGGCGTCGTTGGCGCAGCGCACTTCCCGCCCGAGCGCCTGGCTCAGATCCTGCTGCAGCGGCTTCCCGTTCAGCCAGGTGGAGTTCGCGTTCTTGACCAGCCCGGTGGACGCAACCACCGTGCCGGGGATGCCTACGCCCACGCTGCCCACGCGATGCGTGGCCGCTTCCAGCTCTGCGACCACGCCGGCAATGGCAGCAACGGTGCCTTCATACTCGCCGCGCGGTGTGTCCACCCGCAGCCGCCGCAGCTCGCGGCCGGCGGAGTTCAGCGCAATGCCCTCGATCTTGGTCCCGCCCACATCGATCCCGATCCGCATCGTCCTCCTCCTGCCGAAAACACAGTGCGCAGCTTCCCGCGCCATCATAATGCTTCTGTCCCCAGCGCCTTATGAAACTACGCGCTGATACTCTGCTGTACGTGATTGGTTCTACCCTGCCCGGCTCTCCCGCCTTTCCCCAGCAAGACCTCTTTCAGAGCTTCTTCATGGGCGGGTTCGAGGGCGCCCCGCACCGCCGCCGCGCCCGCACCCCGATCCACGACGTGATCTCCGTGACGGCGCACGACCGGCTGGCCGGGCAGGACTACCGCCTGCTGCACGAAGCCGGCGTGCGGACGGTGCGCGACGGCATCCGCTGGCACCTTATCGAGAGCACGCCCGGCATGTACGACTGGTCGAGCTTTCTGCCGATGCTCCAAACCGCGCACGCCACTGGCACGCAAGTCCTCTGGGACCTCTGCCACTGGGGCGTGCCCACCGATCTCGACATCTTCTCGGACGCTTTCTCGGATCGCTTCGCCGCGTTCAGCTTCGCAGCCGCGATGCTCGTGCGCGAGTTCAACGAGAGCCATGGCGTCACGCGCCCGCCGGTCTACTGCCCGGTCAACGAGATCTCGTTCTGGGCCTGGGTGGGCGGCGATGTGGAGCACTTTTACCCGTATGCCGAAGACCGCGGACCGGAGCTGAAGCAGCAACTGGTGCGCGCCTCGCTGGCCGCCATACGCGCGGTGCGCCGCGCCGACCCCAGCGCACGCTTTCTCCAGGCCGAGCCGATCATCCACATCTCCACCGGTCCCGACAGGCCGGAGGACCAGGAGGGCGCCGCCGCCCACACTGCCGCGCAGTTTGAAGCGTGGGATATGCTCGCCGGCCGCGACGGTCCCGATATGGGCGGCAGCGCGGACTGCCTGGATATCCTCGGCGTGAACTACTACTGGAACAACCAGTGGATCCACAAAAGCGACCGCACGCCGCCCGGCCACGCGGATCACCGGCCGCTCCACGAGATGCTGTACGGGCTTTGGAAACGCTACGGGCGGCCCATCATCGTGTCGGAGACAGGCGCCGAGGCGGGTGCCGCCCCCGGCTGGCTGGGCTACGTATGCGCGGAGGTTCGGCAGGCCCGGCGCATGGGCGCGCCGGTGCTCGGGCTCTGCCTGTATCCGGTTATGGACTACCCAGGGTGGGACGATGAGCGCCACTGTTCCGTGGGTCTGATCGAGGCTTCAGAAGACTGGACCGAGCGCCGTCTCCGCCGCGATCTTTGCGAAGAACTGCAGGCCCAGAGTCTTCTGTTCGCCCGCTGAACAGGGCATGCAGCCCGGTCGAAAGTCCGTCAGGCACGATTCTGCATCCAAGTAGCTGTTCCCGGAACCCTTTACGGATGACGTTCGCCGCCGTCCGACCATTCTGCTCCCCCTGAAGGAAGTCGTATGCCTGAAGCACAGCCAACCCGCAGCCCTGCCCCTGAGAGC
>CAXSHQ010000493.1:0-2771 GCA_964236875.1 uncultured Acidobacteriaceae bacterium | reverse complement strand
ATCTTTGTGCTGGCGCTGCCGACGAGTTTGTATTTTCTGTGGAGCCCGATTACGGACTTCTTCGTGCGGCGGCGGACGTGGCTGATCACTGGTGGCTTGTTGGCGGCGGCTCTGATGGCGCTGGGCTTTCATCAGAAGAACCTGTCGTCGCGGGGGACGCTGCTGCTGATGTTCATGGCCGCATGCTGTGTGCAGCTTTGCGTGTCGAGTTGCGGCGGGATGATGGGCGCGATGCGCTCGGAGACGGCGCGGCGGACGGCAGGGAGCTTTTACCAGGCTGGGTCGATGGGGCTGGGGGCGCTGTCGGCCTCGGTGCTGCTGTGGATGAGCTCTCGCGCGAGCCATGACATGCTGGGGCTGGCCGCGGCGCTCATGATCGCCCTGCCGGCATTGTGCGCGCTGGCGGCGCCGAAGCAGGGACCGATCGAGACGGGCAGCTTTGGCGCGACGATGCGCTATGTGTGGATGGAATGCAGGACGACGTTCTTCCGCTGGAGCGCCCTGCCGTATGTGGCGTGCATGACGTTTCCGATGGCGAGCGGATCGGCGGTAGGACTGTTGACTGGCGTGGCGAAGCAGTATGGCGTGGACGGCGACCACGTGGCGTGGATCAACGGGCTGCTGGGCGGGCTGCTGATGGCGGCGGGATCGACCCTAATGGCCGTTGTGCGCGTGCGGATGCGGGCGGCGGTGCTGTACATGGTGGTGGCGCTGATCAATTGCCTTCCGCTGTGCGTGCTGTGGCTGGGACCGGTTCGGCCGGGGACGTATTACGTGGGAGTGCTGGCGTATCTGTTCACGGTGGGCGCGTGCTACGCGATGTTTACGGCGGTGGTGCTGGAGTTTCTGGGGAAATCGGGGAAGAGCGGGAGCGGAAGGTATTCGATCATCAACTCGCTGGGCAATGTGCCGGTGCTGTACATGGCGCTGGTGGATGGATGGGGCGGGCAGAGATGGGGTGGCCGCGGGCTGGCAGGCGCGGAGGCCGTGGTGGGCGGGATCGGCGCTGCGGTGCTGCTGGTGTTGCTGTTGACGGTGGCGCGGTCGCCGAAGGCGCATAGCAGTGGCTACAACTAGCCAGCCCGGCGTTAGTTGGGTGTCCGCTCAAGCTAACTTAGTGAAGCGCGTTTGTGAAGACCTAATCTCTTCAGAGCGGGTGCGGGGGTGAATTCCGCTGAAAGACGAGTCCTGCGGCTTGGCTCAGGAACGCTTTAAACACGTGTGGCAGGAATGTTCGGCAGCCACTCCATTTAAGGGCTTCTGCTTACTAGCCGGGCAGATGATTCAGAAAGTCATTGGGGAAATCGTTCTTCAGCGTCCTCCGAGCCAGGCACTTCGTCACGAGGAGCTTCTGCGTGACCTTTTGCGTGTGCGTCAGATCGTCGGAGGACAACGGTAGCTCGCCACTGTTGCTGAACAAGGCGTGGGCTACCTGAACCCGTAACGGATTCAGGACGTTCTCGATCACGTCCGCAGCCGTACGGCCGCGCAACTCTTGAGGTACCGCCGCTTGCAGCGTGGAGAGATCGAATTGGCGGCGAATATAAAACAGGCCCTCCAGCCATACGCGCACTTCCGCTTCGTTGTTGGGCATCTGTTCCACCGGCGCCGTATAGGTGCCGCCAGTCCTCTTCGCTTCGCGCACCAAGCGAGTCCGCCGTGCGCGGAGCGCTTCGATGATCTTAAAGAGGCATAGAAACTGATAGACCGGTGTGTCCGTGTTGAGCGCTTCGCGATAGAGCGCGGCATAGCTGCGGAACTCCGGCCCGAAGTTGGCCATTGCGGCGATCGCCATCGGCGCTTCGAGATAGGGAGACATCAGGCTGATCGACGTGCTGCCATTCGACAGTTCCTTCGTTTCCCGAACACCGATTTCCAACGGAATATCCAGATGGAGACTCATGTTGCTCAGAGACGGTGCAATGGCGCGATAGGCAATCTCTTCGGCGTGAGCGCGATCCTTGGCCTTGAATGGAGCCGTTACCAGCTTGCCGAGGTAGCCCTTTTCATTTGGAAACCCCGTGAATCGAAATAGTCCATCTTCGGTGTTGCCGTCAATCAGGATTTGATCCGCATCCGGGTTCCCAGGGGGAGCGTATGCGGGTTGGCTGATGGCAAGGTGAGAATCACCACGCAGTCCCGACGAGAACGAGAAGTTGTGTTCACCCTGCAGCTTGTAGCCGGGCCGGTGCAGGATGAATGTCACTTCGTACGGTCCCGGAGTGCCGCCCGGCGGTAGAGCGTTGCGCGGATCGTTTCCCTTGAAGCGATACATCATGTGAAGCGTCTGGTAGGTTCCCGGAAACCCGACGAGCGACACGCGTTCTTCCGGTGCGTTCGGGTCGCCCTTGCCCAAGGGGATTTCTCCAGCATTGTTCATGACTGAGCCGTGGCACCGCCGGAACAGTAGACCGCTTCCACACGAACAAAGCTCACCTGCTTTCGTCTCGTCCATCGTCCCCTCAAAAGTGCAATCCCGTGTGCTTGCTGATCTCGGCCTTGATGACGCCCACCACAACGTCTTTGATCGTGGAGAGGCTTGCCCCTACGAAATCCTTGCGTACAGTCTCAAACGCCTTCGGGTTCTCAAGCCCTTCCGCGAACTCATGCCCTGCGGCGGTGAGGCGTAGCGGAATGACCGACCACGATACACAGCCATCTGCGCCTCGGCTCAGACCAAACTCCCTTGGCCCCAACTCGCTTTCGATGTATCCGCCTGACCTGCCCCCGGAAATCTCTACCAATTGGAACTGGAGTTCTCTCGTAGATTG
>CAXSHQ010000492.1:0-2794 GCA_964236875.1 uncultured Acidobacteriaceae bacterium | reverse complement strand
AACTCGTCCACTACCCCGACGAGTTCCCCGACATGGCCGACCCCTCCGGCAACCAGCCCATCGCCATGGTCAACCTCATCGCCGGCCGCCGCGTCGTCCCTGAGCTCCTCCAAAATCGCTTCACCGCCGAAAATGTAGCCGCCGCCCTCTCCCCCCTCCTTCCCGACACCCCCGAACGCGCCGCCCAGCTCACCGCCCTGGCCGAGGTCCGTCACCGTCTGCTCGCCGGATCGAACCCCACGGAGCCGCAGACCCAAACGGCAATCGACCGCGTCGCTGGCGCCGTTCTGGAGGTACTGGACAGGAGTCCGTTTCGTCAGGCGGGGCTTCAGCCGAAACCGCCCAACGCCATGTAAGTCCGCCGACCCACTTTCCGCGTCTATATAAGTAGAGTTCTTCTGTAGCACTTCTGCGCCTGAACGCCCGCACCGCCCAAGGGACCCCACCGCATGACCAGTCACCACCGCCGCCCCTCGCTCCTGAAAACCATTTCCGCCGCCGCCTTCCTGGCCGCGACCGCCGCGCACGCCGCCACGCCCACCCGCGCCCAGATCGACGTCACCGGCTACGTCATCCACGCCGACCTCGACCCCGCCTCGGGCCGCCTCAGCGCCACGACGACTGTTACGTTCACGGCGCTCGAGGACCTGACCTCCGCAGTCTTCGGCCTCAACAACGCCCTGCAGGTCACCGCCCTTACCGACGCCGCACACGCTACCCTCACGACCGAGCGCAATGCCGCCGACTCCACCCTGCGCGTGGCGCTCCCCACTCCCATGGCCAAGGGCACCACGGCTACCTGGACCTTCACCTACGCGGGCGCGCCCACCGTCGACACCAGCCCCGTGGACGGCATCAAGTTCGCTCAAGTCGCCGATCCCATCAGCATCCTGCTCTACCCCGGCCGCTGGTTCCCCATCTCCATGCCCGGCCTTTACACGGATCGCTTCACCGCCGAGGTCCACGTCACCCTTCCAGCCGGCGAGCGCGCCATCGGCAGCGGCTTCCAGGGTGAAAAACCCGGCCCGAACGGCCGCGTCGAAGACACCTTCAACTGGACCCGCTCCGGTTTCCCGGGCACCATCGTCGCCGGCAAGTTCCTCCAGCCCATCACCGCTCCCGGCGCTCCCAACGTCCGCGTCTTCACCACCGACGCCAACAAGGACAAGGCGCAGGGCTTCGCCAAAACGGTCGCACAGGAGTTCGAGTGGATGAGCAGCCAGTTCGGCTCCGCCGAATCCGGCCGCCTCGATGTAGTCGAGCTCCCGTCTGACTCCGTGGCTGCCTCCTGGGCGCCCGGCGTGGTCGCCATCGCGCCCACCCACGGCAGCATGCGTTTGTTCGCGAACACCATCGCCCACCAGTGGTGGGGCTCGCAGGTCTCCCCCGCCACCCTCAACGACGCCTGGGTCACCTTCGGCATGAGCCGCTACGCCGAGCTCATGTATCTCGAAGAGCAGAACGGCAAGACAGCCTTTCAGGCCGCCGTTACCGACACGCAGGCTGAAGCCCTCTCCTACGACCAGGATCCGCTCACCACCGCGGGCCGCCTCGATCCCTTCTCGCCGCAGTTCCAGAACGAGACGCTCGGCAAGGGCGCCATGGTCTTCCACATGCTCCGCTGGCAGATGGGCGACACCGCCTTCGGCAACTTCCTGCGCGGCCTGCTCGACCAGTACACCGACAAGGGCATCCGCACCGCCAATGTGCAGTCTGTCGCTGAAGCCAAGTCCGAGCTTCAGCTCACTCCGTTCTTCTCGCAGTGGCTCGATGGCACCGGCGCGCCCGAGTTTGGCGATACCTTCTCCGTCTTTCGCCTCGGCAGCGGCAAAGGCTTCCGCACCATCGGGAACGTCACGCAGGATCTCGACCTCTTCAAGATGCCCGTCCAGCTCCGCATCGAAACCGAAGGCAAGACCGAAGACCGCCGCGTAGATCTTTCGGGCACGCAGTCGGGCTACTCGGTGGAAACCTTCGGGCGCCCGCGCCGCATCACCATTGACCCTGACAACTGGCTGCTCAAAAGCTCGCCCGACCTCGCCGTGCGCGTAGCCGTGCTGCGCGGTCAGCAGGCCGTTGCGCAGGGAGACCTGATCGGCGCCATCGGCGAGTACCAGAAGGCGCTTGACTCCAACCGCGGCAGCTCGCTCGCGAACTACCGCCTCGCCGAAATCTTCATGATGCAGAAGAACTACCAGTCCGCCGCGAACAGTTTCCGCGACGCGCTGCGCGGCGACGGCGACCCCAAATGGACCGAAGTCTGGAGCCACATCAACCTCGGCAAGATCTTCGACATCACCGGCCAGCGCGAGCGCGCCGTCAACGAGTATCGCCTCGCTGTTCAAACCAACGACAACACCCAGGGCGCCGTCAACGAGGCCCGCTCACTTATGCAAAAGCCCTACCAGCGCGACGCCAGCAGCGGCGAGTAGGGGTCAGCATTCAAGGGCCGTTTCCTTCAGGTATAGGGCTCGCTCATGCAGAGGTGTCATCCTGAGCGCAGCTCAGGATCCCCGCATTTCGCCGTGGAGCCACTACACCTCGAGGAAAACGGCTATAGCGATTAACTAACAGGCGGCTCGGCGTCGGGACGCGCTTTGCGCCGCCGCCGCGCGGCCAGTCCGACCCCACCCAAGCCGAACATCCCGAAGACGCCGGCAGCGATGACCGCAACAATCACCAGCAGGATCAGCACCACCGACAACCCTGCCGCCAACGCTGTCGCGGCCACTTGAATGACCGCGTGGATCGCTCCGATGATGAGGCGGATAAGGATCAAGGCATGGTGCGGAGG
>CAXSHQ010000491.1:245-2824 GCA_964236875.1 uncultured Acidobacteriaceae bacterium | reverse complement strand
ACAACTTCAAGTGCGACGGCGACAGACACCCAAGGCACCAGTACCTACGAAAACGTCGTCGTGGATGCAACGGTGAACGGCCAGTCTCATGAACACAACAGCGCTAATACGTCGCTGGCCACCGCATCGGTGAGCGTTGCCTCCCACGCCGAGGGTGGTCTGTTCGGCGGTACCAGGGCAGTAAACGAGGACACGCTGACCTTCAATATTCCCGGCGCCACCGCGTCCACCGTCACCCTCATCCCGTTCACCTTCACCCTGACGGGGAATTACGCGACAATCCAGGCTTCAATCCCAACGTCTCACCCACAGTGGCTTCACCCGATTTTAGCCCAACCTTCGCACTTCTGAACCATTTCCACGATTTTCGCGTCCGCTTTCCTCGCTCTCGCACGCGCCAGCGCGGTTCGATCTTCCGCGGGGCGTGTAGTGCAGACCTGCCATCTTGAACCGCAGACGCGCGATTTGCTATTGCTGGCTCCGATGTTTCTTCGCAGCCATGTCCGCCGGAAGAACGGCAAAGCCCATCGCTACTTCAGCATCGTCGAGTCGCGACGTCTGGGCAGCGGGAAGGTTGCGCAGCGGCAGGTACTTTATCTTGGGGAGATCAACGACAGCCAAGAAGCGGCGTGGCGCAAGAGCATCGAAGTCTTCGATGAAGACAAAGATGCCGCGCACCAGGCGTGTTTGTTTCCAGCCGATCGACCGATTCCTGCTGATGAGATTCACGGTCTCTCGCTGGACATGAGCCAGATGCGTCTCGTTCGTCCGCGCAGCTTCGGCGACTGCTGGCTGGGATGCACGCTGTGGCGACAGCTGCACCTGGACCGCTTCTGGCAACAGCAACTGGGCGACGCGCGCGGGGCCGTCCCCTGGGAGAAGGTGCTGCAGCTGCTGGCGGTCAACCGCTTGTGCGAGCCGGGCAGCGAATTCGCCGTGCATCGGCGGTGGTTCGATGCCAGCGCGATGGACGAGCTGCTGGAGTGCGACTTCGCGGTGGCCGAGAAAGACCGGCTGTATCGCTGCCTCGATCGCGTGCTGGCGCATAAGGACGCGTTGTGCCAGCACCTGACGGCTCGATGGAAGACGCTCTTCGACGCGCGCTTCGACATCCTGCTTTACGACCTGACCAGCACCTACTTCGAAGGAAGCTGCGCCGAGATCCCCAAGGCAAAGCATGGCTACAGCCGCGATGGTCGCAGTGATTGCCGGCAGGTGGTGATCGCGCTGGTGGTGACGACGGACGGCTTGCCGCTGGCGTATGAGGTGCTGTCGGGCAACACCGCCGACAAGACGACGCTCCAATTGTTTCTGTCGAAGATCCAGTCACTCTACGGCAAGGCCCGGCGCGTCTGGGTGATGGACCGCGGCATCCCCACCGAAGCGAGCCTGGCGAAGATGCGACAGGAGAAGATGGCCTACCTCGTGGGCACGCCCAAGTCGCTGCTGAGCAAGCTGGAACAGGCGATGGCGGAACAGCTGTGGGAGGCGGTCCACGAAGGGATGTCAGTCAAGCTGCTGGAGGAGGACAAAGAGCTGTATGTCATGGCCCGCAGCAGTGCCCGGCAGATGAAGGAGAACGCCATGCGCCGCCGCAAGCTCAAGAAGCTGGTGCACGGCATCAACCGCCTCAAGCGGCGGAAGATCAAGCGCGACTACCTGCTGGAACGCATCGCGGTGCTGAAGAAAGAGGCGGGCCGCGTCGCGTCGTTCGTGCTGATCCGCAAGCCGTTGGAGACAGAGCCCGTCAATCGCACGACTTTCACCGCCAGGCTCGACAAGGCCGCGTGGAAGAAGGCCCTGGACCGCGACGGCTGCTACATCCTCCGCGCCCACATCCCTTGGAAGCGCTGGCCGGCGGGGATGAAGAATAACCCCTCTGTATTGTGGAAGTGGTACATGCAGCTAACGCGGGTGGAGGAGGCGTTCAAGACGCTCAAGAGCGACCTGGGCCTGCGCCCGATTCATCATCAGGTGCAGCAGCGCGTGGAGGCTCACATCCTCATCGCGTTCCTGGGCTACTGCCTCAACGCAACGCTCCGCATGAAGCTTTCCACAGCGGCCCCTGGCCTCACCCCTCGAGCCGCACTGCAGTCGCTGACGACGATCCAGATGCTTGAGGTGCACCTGCCCACCAGCGACGGACGAACGCTGATCATGCCGCGTCACACCGAGCCCGAGCCGCAGCAGCAGTTGCTGCTGGAAGCGCTCGGCCTAACGCTCCCCGAGCAACCCCCACCGCGGATAAGAGCCCCCCAACTCGGGCTGGCCGACGCCTGACCCCCAGCGATTTTGTAGTGCAGACCGAAGCGGAAAAACCACCCTGCCGGCCCCGGCAGGGCGGTGCGACGAGCAAAAGTGCGAAAGTTGGGCTAAGCCCGCACGGTCGCTGCTCGTCACAACGTTATCAGACAGCCCCTTACGGCCGCGGCTTCGAGAAGGCCGCTGGACCGTCCCCCGTAACATGACACCGCCTCTGTAACACTGCGGTGGTCCCGTTCGTCTCTACCTCCCGTCCAGCTGGACCTATCGGACGCGTTTCGCTCACGCACACCGGGCGCGCAAGCCGAAACAAATGC
>CAXSHQ010000491.1:0-235 GCA_964236875.1 uncultured Acidobacteriaceae bacterium | reverse complement strand
TGCGACGAGCAAAAGTGCGAAAGTTGGGTTAGGTTCGGTTCTGGAATCTACTCCCAAAACTTTGGCTCCGATGGCAGCCAGACAGCCCCGAACGTCTCTGGTTTTGCTTCCGCAGTTTTCCTTCCGACAACGGCAACCTGGTTTCCCTGATTGGCAACGTGGCCGTGACCGGTGCTTCGCCTCAAATCACCGTCATCGAATCCATCGGTACATCCGTTCAGCCATTTACGATGTT
>CAXSHQ010000490.1:0-2832 GCA_964236875.1 uncultured Acidobacteriaceae bacterium | reverse complement strand
GATCTCGTTCAGGCAGCATTCCAGCCGGTTTTCCCTACTGCTAACTATGACAGGATAGCGTAAGAGAGAACACCCCTATGGAACTTACGCTTGACTTGATTTCAGGCATTCGCCGGAAACGAGTGCGCATCGTCTGGGCATACCGCCAAGCGGCCCGGCACGCTAGTGTTTCGCATCAGCGGGGCATTGCAGGCGATCTGTATCATGGGGAGGACAATCCTCCACGTGTGGCCTGGGTCAAACAAGCCAACCTTACACCCCTTTGGTACGCCTTCGGCGAGCCGACCTCCATCCCCTGCCTGCACAACCGCACCTACCGACTGTGATGATGAGAACCGCCAGGAATGGGCCAGGTGTTGTATACGAAACGTGCTGCGGTCGGGTAAAGGAGCGGCGTCGCCACCGCTCCCTCCCCTCAGAACCGTGCGTGCCACTTTCGCAGCACACGGCTCAAGCAAGTCACTCGCCTACGCACGCAAAAGGTGTTGTTGTAGTGCGGGTGGTAACTTCCCACTGTGAATTTGGTGGTGGCAGTACATATGCACTAGCACCATATTCCTCGGTTCATCCTTTCCGCCCTGCGCTAGTGGATGGATGTGATGGATGTGGACTTCTTCTTCGTTGAAGAGGCTTTCCTCACATACTGGACACCTCCCGCCCTGTCGTGTGGCGAGTTGTTGCCAGCGTGTAGTCACATCTGTTGGTGGTCGGACCGCTCGTTGTTGCCAGTATGCTCTGAGTTGCGGGTCGTCCGGCGAGGCAGCGCCTCGCACCAACCTGTGGTACTCGATCTTGAACCAAGCGAACTTGAGCATATGGCTGCCCGTAGCCGTATCACCAAATACGCCCTTGTCCTGACGGTTCAAGCGCAAGCGTCCCCAGTATTTCGCCTTGCGCCATGCACTTGATTTGTTGCGATGCGTTCGTTTGGCATACAGCCATTGGCGGCGAAACATCCAGCGGTCCAGGGCCGAGAAGGTTCGTGATGCACTTCCTCTGCGGAAATAGTTTGCCCAGCCTCGAATGATGGGGTTGAGATGGTGAATGACTGCATGCACGTTGCTGCCGTGGTGCCGTAGCCATTCCTGGCGCAACCTATTCCGTAATGCTTGCACAGATGCTCTGCTGGGAGTGATGAGCAGCTTATACCCTGTTCGCGTCGTCTTTGGCGCTGGGTAATGGCGGACCGTGAAACCCAGAAAGTCGAACCCTTCGCGCAGATGCACGATACGGGTCTTTTCTTCCGAGAGTGTGAGGCCACGCTGCTGAAGCCAGATTGTCAGCGTTGTGCGAGCTGCGACGGCGTCGGCTTGGCTTTCGCAAAACACGACAAAATCGTCGGCGTAGCGCACAACCGCTCGCGAGCTATTGATTTGGCCGCGGCTGTTATGCTTGACCCCGATAGCGGCTTCCATTCCGTGCAAAGCGATGTTGGCCAACAAGGGTGAGATCACCCCACCTTGTGGTGTGCCTTCCGTGGTTGTGTGATATACCCCTGCGTCGACGTAGCCAGCTTGAAGCCATTGTTTGATGAGTGCGTGGCCGGGGCAGGAGCCGAGAGTTGCAAGCAGGAAGGCGTGGTCGATGTGATCAAATGCGCCCGTGATGTCAGCATCGAGTATCCACTTCTTGCGCTTGTTGGATCGCGCCAAGCCGTAGATTTTCTCGATGGCATCATGACAGCCGCGACCGGGGCGAAAGCCATAGCTACTCGCCTCGAACTTGGCTTCCCAGTACGGTTCTAGTGCATTCTTGATGCGAGCTTGGAGACATCGATCCGTAATGGTCGGTAAACCGAGCGGACGCAGTTTCCCGTTGGCTTTGGGAATGTACACCCGTTTGGTGGGTGAGGCACGCCAGGGCTGGTAGGTCATGAGATGATCGACCAGCTTAGCGCGTGCCACCGGCGTTTTCACGACGACTTTGTCGATGCCGGGTGTGTTTCGTCCCGCATTAAGCTGCGTGACACGCCGCACGCTCACGAGCGTGTTGCTGTAGGAACGCAGCATCAACTTTTGCAGCGAGCGTACCTTTGCGTGGTCGCCCGCTTGCGCGGCCCGGAAGATCCGTTGTCGCAGATTGCGCACCTGCTTGTAGGCTTTCCGCCAGTTGACGGCTTGCCAGTCGGTGGGTGGCTTGGTTCTGGTTACACTGCTGAAAGCGTGCATCGACCGTTTCCCTCGCTTTGCAATTCGCACCTCGGTTCTTTGGGTGACTCACCTGGTCCCCGTCAGCCGCCTTTCAGCGCGTGCAGATGCACTATCCACCAGGTTATGCATTTCCCTTGCCTTTCGGCGGGTGGCATTGGCTTCTGGGACCATCCTGTTCCCACTGGAGCAGTCAGCCTTCCTTGCGGTTGGCCTTCTGCGACACAACCTTGGGCCGCAGGCTCCATTGGGGTTCCACGTTCCACACAGACGATATGCGATCGGGGTGGGTGGGTTCTCTACTCCGGGGCCAGACGGTGTTCTCCTCCCGCACACTGCGGAAGCGGGAGCGTTGTTCCGTTGACGAAGTGCCAACGGAACGGCCCATCATTGCTCTTGCGAGCAAGCTGAGGATCTCGGAGCCTCATCAAACCTTCACTCACGTTCACCCGTCCGATCTTTCCTGCATCCGCTGCTGCATCGGCGCGATTACTCGCGGCGAGGTTTGGGCAGGAACAAGCTTGAACACCAGCCAGGGTGGTAGCTCAAGCAGCGGGCGATCTTGCTTCGCCATGAGCGCCGTTTGGACTTTCCACCAATCGTACTGTGCAACTTCGTGTCGCGCCGCGGTGATCTCAGCGTAGCCTTCATAGTCGTCAGGCGGCAGGCATTCTTCGATCCAGCG
>CAXSHQ010000489.1:1458-2835 GCA_964236875.1 uncultured Acidobacteriaceae bacterium | reverse complement strand
GTGCATCGTGCTGTCGGAGTTGGTGAACGCTACACTTCCGCCCTGCTGCACCGCCACCACATGCGGCGTGTACCGGCAACCCCGCTGGTCCAACACCACCGGCGGCTGCCCGGCCGGCGCTTGCGAAGGTGTCACGCCCTTCAGATACACGTACGCATTCGCCAGATGGCCGTTGTTCACGACCACCTGCTCGCTCTCGTTCTCGCCGAAGGCGCACGCCGGGTCCATCGACATGTCGATCTTCACCCTCCGCGGCGGCGCTCCGCGAAAGATCACCGTGCCCGTCAATCCACCTAGCCGCGAAGGGTCAATCGCAGGCCCATTCGCCGCACCCTGAGGCCCCGCCGCTTCACGATGCTCCGGCGCGGGCTCACTCTTCTTGTCGAGGTTCTGCCCCTCACGCCCTGCCGCATCCGGCTTGCACCCGCCGAGCGCAACCGCGGCCACGCCGGCAACCACCCAAGCGCCCCACCTACGCCAACTGCTTGCCCTCGACATCCCCAGCCTCGCTCCACACCTTCGCAAACTAGCCCTAAAGCGCCGCGATCACAGCCTCGCCAAACGCCTTCGTTCCCGAAGCCCCGCCTACATCGCGTGTCAGCGTCTTGCCCTCGGCATAGACAGCCTCGATCGCCTTCTGCACCTTCTCCGCCATCTCGCTTTCACCGATGTGATGCAACATCAGCACAGCCGATTGCAGCAGGGCAGTGGGATTCGCCTTGTCCTGCCCGGCAATGTCCGGCGCGGAGCCATGCACAGCCTCGAAGATCGCCGCTTCGGTACCCAGGTTCGCGCCCGGCACCAGCCCCAGCCCACCCACGAACGCCGAGCACAGATCGCTCAGGATGTCGCCATACAGGTTCTCGGTCAGGATCACGTCATACTGCCAGGGATTCAGCACCAGCTGCATGCAGGTGTTGTCCACGATGTGCTCGGCATACGTGATCTCCGGGTACTCGGCGGCCACTTCCTTGCAGCACTTCAGGAAGAGACCGTCCGAAAGCTTCATGATGTTCGCTTTGTGGATCGCGTGTATCTTCTTGCGTCCGTGCTTGCGAGCGAACTCAAACGCCGAACGCGCAATGCGGAGGGATCCCTTGCGCGTGATGATCTTCAGGCTCTGCGCCACATCCGGCTGCACCATCAACTCGAGCCCGGCGTAAAGGTCCTCCGTATTTTCACGGAAGATGACCAGGTCGATGTTCTGGTAGTTGCCCTTCAGTCCCGGCAGGCTCTTCACGGGCCGGAAGTTGGAGTACAGGTCGAACTTTTTGCGCATCGCCACGTTGATGGAAGAAAACCCACCACCGATGGGCGTCGCCGTGGGTCCTTTGATGGCGACCTTGTTTGCCGCAATGGAGTCGAGTGCCGCCTTGG
>CAXSHQ010000489.1:0-1448 GCA_964236875.1 uncultured Acidobacteriaceae bacterium | reverse complement strand
CTTCTCATAGGCTTCGGCGCCGCACTCGAAGGAATTCCATTCGAAGCCGCAGCCGGCCTTTTCTCCCGCAGCCTCCAGAACGCGAACCATCGCGGCAGCAACTTCCGGACCAATGCCGTCCCCGGGTATCAACGTGATCTTATGCGTGCGCGTGCCTTCCGCCATGTATCCCCACACCTCGTGTTCTTCTCTAAGCTTTGAAGCTCATTGCTCTGAGCTCGTTACCTATCTTGCTTACTGCGAATGCGCTCGTTGTCAGCGCGGCATCGGCCTTCTAGGCCTGGGATCTTTCCCTCGCAGCAAACCCTCGAGTTCTTCCTTGAACTCGTTCACATCCTTGAAATCCCGATAAACGCTGGCAAAGCGGATGTACGCCACCGTATCGATCTCCTGAAGCCGTTTCATGATCAGCTCACCCACTGACGATGTCGACCGCTCGCGCTCCGGCGAGTCCACCACAAAGCTCTCCACCGCGTCCACAATCTGCTGCATCTGCCCGACGCTGACCTTGCGCTTCTGGCAGCTATGCAGCAGCCCCTGCAGCACCTTCTGGCGGTCGAACTTCTCGCGCCGGCCGTCCTTCTTCACCACCATGTACGGAATCTCATCCAGCCGCTCATAGGTCGTAAAGCGTTTGTTGCAGCGCTCGCACTCCCGCCGTCGCCGAATGGAATCGGCGTCCTTGCTCTCGCGCGAGTCGATCACTTTGTCCTGGGTAAAGCCACAGTACGGACATTTCATGCCGCCTCAAGTTTAGCAGTGCCTTACCGCCGTCCCGTCGCGCCGCAAGCCCGCGGCAGCTCGCACAACCCCGCCGCTGTCGCGTCTCCCGAGACATTCCACTTCCTGCCGCCGTCTACACTTGTGTCTTTCCGGCGTTGCCGCCGCCTGACTCAAGGATCTCCATGCTGTTCCGCTCCGCGCTTCCGAACGTCGGCCTTGCTTGCCTGCTTCTTCCGCTTGCCCTGCGCGCTCAGGAAGCGCCGTATCCGCCGGTCAACAACGGCTCCACGGACGAGTCCACCCCTGTTCCGCAGCAAGGCCCAACGCCCACCATCCGGGTGACCACGCGTGCCGTTGTGCTCGACGTTGTGGTGGTGGACAAGGACAACAAGGTAGTCAACCGGAGCTTCACGCGCGACGATTTCAACGTCGCCGAAGACGGCACATCGCAGACCCTTCGCAGTTTCGAGCCGCCATCCGCGCATCGCATGCTGCCCGGCAGAGGCGCCCTCGTTCATTCCGCAGCTGACCTGAAAAAGATCGGTGACGCTCCCATCACCGTCATGGTTCTCGATGAGCTGAATGGCCGCTTCGAGGACATCTCCTTCGCGCGCCAGATGATGGTCAAGTACCTTCGGGCGCAGCCCGAGGTGCTGCGCCAGCCTACGGTCCTGATGATCGCCACCAACACCCGCTTCGTCATGGTGCACGACTACACCCAGAGC
>CAXSHQ010000488.1:470-2857 GCA_964236875.1 uncultured Acidobacteriaceae bacterium | reverse complement strand
CGGGAACGGGCGTTGGACCCACGCGGATCGGGACGGTGAGCGTGGGCTTGTAGTTGGGCTCTTCCACGATGGCGGTCTGCGCGTTGAGGCAGGGGGCGGCCAGCACGACGAGAAGGCCTGCAAGCAAGGTGAGGTGTCGCTGAACGATGCGGAACATGAGGATTCGAACTCCTTGTGGAGAGCATACGGGCGAGCTCGGGACGCGGGTCCTGACTTTTGTCACCTACTTCGACTGCGCATGTTTCAAGCTGCCCGCTCACACGCTCGAGCACCGGTCTGTCCACTTGCGGTTAGAATGGCTTTCGGCCCAGTCTTCAAGGCTCAGGCGCGCCGGGAGGCATGGCAGGTGGGGAGTAGCGAAAAAAGAGCGGGCCTGATGTCGCAAGGTGCACACGGTTTGCGGCGAGCCAAGATCGTCGCGACGCTCGGTCCCGCGTCCAGCTCGGATGCGACCTTTCGCCAGCTCGTGCGCGCCGGCTTGGACATCGCTCGCCTGAACTTCTCGCACGGCTCGCATGAGCAAAAGGCCGAGCTGATTGCCATGGTGCGGCGCATCGCCAAAGAGGAAGGCAAACCGGTCTGCATCCTCGCCGACCTCCAGGGCCCCAAAATCCGCACCGGCACGCTGGTCGACGGCAAGCCCGTGCTCCTCCAGGCTGGCAAGCAGCTCACCATCACTCCGGAGCAGGGCCCCGGCACTGCCGAGCGTGTGTCCACTGTCTTCACCACGCTTGCTGAAAACCTCAAGCCCGGCGACCAGATCCTCCTCTCCGACGGCTTGATCGAGCTGCGCGTCCTCCGTATCGAAGGCGCCGACGTCGTCACCGAGATCATCAACGGCGGCATGCTCGGCGAAAAGAAGGGCATCAACCTTCCCGGCGTCCTGATCAAAGTCCCTTCGCTCACGGAAAAGGACGAGGCCGATCTTGAGTTCTGCTTGAAGGCCGGCGCCGACACCGTAGCGGTCTCCTTCGTGCAAACCGCTGACGATGTGCGCTACGTCAAGTCGCGCGTGGCCGCCCTGGGCTTCAATGCCTGGGTCATCGCCAAGCTTGAAAAGCCGCAGGCCATCGACCATTTGGACTCCATTCTCGAAGCCGCTGACGGCATCATGGTCGCACGCGGCGATCTTGGGGTTGAGGTCCCGCCCGAAAAAGTCCCGGCCATTCAGAAGCACATGATCCGCCGTGCCGCCGAGTACCGCAAGCCCGTCATCACGGCCACGCAGATGCTTGAGTCGATGATCGAGAACCCGCGCCCCACGCGAGCCGAAGCCTCCGACGTCGCCAACGCCATCTACGACGGCACCGACGCCGTCATGCTGTCCGCCGAAAGCGCCGCCGGCAAGTATCCGGTGGAAGCCGTGGCCATGATGTGCAAGATCGTTGCCGAAACCGAAGCCCAGATCCAGAACGAGCCGTTGCGCCATGAGCCGCGCGTCTTCACCGGCGGCCGGCGCCGCTCGCTCACCATTCCGGAAACCATCTGCGAGTGCATGGCGCACTCCGCGCAGGACCTCGACCTTTCCGCCATCGCCATCTTCACGGAGTCCGGCAACACCGCGCGCCTGCTCTCGAAGTACCGTCCCGAAGCGCCTATCTTCGCGCTCTCGCCGGACCTGGCGGTCGTACACCGCGCCATGCTCCTGTGGGGAACCTACCCCATCCAGTGTTCGCGCTTCACGGGCACGGACAAGCTCGTGAACATGGCCGAGGACATCCTCGAGGGCGCCGGCTACGTCAAGCCGCGCCAGGTCGTTGGCATCGTCGCCGGCACCGCCACCAAGACCGGCGCTACCAACTTCATGCGCCTGCACCTGATCGGCGACCGCTAGTCCCCTCCCCCGCCGGAGGCATTACCACCCACGTCAGGCAATACCTCTCCCCCATCGGTCCTCGCTACGTTGTTACCTGCGAGGAACCGCATGTCTATTCCCGAGCTCGAAATTCTTCTTCCCGTCCACAACGAAGCCGAAAGCATCGAAGCCACCATCCGCGAGCTCTATGAAGAAATCTCGCCGCGCGTGAACGTCGGCTTCATTCTTTGCGAAGACGGCAGCCGCGACAACACCAAGGAAATTCTCCGCCGCCTCGCCGGCGAGATTCCCATGCGCCTCAACCTGAGCGACGAGCGCAAGGGCTACTCCCGCGCCGTCCGTGAAGGCATGACCATGCTCGAAGCCGACTGGATCCTCTGCGTCGATTCCGACGGGCAATGCGAACCCAAGGATTTCTGGAAGTTCTGGGAGCAGCGCAATCGAGGCGATGTGCTGCTGGGCTGGCGCGTCAATCGCCAGGACACTCTGGCGCGCAAGGCCATGTCACGCTTCTTTTACTTCATCTACCAATCTGTCTTTCACACGCCCGTCCATGACCCAAGCTGCCCGT
>CAXSHQ010000488.1:0-460 GCA_964236875.1 uncultured Acidobacteriaceae bacterium | reverse complement strand
CGTATGTTCTTTCGAAGCGCGCCATCGCGCACCGGCTCGCCGACCAGCTTCGTGAGATGAAGCAGGGCTTCTGGTGGGAGTTCGTCGCCCGCGTCCATCGCGGCGGCTACAGCATCGTGGAGATTCCCGTGGTGCATCGCTTGCGCGCCGCCGGCGTTACGCAGGTTTACAAAGCGTCGAAGATGCCCGGCATCTTCTTCCGCCATTTCACGGCCCTCTTCAAGATCGCCGCACAGACGGGCGGAGCCGCCACACGCCAGGCCCAGCCGCAACTCCTTCCAGGCAGCCCGTCCGTGACGGTGTCGTCGTCACAAGTCGGATACCCGGCCCAGCGCGCGTAAGGGCAGCCTGTTGTTCTTGCGTCTGAGACAGGTCCGGGCTTCAGCCCGGGCCTGTTGAGCTAGGCCGAAGTCGAACTTCACCCCCTTGCACATGCGCTGCCGTCACAGCGCATGAATCC
>CAXSHQ010000487.1:0-2863 GCA_964236875.1 uncultured Acidobacteriaceae bacterium | reverse complement strand
TGGGGCTGATGCGATCTTCGGTGGCGATGACGCCGCCAATGGGCACACCGTAGCCGAGGTGGCCGTCCGCCATCAGGGCGAAGTGGTCGGCGGACTTGGCGCACACGCGCGCCTGCTCCAGCGTGTTGGCCTCGTGCTCTCCGAAGACGGGAATGTTTTCTATGATCTGCATTGTGTTGTGATTCCTTTCTGACCGGCGGCTGGTTGTAGCCTGCTCGCTTCGTAGCAAGCCCGGTCGGGGTTGGCTGCGTCCTCGCTGCAGTTCAGCTCAAACGCAATAAAAAGGCCCAGGCTTGTCAGCCCAGGCTCGGTGCAACGCGGATGTCAGCAGGCTGTTGTCTAGGATTCTCCTCGCGTCAGAAACCTCACCGAGCGCGACACGCGACCGTCCACATGCGCGGACAGTGTTTTTGGTGCTTGCGAGTTTTGCGGTCGCATGTTCATAGCTCGCCCTCTACTTTATAGCCTACCGGCGTGCTTGCCAAGCTCATGTACACAGAGGTTTGGCGGAGGCAAGCTGTACTCACCAGTCATGAGTAAGACGGTCGATGCTATCGTAGCTTCATGCAAGTCACCATCGACATCCCGGATTGGCTAGCGACTGAGTTCGCGACGGCAGGTAAGGAACCTGCTCGCGCCATCTTGGAAGCTCTGGCTGTGGAAGGCTACCGCACGGGCCTGTTCGGAGACGGCGGCGCGAAGCAGATACTCGGCTACGGAACGCGGATGCAGGTACACGAGTTGCTGAAGGAATATGACGTGTACCTGAACTACTCCTCCGACCAACTGCAGAAGAACATTGAAACAGCAGATGGCCTGGCCCGAACTGCACAATCCGAATCTGTCGCAACATAATGGTTGTGGTCGCAGACACAGGTCCGTTGAACTACCTGGTATTGATCGGGCATATCGAAGTTCTGCCTGCGCTTTACGGTCAGGTCTGCATTCCCGTCGCAGTACGGACGGAGCTGCTTCACCCGGACGCTCCACCTCCGGTGAAGAATTGGGCTCAGCACCTACCCACCTGGCTGGCTGTTCTGGAGTCTGGACCGTTAACGTTAGAGTTCCATCGGAATCTCGATCCAGGCGAGCGCGAAGCTATCACCCTGGCTCACCAACTCGGGGCTCAGCTTCTACTAACAGACGATGCGCTCGCGTACTCGGAAGCAAAGCGCTATGGATTGCCTGGTATGGGTACGCTCGGCGTTTTGAGACAGGCACACCGACAAGGAATGTTGAGTATCCACGAAGCATTAGAGAAGCTGCAAAATACTTCTTTCCGTTCTACTCCCAAGTTGCTCTTGGATCTGCTGAAGGGCATAGACGCGTGAGCTGTCAGCTTCCTACTGCATGAGATGAAGAAAGGGCTCGGCATGTTCCCGAGCCCTTTGCTTCCGTAGATGGATCGCTTATGCGGTCGGTTCTTCGCTCGCCTGCACCTTGGCGCTGGCCACGGTATAGCTAGGCTCGCCGATTTTGAAGCGGGCGAAGCGGCGCACGGAGATGTTCTCGCCGAGCTTGCCGACCTTGGTGGCGATGAGCTGCGCGATCGTCTGGCCCTGGTCCTTGATGAAGGGCTGCTCGAGCAGGCAGACTTCCTCGTAGAACTTGCCCATCTTGCCTTCGAGCATCTTTTCGATGATGTTCGCCGGCTTGCCGGACGCGGCGGCCTGGGCGCGGTAGATGTCCTTTTCGCGCTCGATGTCCTGCGCGGTCACCTCGTCCTTGCCGATGTAGCGCGGATCGACGGCGGCGATGTGCATGGCGACGTCCTTGAGCAGGTCCTGGAAGTCGTCGGTGCGCGCGACGAAGTCGCTCTCGCAGTTCAGCTCCAGCAGCACACCGATCTTGCCGCCGGCGTGGATGTAAGTGCCCACGGCGCCTTCGTTGGTGGAGCGGCTGGCCTTCTTGGCGGCCGAGGCCATGCCGCGCTTGCGCAGCACCACGAACGCATCTTCCATGTCGCCCTTGGCTTCCTGCAGGGCCTTCAGGCAGTCGCCCATCGGCGCGCCGGACTTCTCGCGCAATTCCTTTACCAGCTTCGCGTCAATCTTTGCGGGTTCCATTGTTGCAGCCATCCTTATCCTTCTTTCGAATCGCACAGCATAGCTGCGCGCAGTCTTTCTTCTGATCTTTTGGGTGCTTAGCGGGCGAGACGCTCTTCAAGGCGCGCAAGCCGATTGTCCAGGTCGTTGGTAACCCGAACAACCGTTTTTATGTCTTGCTCCAGCATGCCTATGCGCTGAGTTACTTCCCGTTCAAGGGAAGCAAATCGCAAGTTCAATTGGCTGAGCACGTTGTTGCTCTGCCAAACGCTCGCTATCAGCGTAGCTAGCATCGTGAAGCACGAGATTCCGATGGCGATGTACATCTGAGCGTTCGTCATCTCATCCCTCCGCTCCGGTCATTATACAAAGGCGCGGACCGAAGTCCGCGCCCTGGGTTAGAGCAGCTCCTCGGGAAGGCCCGCTGAAACCGTGCCTTTCCGGGGATGCCACTCCGCTCTTAGTGCGTGGCGCTTACGCCGAGATCACTTGCTCGAGCGCAGCGGCTTCGGGTTCCTCAGCCGCGACGGGCGACTTGCGGATACCGCCGCCCAGCGCTGCGTTCAGGTCGATATCCTCTTCCTCGGTGTCCTCGACGGACGCCTCGGCAGCACCGGCGGAGCTGCGGCCGGCGCTGAGGTCGATGCCGGCCTCTTCGCCTTCCATATGCGCTTCGGGGGCGACCGGCGTGACGTCGGCAAACTCATTCGAGAACGCCTTGTCGGAGATCATCTGCGTGCCTTCAAAGGCGGCATCGGCGATCTTGGTGGTAAACAGCCGGATTGCTCGCAGCGCGTCGTCGTTGCCCGGGATCACGT
>CAXSHQ010000486.1:1987-2907 GCA_964236875.1 uncultured Acidobacteriaceae bacterium | reverse complement strand
GCGTCGGCGAGCTGCGCGGCTTTATCGCTGGATGCGTTGATGGTGCAGGCCGCCCTTACGCCATTGCCGACGGTGCGCTTGCCCATGCTGAAGACGAACTGAAGCATGACCCGGCCGGTCTGGTCGGTTTCCGCTTCAAGGTTGATCAGCAGCCAGCCTTCCAGGCTGCGCACTGCGACCGAACTGGTGTGCAGCAGAACGCGCCGAGTGCCGGACTGCCAAACGACATCGGCGGTTGCGGAGCCGTTGCGCAGGCGCTCGCCACAGTGGCGACCCAGATCAGGGGTGGCAATCGAGAGCTCGAGTGCTGTCATTCTCTTCCTCCGCCATACGGCTCGATAACGAGGCTTGGGCAGGTCGCGTCCACGGGTGAGCGATGGGGGAATGCCGGATGCGGCCGATGGGACTGGCATCACGGAGCAGGCCGCTCGATCTCAGCGTTGGTACGGCTGCGAAGCTTATGAGTCGTCACCTGGTAAAGCGAAGGACAGAGAGGAATTTTGCGGAAGTGCGCAAGAAAATCTTGGATGGCCTGCTGAAAAGGTTTACCGCAGGCCTGCAACTGGATGGCCTGAAACTTCGCAAGTGAAGCAAGCAAACGGTTTCTCTGCTATCTTGCTCCTACCCCGCAACTTCCCCGGCACATCGACCCAACGGACCTTTCTCCTCCATCGGACTTCTGTGCATGAACGTTTCAGAGCCCATCACTATCGCCTTGCAGGACCTCGCCGGCGGAGACAAGTCGGCCATCGACCGGCTGCTGCCCTTTGTGTACACCGAGCTGCGGAAGCTGGCCGGCCACTACCTCCGCCAGGAGCGAAGCGGGCACACGCTGCAACCGACTGCGCTGGTGCACGAGGTGTACATGCGCCTGTTCCAGTCGACGCCGCCGAACTTTGCCAACCGGGCACACTTCCTCG
>CAXSHQ010000486.1:0-1977 GCA_964236875.1 uncultured Acidobacteriaceae bacterium | reverse complement strand
TGGCCGCGCATGTGATGCGGCAGATCCTGATTGAGCATGCGCGTGGACGGAATGCGGCCAAGCGCGGCGGAGGACAGGTAGTGTTTGCGCTGGACGAGTGCATGGACGCGCCGATGATGCAGGACTCGACCGTGCTGCGGGTCAACGACGCGCTTCAGGCCCTGGAGGCCTACGACCCTCTGAAGGGGAAGCTGATCGAGATGCGGTTCTTCGGGGGCATGACGGCGGAAGAGTCTTCGACGGTGTTGGCGTTATCGCTGCCGAAGGTGCGCAACGAGCTGCGGGTAGCACAGGCATGGCTGCGGCGTGAGCTGGAAGTACGCAGCCTCGCGACCGATTAAGTTTGCAAACCGGGCCACTGGATTTCGCTTTTCTTTTCGGCGGCGCCTTGAGGGCGCGGCAGCGGCTCCGTAAGGAGCGTGCGCCTGAGGAGGTTCGAAATGCCGATCATCGAGTGGCAACAGGTGCAGGATGTGTTTCTGGCCGTGGCGGACCTGCCGGACGCCGTGCAGGCGGAGCGGCTTGACGAACTCTGCGCAGGGAATCCCGCGCTTTGGAAGGAAGTGCACTCGCTGCTGAGCGCGGATACGGGCAGAGCTGGCGGGCACGCTTTTCGACGGTCCCATCGAGCCCGGCGAGCGTCTGGGTGCGTACCGTGTTGTGCAGGAGATTGGCCGCGGCGGCATGGGCTCGGTGTACCTGGCGTTCCGCGATGACGACGAATTCGTCAACAAGGTGGCGCTCAAGGTGGTGAAGAGCGGGATCAACGGCGAGCAGGTGCTGCGGCGCTTCCGCGAAGAGCGGCAGATCCTCGCGGACCTGAACCATCCTTATATTGCGCGGCTCTTCGACGGTGGCAGCACGGGAAGCGGCCTGCCGTTCTTTGCGATGGAGTATGTGGAAGGGCAGCCGATCGATGCGTACTGCCGGGAGCATGCGCTCGACATGAAGGCACGCTGCAGGCTGTTTCTGCGCGTGGTGGAAGCGGTGGGCTACGCGCACCGGAACATGGTGGTGCATGGCGACCTGAAGCCGGCCAACATCTTTGTGACGGAGGAGGGCGCACCCAAGCTGCTGGACTTCGGCGTGGCGGAGCTGATGGACGAGCGCAGCAGGCGCACGAGGATGTGAGCCGCGAGCGGCGTGCATTCACTCCCGGCTACGCGAGCCCGGAACAGGTGCTCGGCAAGCCGGTGACCGCCTCGACCGATGTGTACTCGCTGGGCGCGGTGCTTTATGAGCTCCTATGCAGCAAACGCGCGCAGCCGGTGGACTTCGATACACCGACACGCATCGCCCATGCGGTGTGCGACTTGGAAGTAGAAAGGCCGGAGCTCGAGGCGGCGGGTGTCCCGGCGGATGTGCAATATGTGTTGCTAAAGGCACTTTCTAAACAGCCGGAGGATCGTTACGAATCGGTAGCGCAGTTTGGCGACGATCTGGAGCGGTACTTCGCCTGCCGGCCGGTAAGGGCGCGCGAGAGGACGCTGCCATACCGGACCGGCAAGTTCCTCCTGCGCAACCGGTTGCCTGTGTCGCTGGCGACGATCGTGGGCGTCGCGCTGGTGGGCGCGCTGGCCGTGTCGCTGGCACAGACGCATCGTGCGCAAGCCGAGCGCGCCAAGGCCGATGCGCAACGCGAGATCGCCTTGAGCGAACGCGCGAAGGCTGAAACGTCGCGGGTGGAGGGTGACCGGCAGCGTGTGCTGGCTGAGGAACAGCGGCTGCGCGCGCAGAAGCAGGAGCGAGTGGCCGAGGAGCAGCGCCGCGTCGCCGATCTGGAGCGTGACGACGCGCGCCGGCAGAAGGAAACGGCGGACGGACGGCTGCATGCGCTGGTCGATCTTTCCGGCAAGACATTGTTCGACATCCATGACTCGCTGGCGACCTTGCCCGGTGCGTTCACGGTGCGCAAACAACTGGTGGAAACGACGCTCGCCTACCTGAAGGAGATGGAGAAGAGCGCCGCCAACGATG
>CAXSHQ010000485.1:1320-2915 GCA_964236875.1 uncultured Acidobacteriaceae bacterium | reverse complement strand
AGAGGAAGGAACTTAGCTTCCCCATCGAGCAGAAGTTCGCCGGCCCGGACTGCCTTTCACCCGCGCATCCGTTCCATCGGCCTCCTCCACCGCAATACCCCAGAGCAGCTTTCGGAAAATCTTCAGGATTGTCCTCTATGCCGTGTGCTTCCATGGGACGGCTTTTCGGCAGAGGTGTTCGGCACTCCGGAAGCAAGGTTCAGGAGGCTCCATGCGGAAGCGTTTCACCCCCCAATTCGGTCCCAGACTGCTCGTGCTTGCGGCCAGTGTCGCCGCTACCCCGGCAATGTTCACCCTCACCGGCTGCGGTATCGGCGAGATCACCAGCACGGTCAGCGACCCGGTCACCGCCCCGCACTACACCATCTCCGGCTCCGTCCAGATGCCCTCGGGGGGAACAAAGGCTTCCGCCGTGCCCGCCGCCTTCGGCCACGCCCCGGCGGCCGCCCTGCCCATCTCCGGCGCGACCGTCTACCTCTATGCGGCTGGCACTGGCGGCTACGGCTCCGCCGCGACCCTCCTCGCCCGCACCACCACCTCCACCACCGGCGGCGCCAGCTTCGGCTTTACGCAGGACGCCACCCACGTCAACGTGCTCTCCAATATCAGCAGCACCTACAGCTGCCCCAGCTATACCTTCACCGCCGCTAACGGCACCACCACCGCCACCCGCGACTCCTATATCTACCTCGTCGCCGCGGGCGGCGATACGCAGGACGGCACCGGCACCGCGCACACCAACTCCGGCTCCGTGCTCATGGCCGCGCTTGGCGACTGCCCGTCAACATCAACCCCGTCACCACCGTCGCCGCCGTCTTCGCCCTTGCGCCTTACATGAGCCCCATCTACCCCACTGTCACGGTGAACGGCGCCGCCATCACCCTCGTAGGCGGCGCGCTCGGCGCGTCCACCGCCTACCAGACCCGCTACGGCTCCGCCGTACAGGGTGGCCTCACTACCGGCGGTACCGCGCCCTCCACGGTGGTCAGCCCCATGGGCTACGTCGGCCTGGCCAACGCCTTCGCCACCGCCGGCAAGCTCGCGAACCTCAACGGCACGGCCATCGCCAGCTTCAACCAGACCGGCGCCAACAGCAACGTCACCGGCGTGGTCCTCACCGGAACCCCGGAGCAGGCCAAGCTGAACACCGTGGCCGACATCCTGGCTTCCTGCATCAACACCTCGAACTCCGGTACGGCCGTGTCTTCCACGTGCTCCACCATCTTTGGCCTGGCCGTCCCGCCCATCTCCTCGTCCAGCACGTCGCTGGGCGCGGGCGTTACGTTCCCCACGGCAACGGACACCCTGCAGACTGCGTTCTACATGGCCACCAACCCCACTGACAACACGGCTTACGGCGCCACCACCTCCACCACTACCAGCAACCTGGGTCAACTCTACGGCACCGTGAGCGCCACTTCCGACTTCCAGCCCACGCTCTCCGCGCAGCCCACCGACTGGACGCTCTCCATCGCCTACAGCTCCGCCAGCAACTGCGGAACCGACACCACCCAGGGCGCCTTCCTCGGTTCGCAGCCCCAGGCCGCCGCCATCGACATCAAGATATCCCGCCTGCCGAATCCCTTGATCATCTG
>CAXSHQ010000485.1:0-1310 GCA_964236875.1 uncultured Acidobacteriaceae bacterium | reverse complement strand
CCATCGACATCAACGGCAACGTCGCCATGCTCAACGGCCAATCCACCGCCAACACCCTCATCGGCATCACCCCCACCGGCCAGCCCACCAACTGCCAGCTGGGTGCCGCCGCGGGTGGCCGCTCTGTCCTCTATGACCTCTCCGGCAACACCTGGGTGTCCTTCTACGCGACGCCCTCCGGCGGGACGAACTCCGGCTTTGTGTACCAGTCCACCGGCGCGGGCGCCCCCACCAACTGGCCCACCACGGATGGAACCACCACCTTCCTCCCGACTGCGCTGGTCGCGGACGGCAAGGGCAACATCTTCTACACCGTTGTCGCCGGCGGGTACCTGGAAGAGTTCGCCGGAGCACAGACCGTGACCACGCCCGCCAACTCCGTCATCGCGGGTACGGCCATCAACACCGCCAACACCTACAGCCTTCTGTACGCCGCGGCTGACGCCGCCGGCAACATCTGGACACCCAGCTCGGCCGGCTCCTCCACAAGCACGGCATACGTCTGGGCGCTCTCCGCCGGCGCTTATACGCGCAACTCCATCACCTCCACCACCAACATCTCCACACCTTACGGCGCGGCCATCGACGCGGCCGGCAACTTCGTCTTCGGTAACACCTGCTGCGCGGCCACCAACGCCAATCTCAACCTGCGGGTCACACCCACGCAGACCAGCGGCTCCATCACCGGCGTCGTGACGAAAGGTGTAAAGAACGCCGCCGGTCTGCTCGGCGAGCGCTCCGTTGCGGTCGATGGCGCCGGCAATCTCTGGAACGGTCTCGCGTATCCGGCCACCAGCTACACCAGCGGCGGCACCACCTACGGCATTTTCGGCGTGGCGGAAACCGACGGCAGCTTCAACGCGCTCTCGCCCAACGGCGGCACCGGCAGCTGCGCCTCAGGCACCGGCACCGCCATCGACACCTCCTGCGCCATCGGCGGCGGCTACCAGAAGAACTCGCTCGGCATCTCGCGCGGCATTGCCGTCGACATCTCCGGCAACGTCTGGGTACCGAGCGACCAGAGCTCCGCCAATCCCACCCTGCCTGCCGGCACCAACGGCTTCCTCGTGGAGATCGTAGGCGCCGGCGTCCCCACCGTACAACCGCTCGCGCTGGCCGCCCGCGACAACAAACTGGGCACCAAGCCGTAGCTCACCACCAACCAACGCTCCCAGCCGGGGATGACGCTCCCCGGCTGTTTTCTGATGTGGCTCGAAAGCCTGTGCTGCGGAGAGCGTTGCTTAGCTATAGCCGTTTCCCTCCAGGTGTAATGCTCGCTCAAACACAGGTGTCATCCTGAGCGCAGCTCA
>CAXSHQ010000484.1:0-2919 GCA_964236875.1 uncultured Acidobacteriaceae bacterium | reverse complement strand
ACCTTCAACCGCCGCTTCGCGCAGCGCGCCGCGTTCGACTTCTACTTTCCCAACCTGCTCGGCCCGCTCGTCCCCGTGCCGCAGGCCTTCGACGACACGCCGGCGATGCACGAGAAGATCTCCCTTGCCCTCCGCGCCAATCCGCAGGCCGCCTCCGAGCTTCGTTCGCTCATGGGGCTGCACACCGACGCCAATGTCGCTAGCGAGATCAGCTACTTTACCTTCGTGGTCGCCGACATGCAGAAGCGTGCCAATGGCAATCCGTTCGACAACCGCAACACCATCTACACCGGCACCAACCCAGCGGCCAGCACCGAGGACTTTGCGCTGAACGATGGGGTGCGCCGCTACACCGCCGACGCGCGCGCCCGCGCCTATCTGTTCCAGCACTACACGCCCAGCGGTCGCCTCACCAAGCCCATGCTGGCTCTGCACACGGTGTACGATCCCACCATTCCCGCGGGCTCGCTTTCTCTGTACGACCACGTGGTGCAGGGCGCCGGAGCCGGCGAGAACCTAGTCCAGCAGTACGTCCATCGTGAAGGCCACTGCAACATCAGCTCCGACGAGATCGGCCGCGCGTTTGACGAGCTCGTCCGCTGGACGCACAAAGGGCCGCGCCCCATCCCTGGCCTGCTCAAGTAGGAAACGACCTGCACTCATGGCGACGTCATGAGAGTGTCATCCTGAGTAGAGCGCAGTACCCGCGCATCTCGCTCGCAGCGGCAACACTCCTTCAGGCTCGGCCGACTTACTAACCGGCCTCAGCGACATCCCCAAGCTGCCGCTCGATCCCTGCCTCGATCTTCCGCAGCTCCGCAAGCGTCACATCCGACACCAGCCGGAACGGCACCGCGCGAATCCGCGAAGGCAGCCGCCCCGCCGTCGCGAAGTCGCACACCACCGCCGCTGTTGTCAGCAATCCTTCTGCCCACCCAGCTTCGCCCCGAATCCGTTCCACCAGCGCATCCGGACTGAAGCCGGTGGAGATCAGCATGGTGCGCGCGATCTTGATGAACTCCGGCCAGCGCGAGCAGATGCCCACCAGCGCTTCCGGCGGCACCGGCAGCCACTCCTTCATCTCCGCCGGCACGCTGGTCACCTGCAAAGTGATCAGCTCGATGGCTGCGGGCAGCACCGCCCGCGCCTGCACCGCCTTGCTGGGCAACGCCACTGCGATCGTGCTCACCGCATCCACGCAGTCTTCGAAGCCGCAGCCCCGCACGGGGAAGCGCAAGCCATCGCGCAGCTCCGCCAGAACGATCTCGCGACGCTCTTCCTCCGGCTCGACCACCAGAAAGTGATCGGGCGGCTTCACATCCATCCACCGCCGCACGCGCTCCACCACATCATCGCGCGTGAAGCCCTGCGCCCGCGCCCCAGTCAAGAAGTCGGCGATCATGCGGTCCAGCCGCCGCGGGCTCCCCGGACCGCCGCCATCGAACTCCGGCACGCCCGCGACATACACGCCGGAACCGTGCCGCCGCTGCAACATTTTCTCCTGCTGCAACTGGCTGTACGCCGCGCTCACCGTGTTGGGGTGCAGCCCAAAGCGCCGCGCCAACTCACGTGTGCTGGGCAGCCGTGCACCGGGCTTCAACTCGCCGGACGCAATGCCCAGCGTGATCTGCGTGCAAATCTGCTCCCGCAGGCTTACTTCATCGGAATGAACGAACCAGAAGCGCATCGATAGCCAGAGTATTCGACATCGGCGGTCTTTGCACCTCAGGCCCTACTGCGCCGTGAAGCTCTGCGGAACGCTCGTGGCAGCCGCATAGTTCGTGTTCTCTCCGCTCGACGCCGTAACCGTCACGGCGCCCGATCCAGTCACCGTAAGCGTCGTGCCCGAAACGCTTGCCGGGCCGGTAGCCGTATAGGTCACTGGCAGACCGGATGTCGTGCGCGCGGCGAGCTGATAGCTCGCCCCCGAGGCAAAGTTCGGCAGCCGCGTGAACAGAATGTTTTGCGGCGCTCCGCCATTGACCGTAAGCGTGCCGCCCACAAGCAGGAAGGTGTAGTTGCTCGCGGTCAGCGTTCCTTGCGACACGTTGACCGGGTAAGAACCCGCCGGGGAGGTGCGCACGGCTGTGGAGCTGAGGACCGGTGCTCCGCTGACCACGGAGGCGCTGTCACCATTCACGAAGCCTGAGATCTGGTAGGTAAAGCTCGGGTTCGGCGCATCGAAGACACGTGATACCTGGTTGGCCGTGACCGTGAGCGTCGCCGGCGCGACTACCTCCTGCACGGCCGCGCTGCTCAGCGAACCCTGCGTCGCCGTTCCGCCGGAAGCGGTCGCCGTATATGTCGCCATATAGCCGTTCGGACCGGTAATCGTAAGCGTCACCGTTCCACTCAGGCTCGTCAACGCATCTCCTGCAACATCCTGCGCCACCACGCTCACCGTCCCAGGCCCGGCCCCATACGTGATGTTGCTGGCCGGCGCCGCGCTAAATGCCAGTTGCGAAGCCGGACCGGGATTCACCGTGATGGTCAACGGTGTAGGCGCAGGCACCGAGCCGTTCTGTGTACCCGTATAAGTCGTGGTGCCGAAGGGCGTTGCCGCATAGGTCGTATCACCCACGTAGCTTGCCGTGTAGGTGTGGGTGCCCGCTGTGGGGTTGGTCAGCGTTACCGAAGCGAACGTTCCGTTCGAGCCGATCGTGCCCGTGCCCACCACCGTCGCTCCATCCAGGAACTGCACATTCGCCGTTGGAGCCGCCGCGCCCGTATACGCGCCGAAGCTCGTCATTGAGTTCGTCGGCTGCACCATCGCGTTCAGCGTCACGCTGGCCGGCAGCGTCACCGTCGTCGCCTGGTTGATGTTGTTCGTCGTCGTCCCACTCGCTGTGGTGTTGGCGTAAAGCTCGCCTGCCAGCGTGGGGAAGGAGTTGGCGCAATACGCCGTTGGGAACGATGCAG
>CAXSHQ010000483.1:2625-2924 GCA_964236875.1 uncultured Acidobacteriaceae bacterium | reverse complement strand
CGACGCGCGGATCACGTCAGGATCATGCTCGACCACCAGGATCGTGTTCCCCAGGTCGCGCAGATCTTCCATGATCGTCACCAGCTTGGCCGTGTCGCGCGTATGCAGCCCAATTGAAGGCTCATCCAGCACATACAGCGCACCTACCAGCCGCGAGCCCAGGCTCGTCGCGAGCTGAATACGCTGCGACTCCCCGCCGCTGAGCGTCGAGCTCAAGCGGTCCAGCGTCAGGTACTCCAGCCCCACCTGCTGCAGGAAGTGCACACGCTGCCGCACCTCTTCCAGGATCTTGCCCGCAA
>CAXSHQ010000483.1:1946-2615 GCA_964236875.1 uncultured Acidobacteriaceae bacterium | reverse complement strand
GCTCCCCGGCCGGTGCGAAGACCCGCAGGGCGTCCTCCGCCTGCGCGGGCGTCAGCTGCAACGTGTCAAAGAACTCCTGCGCCGCAGTGATCGTCAGAGCGCTCGTCTCGCAAATGTTCCTGCCGCTCAACAGCACAGCGCGAGCCTCGGCGCGCAGCCGCTGTCCGCGGCAGTCCGGACACGTTGCGTACCCGCGGTACTTGGACAGGAACACGCGCACATGCAGCTTGTACTTCTTGCGCTCCAGCTCCTCGAAGAAGCCGCGAATGCCGCCCCAGCCGCTGCCACCCTCTTCGATGAACCGCTGCTGGGCTTCCGTCAGGTCGTACCACGGCACATTCGTCGGCACGCCGGCAATCTTTGCCGCGCGCTTCATCTCGCCATGGTGCGGGCGATACTTGGGCTTGGTCCAGGGGTCTACAGCGCCCCCGTCCAGCGTCCTGCTCATGTCCGGGATGATCAGGTTCGGGTCGAAGTCGATTGTGTTGCCGAAACCCTGGCAGCGCGGGCACGCGCCATACGGGTTGTTGAAGCTGAACAGCCGCGGCTCCGGCTCGCGATAGCAGCGATGGCAGCTGCTGCACTCAAACGCTGCGGAGTACCGCAGAGCCTTCGCCTCGCCCTCCTCGCGCGGTACCGTGCGAAACACGATTTCGCCCGACTCGCGCT
>CAXSHQ010000483.1:0-1936 GCA_964236875.1 uncultured Acidobacteriaceae bacterium | reverse complement strand
GATAGCCCGTCTCGATCGCGTCCACCAAACGGCTGCGCACCTCCGCGTTCAGCGCCAGCCGGTCCGCCAGCACATAAATCGGCCGCTCTGTGACTGCCGTGAAGTCCAGCTCGAGCAAGGACTCCGGCGTGGAGAACTCCACAATGTTTCCGCTGCCGCTCCCATCCGCCGCACCCTGCCAAAGCCGGTTGTAGCCGCGCCGCCGCAGTTCGCCGAGCCGCTCCTTCATAGCCTCGGTCACATCCACTGCCACCGGTCCCGGCGCAGCCTTGGCCTTCTTCGCTGCGGACTTCGCAACCGGCTTCGGCGGAGCCGGCGCCAACTCCGGATCCACCGAAGGCCCCACCATCGACTCCAGCTTCACCTCGCGCCGCACGATCGGGAACAGCGCATACACCCGCGTGCCCTCCGGCTCGGCGAGCACTGCAGTCACAATTTCATCCACCGAATCGCGCCGCACCACGCCTCCGCAATGCAGACACGTCACCGTTCCGCAGCGCGCATACAACAGCCGCAGATAGTCGTAGATCTCCGTCGCCGTCGCCACGGTGGACCGCGGGTTGCGCGTCTGGTTCTTCTGCTTGATGGCAATCGCCGGCGCCAGGCCATCCATGTGTTCCACATCCGGCTTCTCGATGCGTTCCAGAAACTGCCGCGCATACGCCGACAGGCTCTCCACATAGCGCCGCTGCCCTTCGGCATACACCGTGTCGAACGCCAGCGACGACTTGCCCGACCCGCTCACGCCGCTCACCACGGTCAACGCGTTGTGCGGTATGTCGACATCCACGCCTTTGAGGTTGTGCGTGCGCGCCCCACGCACCACGATCTTGTCATTCGCGATCATCGTCATCAACACACCAGCATTTCCGGCCTTGAAGAAGGGCGGTAGGTCCGGGCTTCAGCCCGGACACAATGACGCACTAAGGAAAGGGGCTTCAGCCCCCGAGGGCTCCTCATCACGATGCCCTCTGCGGTCTCAGTACCTCAAGGAACAACAAACACGCCCCCACCACAATCGCCGAATCCGCCGCATTGAAGTCCGGCCAGTGGTAATGCCCGATGTGCACCTCAAGGAAGTCCACCACGAAGTGAAACCGCCAGCGGTCGTAAAGGTTCCCAATCGCTCCGCCCATGATCATCGCCAGCGCCACGGAAGTCAGTGTCACCGAGCGCCCGATACGCCACAGCGTCACCAGCACGGCGACGATGGCAACCAACGAGAACGCAATCAAGCCATACCGCACCGCGTTCGGAGACGTTGAATACTCGAACATGCTGAACGCCGCACCCGTGTTCAGCACGTGCGTGATGCGGAACACGCGCGGGATCACGACGATCCCATGCCCCAGCGCCACGTGTGCTTCCACCCACTGCTTGGTCAGCCGATCCAGCACCACCACAAACACCGCAATCACGAGCGCCACCCAGCGCCTGTCTTTGTATCCCGTCTCCAGCATCTCTATCACGCCGCCGCCTCGCTTTGAGCAGGGAAGCCGACGGCTTCCAGCGCCTCCGCGCAACGCGCGCACACGGTCGGCCAGCGGTTGTCCGTGCCAACATCCGGCAGCACGCGCCAGCAACGCTCGCACTTGCTGCCGCGAGCTACCGTAACCTGAATTTTGGGAAGCGGATCACTCCGACCTTCCGTGATGTTCACTGTTGCCTGCGAAACGTTGAAAAACTCAGCTAAGGAACTCTTGTATGTAAGCAAGGAGGGCACGAGCAGCGAATCAGCTGCGACATCAACCTCAACGCTCGCGTCGAGAGACTTTCCGATGGCTTTCATGTTGCGGGCTGATTCAAGCAGCACGTTCACGGCGCTGCGGATTTCCAATAATCGCGCCCAATCCCGCTCGATCTCCTCCACCGCACCCGGCACCAGCTCATCCACACCGGGAAACAGCGCTGTATGCACACTGGCTTCTCGTCCTTC
>CAXSHQ010000482.1:0-2947 GCA_964236875.1 uncultured Acidobacteriaceae bacterium | reverse complement strand
CCAGCGCACGACCGACGCGCTGGGCCGCACGCCGGGCATCTCATCCATCCCCATTCTCGGCGCGCTGTTCCGCTCCCGCAACATCAATCATTCCAACAGCGAGCTCCTGGTGATCGTAACCCCGGAAGTCGTCGACCCCTTGACCTCTCGCGAGGGTCTGCCCGCCGATCCCCATTCGCCGATACCTCTCCTCAACCAGCAGAAGTTCGATGGCATGCTGCCGGACTCACTCAAGCAGCCCGGCGCAGCCAAGTAGCAGCAGTTTTGCCGACGCATAGAAAGAAAGGCCCCCGCCGTGTTTCAGATCAATCCCAGTTCGATGATTTTCAGCGCCACCGTCTTCACCGTTTGCGTGGACCCCGATGTAGCCGAGCAGGCCGTTCGCGTGGTGAGCGAGATGTCCTGGTTCGTGACCTCCAGCTCGTTTGAAGCGTATATCTCCGATGCGCGCCGGCCGTACATCTCGCCGCAGAGCAAGGCCGCCAACGCTTGCATTGCGCTGGTGGACTTCGATAAGGACCGCGAGCAGGCGCTTGAAACCACGCGCTACCTGCAGCACGTGTTCGGCAACAAAGCCACGGTGATGGCGATCTCCAGCGCGCTCGACCAGAGCCTGCTGCTGGAAGCCATGCGCGCCGGCTGCAAGGAGTTCCTGGTTAAGCCCTTCCAGCCCAGGGTCATGCTGGATGCGGTATCGCGTCTGCAGGCCGACTACATGGCCGCTACCAGCCGCAGCGCTTCATTGGGCACGCTGCTCTCCTTCATGGGCGCCAAGGGCGGCGTGGGCACGACCACTCTCGCTCTGCACAACGCCGTCTATCTCGCACAGATCCACAAGAAGCGCGTCCTGCTTGTCGATACGCGGCCCGAACTCGGGCACGTCGCGGTCTACCTCGGACTCGACGGCAGCAAATACCACTTCCAGGAAGTAGTGAACAACGTGCAGCGGCTCGACAGCGCCCTGCTGCAGGCTTCCGTCGCAACGCATTCCAGCGGCCTGCAGGTGCTGTCCTCGCCCGATAGCTGCTGCGACACCGATGGCCTCAATGTGGACGGCGTCCGGAGGACGATTGAGTTCCTCCTTACCGAATACGACTACATCGTGATGGACTGCGCTTCCGACCTGAATGAAGTCGCGCTGGCCATCATGCAGGCTTCTGCCAAGATCTACCTCATCGCCAGCCCGGAACTTGGCGCCGTGCGCGACCTTTCCCGCTACATCGATACGCTGACGCAGGATCCGCGCCTTCGCGACAAGATCCAGGTAGTCCTCAACCGTTGCGGTTCGCGCTTCGCAGTGAACGACGAGCAGGTCGAGAAAGCGATTCGGCAACCCGTAGCGTTGCGCCTTTCCAACGCCTATACGGAGCTTGTGCGCGCCATCAACCTGGGCGAGCCCGTAGATCCCAAGGGCAAGTCGGAGTTTGCCACCCAGATCATCAAGTGGACCAACGAGCTTGCAGGCGTCAACTCGGCTGCAGCCGCCCCCGCGTCGGCCCCGGCACGCCTCGGTGGTGGTCTATTCCGAAAGCGCCTGGCCAACGCCTAGCCACTCGTCGCCGCAAGCAAGCTTTGTAGTCTCCCGCCGATCTCCTGAGGGCCGTTAGCCATGAGCGCACAAGCCATACCGATGATGGAAGAAAACCGCGGGGTGCTGGGCGGGTTTGAATCGCGCGGCGTTCCGGAAGCTGTTCAGCAGCAGATCAAGAGCGCCGTTCACAAGGAGCTGATCAACCGCGTCGATCTGAACAAGCTCTCCGATCTAAACGATAATCGCGGTGGCCAGCAACAGCTCTACGCGCTCATCCAGCAACTGCTGCTGGAGCAGGGCATCCCGCTCAGCGGCACCGAGCGCGAGCGGCTCACCAAGCAGGTCGTCGACGAAGTCTTCGGGCTCGGCCCGCTGGAGCAACTCCTCTCCGACAACACTATCAGCGACATCCTGGTGAACACCTACAACTCGGTCTATATCGAGCGTCGGGGCCAGTTGGAGAAGACCAACGTCGTCTTCAATGACAACCGCCACCTGATGCACATTATCGACAAGATCGTCTCCGCGGTCGGCCGTCGCGTCGATGAGTCTTCGCCGATGGTGGATGCGCGCCTGCAGGATGGCTCACGTGTCAACGTCATCATCCCGCCGCTGGCCGTGGACGGGCCGATCATGTCGATCCGGCGGTTTGGCAAGACGCCGCTGAAGGCCGAAGACCTGGTGCGCAACCTGGCCTTGACCGAACCGATGCTGAAAGTGCTGGAGGCTGCCGTCAAGGCACACCTGAACATCGTCGTTTCCGGCGGCACCGGCACCGGCAAGACGACGCTGTTGAATGTTCTTTCCGGATTTATCTCCGAAAAGGAGCGCATCGTCACCATCGAAGATTCCGCCGAGCTCGCGCTCAAGCAGGAGCACATCGTCCGGCTGGAGACGCGGCCGCCGAACGTGGAAGGGCAGGGCGCGATCCGCCAGCGTGAACTCGTGATCAATGCACTCCGTATGCGGCCCGACCGCATCGTGCTGGGCGAGGTACGAAGCGAAGAGTGCCTGGACATGCTGCAGGCCATGAACACCGGCCACGATGGTTCGCTCACCACCATTCACTCCAACACGCCACGCGACGCGCTTGCTCGCATGGAGACGATGGCGCTCATGGGCGCGGTCGCTCTGCCGGAGCGCGCAATCAAGGCGCAGATTGCTTCGGCCGTACACCTGATCGTGCAGGCATCCCGCATGAGCGATGGCACACGCCGCATTACGCACATCACCGAGGTCGCCGGCATGCAAGGCGACGTGATCAGCCTGACCGACGTGTTTCTGTTCGAGAAGAAGGGCCTGGGGCCGAACGGCAAAGTGCGCGGCCGCTTTTACGCGACCGGCATCGTGCCCAAGTTCGCGGAGAAACTGATCGCCGCCGGCATTCCGTTTCCCACCAATTTCCACGATCACTCG
>CAXSHQ010000481.1:800-2965 GCA_964236875.1 uncultured Acidobacteriaceae bacterium | reverse complement strand
GGTCGGCATTCACGGCTTTCCGCTGGACTGGAATCACTGGCAGATCGACGAATGGCCGGACCGCGTGGCCGAAGCCGCCGAAGTTTCCGGCAAGCCCGTGTGGGTGACTGAGGTTGGCTGCTCGTCGTTCGGCGCGGAAGAGGTGCAGGACTTCGGCGTGGAGCGCACCATCAAGCTCCTCAAGCAATCGCAGGTCGAGCGCATCCACTGGTACTCGCTCTTCGACCTCCCACCCACCTGGCCGGCGGAAACCCGGCACAAGGAAGCGGAAGGCTCTTCGTACTACCGGCACTATTACCTCGGACTCATCAAGAACGACGGCAACCCGAAGCTGGGCGTGCGCCATTTCCCCCACGACGGCTCTGTCGGGTTTTGTCAGTGGTTCCACTTCGAAGATCACCGGCTTGACGACGCTGTGACCTGGATGCAGGAAAACGGCGTGCAGTACCTGCGCACCGGCCTGAGCTGGGCCGACAGCTATCGCCCCAATGCCGAGCCGTGGTTTGACCGCCAGATGCAGGCGTTGGAGCCCTTCCGCGTCGCGCTTACGCTTTGCTTTACGCCCAACCACCTTGGCCTGGAGGAGCACCACACCAGCCCTCCGAAAGATAACTACGACTTTGCCGCGTTCGCGGAGTGGGCTGTGGCCCGCTACGCGCCCGCGTCTTCCAACCGGCAGCCCGAAGCCGTTGCTGTCCAAACCGCCCCCTAGGAGATTCCAACGGAATGAGCGTGACCCCGCCCGCGATCCAGAAGTCCTCGAACCCGCGCCAGATCCTTATCACCGGCGGCGCTGGCTTCGTGGGCTCGCACCTGGCCGATGGCCTTCTCGCCGCCGGCCACAAGGTCCGGGTGCTCGACGACCTGACGCCGCAGGTGCATCCTGCCGGTCCTCCGGATTACCTGTCTCCGGACGTAGAGCTCATTCAGGGCGACGTGCGTGATCCCAACCGGCTGCGCGACGTGCTCAGCGATGTGGACGTGATCTTCCACTTCGCGGCCACCGTGGGCGTCGGCCAGTCGATGTACGAGATCAGCCGCTACATGAGCGTGAACACGCAAGGCACGGCCGAGCTGCTGCAGACGCTGCTGGACAACAAGCTGAAGCCGCAGAAGCTCATCGTCGCGTCCTCCATGTCCATCTATGGCGAAGGCCGCTACCTCTGCTCGGAGTGCGGCAAGGAAAACTTTCCGCCGGTCCGGTCTGTCGCTCAGCTCCGGAAGTCCACTGCGACGCCTGCAACGGCGTGCTGAAGCCTGTGCCCACCAACGAGACCAAGCCCAGCGAGATCAACAGCGTGTATGCGCTTTCCAAGCGCGACCAAGAAGAGCTTTGCCTGATCTATGGCCGCAACTACGACCTCCCGGTCACCGCGTTGCGCTTCTTCAATATCTACGGCACGCGCCAGGCGCTCTCGAATCCCTACACCGGCGTCGCGGCCGTGTTCGCGTCGCGCATGTTGAACAACCAGGCGCCGCTGATCTTCGAAGACGGCGAACAGCAGCGCGACTTCGTTTCCATCCATGACATTGTGCAGGCCAATCTGCTTGCCATGGACTCGCCTGCTTCCGACGGCGAGGTCATCAACGTGGGCGGCGGCGTGCCCATCACCATCCGCCGCGTGGCGGAAATCCTGGCCAGGTCGCTGGGCCGCAAGGTGGAGCCGGTGGTCACCAACAAGTACCGCGCCGGCGATATCCGCCATTGCTACGCCGACATCTCCAAGGCTCGCAAGCTGCTCGGCTACGAGCCCCGGGTTACCCACGAAGCAGGCTTCGCCGAGCTGGCCGAATGGCTCGCCGGGCAGGAAGCCGAAGACAAGGCCGAGACCATGCTTCGGGAACTCAGCACCTATGGACTGACTGCCTAGAGGGCGGGCCCAGATGTATCTCTCGCGTGTACAGCAGAAAGGTTTGGTGAGGATGAGGAAAGCTAGCGGACGCACAATACTTATCACTGGGGGCGCCGGCTTCATCGGCTCCAACCTGGCGGAGCGCCTGCTCGCCGAACCCGACACCCATGTGCGCGTGTTGGACGACCTTTCGCGGCAGGGTGTGGCGCACAACTTGAACTGGCTGCTTTCCCTGCGGGGCGCGAAGCGGTTGGAGTTCATCAAGGGCGATATCCGCCGCGCGTCGGAAGTGAATGACGCCGTAAAGGATGT
>CAXSHQ010000481.1:0-790 GCA_964236875.1 uncultured Acidobacteriaceae bacterium | reverse complement strand
CAGGTGGCCGTCACCACGTCCGTGGACCAGCCTCGCCCAGACTTCGAAATCAACGTGGCGGGCACCTTCAACGTTCTGGAAGCAGCCCGGCGCTCTGCGCGTAAGCCGTTTATACTCTTCACCTCCACCAACAAGGTTTACGGCTCTCTCCATGGTGTTCCCTGCCATGTGGATGGCACCCGCTATCGCGCCGATGCCGCCGGATTTCGCGGCGTGACCGAAGCCGAGCCGTTGGACTTTCACTCGCCCTACGGTTGTTCCAAAGGCGCGGCCGACCAGTATGTTCGCGACTACGCCCGCATCTACGACATCCCGACCGTGGTGTTCCGCATGAGCTGCATCGCCGGTCCGCGGCAGTTCGGCACCGAAGACCAGGGCTGGGTCGCACACTTCCTCTACTCCGCACTGGAAGGCCGGCCCATCACCATTTATGGCGACGGCTATCAGGTTCGCGATGTGCTCCACGTGCATGATCTTGTGGACGCCATCGTGCTTGCGCGCGAGAACAGCGCAAGCACGGCAGGCGAAATCTACAACCTCGGCGGCGGCCCGGAACGCGCCATCTCCATCACAGAGATGCTTGCCTCCATCGCTCGCGAGATCGGCCTGGAGCCTCGCTTACACTACGGCTCGGTGCGCCCGGGCGACCAGCCGCTCTATGTTTCGAACACCGGCAAGCTGACCCGCGACACCGGCTGGCGTGCGCGCCACTCGCTCGACGAGATCCTTTCCGGTATTCACGACTTCTGGCGCGATAACCGAGAGCTCCTTTCGGCGCAGCGCCAAGAAG
>CAXSHQ010000480.1:0-2970 GCA_964236875.1 uncultured Acidobacteriaceae bacterium | reverse complement strand
GCCTGGCCCAGGTAGGTATTTACCCCCAGGCTAGATCCGGTGGGCTGCACAATGGGGTTCGTCGTCGGGAAAGGGTTGCTGAGGGTGGCAGCAGGCGTCAGGTAGTTGTTGGTCGTAGGAACAAGAGCCGCCGTGGAGGAGTAGCCGTAGTTCTGCGGCGTGTAGTAGTCGTTGAAAGGGCTATAGAAGAGACCGAAACCGGCGCGCAACACGATTCGTGCGTGGAAGACGTCTGGGGTGTACGCGATGCCAATGCGTGGGCTGAGGTACGCTTTCGGGGTAAAGTACTCGTTGCGGCGCGACGGTGAGGCGAAGATGAATCCGCCCTTGGCATTGAACGATGCCGCGGGTAGTTCCGCCAGCGCCGCGCTCGAGTAAGCAGTAGCAGCCAATGTTGTGACGGAGTTAGTGGCTGTGGGATCGAAAAATGCCGCTTTGTCGTGGCTTTCGTTGATTCCCGTCTCGCTCTCTATGCGCAGGCCGGTATTCACGGTAAAGTTTGGCCGCACCTTCCAGTCGTCCTGCAGGAAGCCTGCAAAATACCAGCTGTTGTAAGTGGCTTGTGGGTTGATGTTGAACGTTCCGGCGGTGGGCAGACCGAGCAGGAAGGACGCGAGAGAAGCACCGTATGTAGGCGTCGAGAACCCCGTTCCGCGGCTGAGGAAGTTGTTGCCGAACGTGAAGGAACCGGAGGTTGCACCGCTGGTCACGTTCGCCCCGTTGACGATGAGGTTCGAGGAATTGCCCACGTTGATGACGCTGTTCTTGTTAGCGCGGAAGTCGATACCGGCCTTTACGATGTGGCTGCTGCGCGCCGCTGTTAGCGCAGAGAAGAGCGAGACGGTATCGAAAGCAGTCTTTGCTCCCGGATTGCCGCTGAGGGCTCGGAAATCCGTCCCGCTATCGGAGAAGGTGATCGCGGGCAGGGACAGAGGTGCGCCTGCTGGATTTAGATAGGCGGGCAAACCGATGGAGGTTGCGGTGGTTCCTTGGCTGGCAATCGTCCCGTTGCTGTAGGTACGGGTGACGCCCATACGCGTGTCCAGCGTATAACGAGGCGAGAACGTGTGTACAAAGTCGAGGACGCCGCCCTGATGCACGGTGTAGGTGACGGAACCCGTAGAAATGTTGGGGAAGATACGCCCTGAGCCGTTGGTGTACTCGCTGCGATGCGCTTCGAAGAAGATGCGATTGTTTTCGTTCAGAGCGTAATCGATGCGGCCTGAGTGCGAGTTGTAGTTGAAGGTCGTAGGCAGATTCGCCGAGTAGTTGTTCTCGCCGTCAGCGGCGCCGGCAACATTCGGCAGAGGGAAGTAGTTGAGGTAGGCGAGCGCAACCGGATTGAGCGGGCCGGCGTTGGTAAGGATGTTGCCGGAGATGGGTGTGCGCACGATGTTTGTGCCGGACTGGGTGGCCGTGAAGGGGTTGTAAAGCTGATAGGCGGAGCCCTGAGCGAGCAGCGCGGAAAAGTCTCCAGTGCGCTCGGCCGCTGTGGGAACCGAGGTCACGGTCACGTTGGGCGCCGACCCTTTGAAGCCTTCATAGGCGTAGAAGAAGAAGAGCTTGTCTCGCCCGTCGAACACCTTGGGGATCCGTATGGGTCCGCCGATTGTGCCGCCGTACTGGTTCTGGCGAGTGGCAAACTGTTTGGCTGTGCCGGCGAACCAGCGCAACGGCGCATTGATGGCAGAGAACTGGTTGAACTCCGAGGCAGTGCCGTGGAAACGGTTCCCACCGGATTTGGTGATGAGGTTTACGACGCCGTTGGCGGTGTCACCGTAGGTGGCGTCGGCCTGGAAGACGTCGACGCGAACCTCAGCAACCGCGTCCTGCAAGGGACTGAAGCCGGGCAGACGGCTGGAGTTCTGCATGTTCGGAACGCCGTTGAGCAGGTACTCATTCGACTGCGAAGCGCCGCCGCCGATGGAGTAGTCGCTCGCCGCAGAGTTATCGAAGGGGCGGGCCTGCACGACCGAGTTCTTCTGCTTCGGGACGACGGCGTACTCGGTCTTGGCCAGCGCCAGAGGCGAGCGTCCGTTGTCCGGAAGATTCTCAATCTCTTCCGGGGTAAGAACCTGCCCGGAGGTCGCACTCGCGGTCTGCAGGAGAGGCGCGTCCGCAGTGATGGAAATCTCCTCGTCCTGCGTGCCGACCGTCAGCGGCAAGTCGATCTCTACCTTGTCGTTTGCCTGCACCGTGACGCTGTTCCGGGTAAAACTCTTGAATCCGGGAGACGTCGCGGTGATGGAGTACTTCCCCGGCTGCAGAAAGGGCACGGTGTATTGGCCCTCCGCGTTGGATTTGCTCGGCGATTTGACGCCCGTGTCTGTGTTCAGAATGGTGATCTGAGCGTTAGGCACAACGGCACCAGAAGCATCGACTACGCGACCCAGGATCGTTCCGCGGAACTCCTGAGCCAAGGCGGCGGTAGCGCAGAGCGAGACAAGAATTAGGAAGAGAATACGCCGCATAAGGACTCCTGAATGTGCCAAAAACCGCTTTCGGAATGCCAGCCAAAGCTACGGAATCCCCTCTTGGAGTGTCAAGGCTTTTCTTTTCGCTGCTGAAAACTCTTTTCCACTGGCCACAAACCCGACCTTGGGTGAAGAGGAGTCGCTCACCTTTGGCGAAGCCGGTTGGGTGCGGCTGCTAGCTGAGTGGACGAAGTGAAATTCTGTCCGGTCCGGGGAAGTCGGGAGGAATGGGAATGGTGACGCGCCCTGCGGCCGCCCACTGCACGCCGCGGGCAAAGAGGGTTTGAAAGCCCACGCAATCCAGATCGGGGCTTGGCTCCTTCGGCCAGGTGTGCCCAAGCATGGTGGTGTACACGCGCCCGCGGCCGTACGCCCGCACCCAATCCATCGGTTCGTTCTGCGCGGTCACGGGGGAGTGTGCGTAGGTGAGGACGGTGAGGCCGGTGGCGGGACCGTGCTGGCCGTGGGTGAGCTGCTCCGATGGATGAAGCCACAG
>CAXSHQ010000479.1:0-2970 GCA_964236875.1 uncultured Acidobacteriaceae bacterium | reverse complement strand
CAACGATGGCGTGCTGCGCTATCGGGGGCACGGCATCGAGCCCTCGAAGGGCATGAAGAAGAGCCTGATCGCCGACCTCGGCCCGGCGGCTGAAGCGATTAATGCTGCCGCGCTTACGGCGGAGAAGGTGACCAAGGCGCCCATCGAGACGGCAGTGGTCGGCATCGGCGGGCCGCACATCCGGGGGATGAACTCGCAGGGCGGCATCAGCATGGGCAGCCGCATGAAGGAGATCTCGCGCGAAGACGTGCGCTCGGCCATCGACCGCGCGCGGGCCATTGGGCTGGCGCCGGATCGCGAAGTGCTCCACCTGCTGCCACAGCAGTTCATCTTGGACGAACAGCCCGGCATCCACGATCCCGTGGGGATGGTGGGGAACCGGCTGGAGGTGGCGCTGCATCTGTCCACGTGCTCGGGCAGCGCGGCGCAGAGCGTGGTGACGTGCGCCAACCGGGCGGGGCTCGAGGTCACCGACACGGTGTTCGAGGGCATCGCGGCAGCGGAGGCAGTGCTTTCCGCCGATGAGCGCGAGCTGGGCGTGTGCCTGGCGGATGTGGGCGCCACGTCGACCGAGCTGGTGGTGTTCTTTGAAGGGTCAGTGGCGCACACGGCGGTGCTGCCCATCGGCGGTGAGCACTTTACCAACGACCTAGCGGTCGGCCTGCATGTGGGCGTGGAAGAAGCCGAGCAGTTGAAGCGGACTTACGGCAACTGCGTGGTGACCAGTGTGCCCACGCTGAACGAAGTCGAAGTCGGCGGCGACCTCGCCAGCGGCGGGCAGGGCCCGCGGATGGTAAGGCAGCGCTTTATGGCGGAGATTCTTGAGCCGCGCGCTCGGGAGATGCTGACCATGCTGCGCGACAACCTGCGCGCCGGCGGCGTGCTGGAGGCGATGGGTGCGGGCTGTGTGTTTACCGGCGGCGGTGCGCTGCTGCCCGGGCTGCTGGACAACGCGGAGAGCCTGCTGCGGGTACCCGCGCGTATCGGCTACCCAGTGCCGCTGAGCCGCATGCCTGCGGAGCTGGCGAAGCCGGAGTTCGCGGCGGCCATCGGCATGCTGCTGTATGTGCACAGGACGCAGGTGCGCAAGGCCAGCGAGGAGCAGGGGCTGAAGCAGAAGCTGAAGGCTGTGTTTGCGGGGACCCTCTGAGCGGCAAACGGCGCCCCGGGTGAAGAAGCCGTCTCCTGAAGTGTCGTGTCCTCTCTTGCGGACTATGGGAGATCCTTCGCTCCGCTCAGGATGACGCCTTCAGGAGAAAAGCTGCTGTGACCTCACGAGTGATTCCTAACGGCTTCCGGCGGAGTCTCACGGGTAGAATGAGAAGTATGTTGTTTCGCAAGTTCGCTCTTGTGGGCGCGGCACTCCTTGTCTTCGCCTGCGCTCCTGTTCTCCGTGCCCAGGTCGGCCTGTACGCAACCGTTACCGGCAGCCGGATCAGCGGCATCACCTGCCTTGACCCGCAGCATGTCTGCGCCAGTAACGACGGCACCGTCAGGCCCTATGGCACCACGTTCGGCGGTTACTATGAGTTCCGCACGTACGGCCCGGCGCGGGTGGGCTTCGATCTCCGTGGCACCGTGTTGAACACGAACAAGCCGGCGGATTACTACCAGGCGAGCAGTGACCAAATCCGGCACTATACGGCGATGGGTGGGCTGCGCGCCAGCTTCACAACACGCCTGAAGTACATTCGCCCCTATGCGCAGGTGGACGCCGGGCTGTCGCGCACCAATGCAGTCGGCCAGGGCACGTCGAACCCGGCCAAGGACTATCGCAACTACACGCAGGTGGAAGGCGTTGCAGGCATCGATGTGCCCTTGTTCTCCAACATCGAGCTGCGGGCTATCGAGTTCACGGGCGGCGAGATGTTTGGCCCGAGCAGCCACAGCACGGCTTCCATCAGCGCAGGGCTGGTCTTCCGCTTTTCGCGCTAAGCGGACGCAGCCCGAAGCAGAGAAAAGCAGGAAAGCCCGCGCGGAGAACCCAGCTAGGTTCCGCGCATTGTGCATTTCCGCAGGGTATGCCCGTGCTCGCGGTGCAGAATCGTAGAAAAGGCGCATTCCCTGCACGCGCGCCCCGCGAGGAGAAGCAAACCGGATGCCCTACCAGAATGACGACGCCCTGCGCATTCACTACCACGACGAGACGCAACGGAACGCCCGCATCAAGGTGATTGGCGTGGGCGGCGGCGGCAACAATGCCGTGAACCGCATGATCGCGGCCAACGTGGAAGGCGTGGAGTTCATCGCGGCCAGAAACCGGCGCGCGGTCCCGCGTCGGCGGGCGGCGCGCGGCGCTGGAAGATTCCGACAAGATCATCGAGGCGCTGGAAGGCGCGGACATGGTGTTCGTGACCGCGGGGCTGGGCGGCGGCACAGGTACAGGCGCGGCTCCGGTGATCGCCTCGCTGGCCAGCGAGATGGGCGCGCTCACGGTAGCTGTGGTTACACAGCCTTTTGCCTTTGAAGGCAAGCGAGCGCGGCATGCAGGAACTGCTCGAGTCGGTGGACACGCTGATCGTGATCCCCAACGAGAAGCTGCTGGCTGTGGCGAAGGACGCTGGCTTCTTCGAGAGCTTCCGCATTGCCGACGACGTGCTGCGCCAGGGCGTGCAGGGCATCTCCGACATCATTACAATCCCGGGCGTGATCAACCGCGACTTTGCCGACGTGAAGACAACGATGGCCGGTATGGGCTACTCGGTGATGGGCACCGCGGTGCGCTCGGGCGACAACCGTGCCCGCGAAGCGGCGATGGCCGCAATGGCGAGCCCGCTGCTGGAGTCTGGCGCGATCGATGGCGCGCGCGGCATCCTGATCAACATCACAGGATCGAGCTCGCTGAAGCTGAACGAGGTGAACGAGGCTTCGACCATCATCCAGAACGCGGCGCACGAGGACGCCAACATCATCTTCGGCGCGGTGCAGGACGAAAGCATGGGCGAAAACGTGAAGATCACGGTGATCGCC
>CAXSHQ010000478.1:0-2977 GCA_964236875.1 uncultured Acidobacteriaceae bacterium | reverse complement strand
CGCGCTTGGATACATTCGGCCCCCCTGACCTAGGCCTTCGGCCTAGGCTGGTATGTGTCGCGCCTTCAGCGCTATCCCAAGGGACGAGCCCCCGTAGCGAGCCGCCCGAAGCGTGTCGTCAGACCGAAGCGTGTCGCCAGACCGAGCCGCCAGAGGAGATCGTCAGAGGCCAGTTACCACAGGCTATTCGCCAGAGGCTAGTCGCCTAACGGCTACTGGTTTGAGAAGACTTTCTGGGCTTGTTGGATTAGCTGCAGGGCGGTCTTTTCGCCCTTGCGGCCGAGCAGCTTGTACTTCTTGCCCTGCAGCTTGTGGTAATTCACGAAGAACTCCTCAATCTCCTTGAGGCTTTGTTTGGGCAGGTCCTTGAGCTTGCGCAGCTTGCCGTACATGTGGGTGGTCTCGGCGACGGCGACGAGGCGGTCGTTGCGTACGGTGGGGTGGCCAGGCACATGCTGTTCGGCTTCTATGACACCGATGAGACGGGCCAGGAGAGCGCAGCCGGGAAAGGCAGGCTCATCCATGAGTACGAGCACGTCGATGGGATCGCCATCGCCAGCCTTGGTGCGCGGGACGAAGCCGAAGTCGTAAGGGAAGACCATGCCGGCGGGCAGCGCGGCCTTGAGCAGAAAGCATTTCTGCTCTTCGCTCCAAACATATTTGTTGCGACTGCCCTTGGGCGTTTCGATGACGACCTGCAGCAGCCTTTCACCGGGCTCGGCGGTGCCGGTGGTGCTTTCTTCGGGCTTCTCCGCGAAAGGCTGCAACTGTTCCGGATCGGCCATGCCGGAGGCTTTCTTCGGTGTCTTCTTTTCTTTCTTCTGTGGCATGGAGGGCCCCTTGTTGACTGGAGGCCATGATACAGAAGGCACCTCACCGATCAGCCCCGGCTACAATGACGCGATGGCGCTACAGGCTCAGGTGGATCTGGTTGGGGTGGGACTGAACGCCACCGACACGCTGATCAATGTGGCGCGCTTTCCGGAACGCGGATCGAAGACGGAGTACGAGTCGGAGAGTGTGCAGCCGGGCGGGCAAGTGGCGTCGACGGTGGTTGCGTGCCAGCATTGGGGGCTTTCGACGCGCTATGTGGGCAAGCTGGGGGACGACCACGCGGGCGCACTGCATGCGCGTGAGTTTGCGCGTGCCGGTGTGGACGCAAGGCTGATCCATGTGCCGGGAACCGCGAGCGCGCGGTCGATCATCCTGGTGGACAGCCACGGCGAACGCACGGTGCTCAACCGCCGCGATGAGCGCATCGTTCTGCGGGCGGGCGAACTGGAGCGGGAGGCGATTGCCGGCGCGCGCGTGCTCCACATCGACGGGCACGACATGGAAGCGGCAATGCAGGCGGCACGGTGGGCGCGCGAAGCGGGGATGGCGGTGGTCGCCGATCTGGACGAGCTGTATCCCGGGATCGAGGAGCTGCTGGCGCTGATCGATTACCCGATCGTGAGCCGCGACTTTCCTACGCGGCTGACCGGCGTGGCCGATCTGCAGGTTGCGTTGCAGGCCATGCATGCGCGGTATGGAGCGAGGCTTTCCGCGGCCACGCTGGGGGAAGATGGCGTGCTAGCTTTTGTGGTGCCCGTGGTGGACACTACGGGCGCGGGCGATATCTTCCATGCCGGGTTTATCTATGCGCTGCTGCAGGGATGGCCGCTGGAGCAGCAGCTCGACTTTGCGTGCGCGGCAGCGGCGATCAATTGCACGGCAGCGGGTGCGCGGGGACGGATCGATTCGCTCGAGGCCATTCTGGAGCTGGTGCGCCGGGGGGAACGACGTGAGGCGGCGTTCCCGGCTTCGATGTCTGAAGAAATATCGGCGGAACCGCTGTATACGTGAGCTCTGTGGCTGTGGGTAGCGGCTGTGGATGAAACCGTTCTCGTGGGATGAATGCCCGCGTCTGTGAGAGCCTGAAGGTGTGCGGCTTTGGGGCACATTCCGGCTCTGCTGTTGCGTTCTGCTGTGGGTGGGCGTGGCGTGGGAGGCCGTGGATGCACAGCAGCCTGCGCCTGCAGCGGTTGCGCCGGTTGCGCCGCTGCCGTTGACCGTACGCCAAAGCGTGACGGTGACGGCGTATCGCGGGCTGCCGGGCACAGATACATGGACGGCGAGCGCGGTGGGGCTTTCCGCTGCGGAACTAGAAGCGCCGGCTGGTTTGGCGCTCGACGACAGGCTGCACCAGGTGGCTGGCTTCGAACTCTTTCGGCGTACCAGTTCGTGGACGGCGAATCCGACTTCGCAGGGCGTGAGCTTGCGTGGGCTGGGCTCGACGGCGGCGAGCCGGACACTGGTGGTGAGCGATCAGGTTCCGCTGAACGACCCCTTCGGCGGCTGGGTGCACTGGAACGAGACGCCGGCGCTGGCGATTGAGTCTGTGAGCCTGCTGCGCGGCGGGGCGGCGGATTTGTATGGCTCGTCGGCGATCGGCGGGGTGATCGATGTAGTGCCGGAACGCGGGCCGGTAAAGCCGGAGGCGCTACGCTTCAGCGCCGATGCTTCGGGGGCGACGGAGAACTCCGCGCTGGGGGATGGACTGCTGGCGGCGGATACGCGGTATGGGCGCGCGCTGGCTGCGCTCACGGTGCTTTCGACGGGCGGGTATGTGCCGACGGCTCCCGCTTCGCGAGGGCCGGTGGATGTGCCTTCCAATGTGACGGGCGAAAGCGCGCGCGTGGAACTGCGGACGCTGGCAGACCGATTTGGGGACACCGCTTTTGTGCGTGGCAATGTGCTGAACGAAGTGCGCTCCAACGGCACACCGCTGCAGACCAACGGCACGCGCCTGTGGCGCTACCAGGCGGGCGGCGATGCGGTTCGGGGCAGGAGTACGGCGTCGCTGCGGTTGTTTGGATCGCGAGAGACGTATCGGCAGAGCTTCAGCTCGGTTGCCGCGGACCGCAATTCCGAACGGCTGACGCGGTTGCAGCGCGTGCCCACCGAGCAGCTTCGATTTGCGGTGCAGGCGGGGCAT
>CAXSHQ010000477.1:2729-2978 GCA_964236875.1 uncultured Acidobacteriaceae bacterium | reverse complement strand
CACCGTTCGCTACCTGACGCACACCACGAACCCGCCCGCGCGGATCGACACCATAGATGGCCCGCTCGATTGGGCTGCCGGAGCCATGGCCACCGGCGTCCCCTCTGCAAACGGCTCAGACCCTATGGCGCTCATCCGCTACAACGAGGCTCGTCGGCAGTTCGCGAAAGGAGAACGATGGGGCTACTACTACCAGGTCACCGACCCCGGGTCGCCGCTGCTTCCCGCGTGGAACGTCTGCTGCCTGCT
>CAXSHQ010000477.1:0-2719 GCA_964236875.1 uncultured Acidobacteriaceae bacterium | reverse complement strand
TTACCAGAACCGCGCTCCCCAACGCGCCCGCCCAATATCCGAAGGTGGCCCAAGTGCCGGGTGGTTTCATGTACTACACCAACCAGCCGACCCCGCGCTTTCATCTCGAGCCCGGAGGCTCAGTCAAGATCGAAAGCTATCGCCGCAATTCCGTCAAGTTGGAAACCGATTCCGATGCTCCCGCCCATCTCCTCTCCTCGGAAGCGAACTATCCAGGCTGGCGAGCGACCATAGACGGCCAGGATGCTTCGATCCACGAAACGCTCTTTCGAACGATTGACCTCCCCGCAGGCAAACACCACGTCGAATTCCATTACGCCCCACGTCTTCTCTTCATCTCAGCCGCAATCAGCGCGGCAGCCTGGATTACTTGGTTACTGCTTCTAGTAATCGGACGGCGTTCAAAGCGCCTTCCGGAGTCTCTTCATGCTTGAAGAATACGTAGAGGTCCAGCCGGTCGCCCAACAGTTTCTTCGCGTTCTCCGCGATCCGCGCGACATCGTCAACGGAGTAGTCCGGCTTCCGCAACCGGAAATACACAAAGTCCGCAGTCTGCACTTCCGGGGTCTCCAGATTCTCTGATTCCGCTACACACAACGCCGCGTTCTTCGCACGGAGCGCATCGTACACGTTGTCCGTCAGCCAGGAAGCATGACGAAACTCAAACGCGTACTTCAAGTCGGAAGGCAGAATGGCCAGAAACTCCTTCAGCACCACCACATCGCTCTTGAACGCGGGCGGCAACTGAAACAGAATCGGCCCCATCCGCCGGGCGCTGCGCAACGGATCCACAGCCTTAAGAAAGACTTCCGTAAACTCCTCCGCCCCACGCAGCTTCAGGATATGCGTGATCTTCATATGGGCCTTGGGACAGAACACGAAAGACTCAGGCGTACTCGCAACCCACTTCGCCAACGTGGATGCCGCGGGCAGAGTCCGGAACGTGTAGTTCACCTCGACACAATTCAGCCGCGAAGCGTAGTGAGGAAGGAACTTGGCGGCCGGCAGTTTCGCCGGATAGAAGTCCGGCTTCCAAGACGCATACGCGAATCCCGATGTCCCAGCGAACAGGTGTGCCACACGTGCTAATCTATCGCAACAACTCTATGGGCCTCCGAATTCTCGCACTCCTCGCCCTTGCGGCATCTCTTTCCTACAGCGCTCCCAAGATCACCACCGCCAAAGAAGCTCTCGGCTTCAACGTCGGTGATGACTACATGTTGGCCAACTATACCCAGCTCTCCGCCTGGTGGCAAAAGATGGCCAAGGAAAGCGACCGCATGAAGCTGGTCACCATTGGCAAGACCGAGGAAGGCCGCCCACAGTACATGGCCATCATCACCTCTCCCGCGAACCATAAGAACCTGGCCAAGTATCAGGAGATTTCCCGCAAGCTGGCGCTGGCCCAAAACCTGACCGACGACGAAGCCCACGCCCTGGCCCGCGAAGGCAAAGCGATCGTCTGGATCGATGGCGGCCTGCACGCTTCCGAAGTGCTTGGCGCTCACCAGCTCATGGATTTCGTCTACAACATGCTCTCGCGCACGGACGCCGAGACCATGCGCATCCTGGACGATTGCATCATCCTCGCCGTCCACGCCAACCCCGACGGCATGGAGCTCATCAGCAATTGGTATATGCGCGAGAAAGAGCCCACCAAGCGCAGCCAGTTTATCGATGTCCCGCGCCTCTGGCAGAAGTACATCGGCCACGACAACAACCGCGACTTCTTCATCTCGAACATGAGTGAGTCGACGAACATGAACCACGTGCTCTATTACGATTGGTTCCCGCAAGTGATGTACAACCATCACCAGACCGGCCCCGCCGGCGCGGTACTCTTCGTGCCGCCGTTCCGCGATCCGTTCAACTACAACTTCGATCCGCTCGTCCCCATGGAGCTCGATCTCGTGGGAGCCGCCATGCATAGCCGTTTCGAAGCCGAAGGCAAGCCCGGCGCCACCATGCGCAGCGGCGCGCCCTACTCCACCTGGTTCAACGGCGGTGTCCGCACCACAACATATTTTCACAACATGATCGGCATCCTGACCGAAACCATCGGCAGCCCCACGCCCGTCCAGATTCCACTCGTCCCTGATCGCCAACTTCCCAAGGGCGACCTTCCCTTCCCCGTGCCTCCGCAGACATGGCACTTCAAGCAATCGATCGATTACTCGATGACCGCGAACCTCGCGATTCTGGACCTGGCCTCCCGCCTGCGCGAAACGTTCCTCTACAACATCTATGTAATGGGCAGGCATTCCATCGAGCGCGGCAGCAAGGATAGCTGGACCATCACGCCGAAGCGCATCGAAGCCCTGAAAGAAGCAGCCAAGACAGCACCGGCCGATGAGCCGCGAGGAGGCCGCCGAGGTGGTGGTGGCGCTGGCGCGGGCGGCGGACCCGGAGCGGGAGAAGGCGGTATGGCGCCGGTACCCGCCAAGCTGTACGACACGGTCCTGCACGACCCGAAAATGCGCGACCCACGCGGCTACATTATCCCTGCCGATCAACCCGACTTCCCGACCGCAACCAAGTTCATCAACGCGCTGATCAAGAACGGCATCGCTATCCAGAAATCGACGGCGTCATTTACCGTAGCCGGCAAACAGTACCCCGCGAACTCCTGGGTCGTGAAATGTAATCAAGCGTTCCGTCCCCATATCCTCGATATGTTCGAAGCGCAGGACCACCCGAATGATTTCCAATATCCCGGCGG
>CAXSHQ010000476.1:0-2979 GCA_964236875.1 uncultured Acidobacteriaceae bacterium | reverse complement strand
CACACTGGTCCGTTCCACATCTCCGCCGGTGTCACGGCTGGCCTGCTGCTCGCGCCTATCCGGCCCATCTACCCGGCAATCGCCAAAGCCTCCCACACAGAAGGCACTGTCGTCATCCACGCGCTCATCTCTCGTACCGGCAGGATCGAGCAGGCCCAGGTCCTCAGCGGCTCACCTCTGCTGCAATCAGCCGCGCTCGAAGCGGTCGAGCAAGCCCACTATCGCCCCTACCTGCTCAACGGCCAGCCCACCGAGGTAGACACCACCATCACCGTCAACTTCCGCCTGGCAAGCTGAAGAAAACGTACGTTGAACGTTCTACGTTGCACGCCAGGAGCCACCGGCTCGCGTTCCAACGTAGAACGTACACCTTACAACGCGTTCAGCTCCACCACGTTCAGCTCCACCAACGGATACCCGGCATCCTTCCACCCCTGCAGTCCACCCCGCAAAGGCCGCACACGCCGCACGCCCATCTTCCGCAGCTCCATCGCGATCTTCGCGCTGGTCTCCTCGCTTGGACACGTGCAGTACAACACCACATCGCGGTCGCGCGGAAGCTCTTCTCGACGTAGCTTCAGTTCCTCGGGCCCAATCCGCACCGCCCCCGGCAACACGAGCCGGTCCGGCTCCAGGTCCAGCGCATGCCGCAGATCCACGATGAACGGCGGCTCCAAACCCTCGCGCTTCGCATCGTCGATCATCGCCAGAAGCTGCGTGGGTTCAAGGCGCAATCCGCGCAGTTCGATCAGGAACAAGCGCCACCGCACAAATCGCACTACGATCACAGCTACCACCGCGATCACCACCAGCACCAGCGCATAGTGCCCCAGCTCTGCAAAGAAGTGGCTCGACCGCTTGGCCAGATCGCCGAAGAACCGTCCCGCGAACAGCCACGCTCCCGCCCACAGCAGCGTGCCCGCCATATCAAAGAGCACAAACTTCGGATAGGGTATCTCCGCCTGCCCCGCAATCGGCGCGGCCACCGTGCTCAGCCCCGGCACCCACTTCGCGAACAGCAGCGCCGTCGCTCCATGCTTGCCGACGGTGCGCTGCGTCTTCACCACGCACGTGGCGGCCTCAAAGGAAAACTTGCAAAGCGTTTCCAGCACACGGCTGCCATAGCGCCGGCCCAGGAAGTACCACGCGGAATCGGAAATCAGGCACGCCAGCATCACCACCGGCAGCGCATACGCCACATGCAAACGGTGCGCCGCGCTCAGCGTTCCCGCCGCCAGCATCAGCGGCACACTGGGGATCGGCAGCCCACCCTGCTCCACCAGCACCCAACCGAACAACACCGCGTACGCATGGTGCAGCAGCAGATGCATAGCCGAGTGCATGCCAAATCCCCTCTCTGGAACTCTCTTCAGCCTCTAAGGATGAGCCCCTCACTCCCGAGTCGCAAAGAATCTTTGTTTCTACTGTAAAAGCGAAACCGGAGGGCCGAAGCCCCCCGGTCACACGAGTCGCGAATGCTTCTAAGTCTTGACCTTCACATGCGGGGTAACGGACATCCCCGGCCGCAGCGCTTCGTCCTTGTTCACATCCTCAAGGTTCTTGAAGTCGATCCGCACCGGAATGCGTTGCACTACCTTCACGTAGTTGCCAGTCGCGTTCTCCGGCGGAAACAGGCTCAGCTTGGAACCCGTCGCGCCGCCGATCTGCGTGATCTTACCCTTGAAGTGCCGCCCGCTCAGCGCATCCACCTTGATGTCGACTTCCTGGTCCTTGCGCATCTGCTTCAGCTGCGTTTCCTTGAAGTTCGCTGTCACCCAAAGGTTCTGCAGCGGAACGATCGTCAGCAAATCCTGCCCAACGCTAAGGTTCGCTCCCACTGCCACATTCTTGCGGCTCACGATGCCGTCGATCGGCGCCACAATCTTGGTGTACCCGATGTTCAACTGGGCTTGGTCGAGCCGTGCCTGTGCCTGTTGCACGCCGGCATACGCCGCCTGTGCGCGCGCCTGCTGCACATCCACCTGCTTGCTCGCGTTCTGCTTGTTCTGGCGCGCGGTTTCCTGCGAAGCGGCCACACGCTGCTGCGCGAGCGACACCTGGTCCTGCTGCGCCTTCACGCTGCGCTCGGACTCCTTCACCACCGCCTGGCTCGCCGTCGCCTGAGCCACCGCAGCGTCATACTGCTGCTTCGAGATCACATCCTTAGCCACCAGCGGCGTGTAGCGGTCCACATCGGCTTGCGCCTTGATCGCGTTGGCCCGGGCCTGCTCCACACGCGCCTGCGCCACCGCCACATTGCTCTGCGCCTGCAGCACGCTTGCCTGGCTACCCAGCACGTCGGAGGCAGATGTCGAGATGTTCGTCCGCACCGTCACGCTTGTAATCGGCACGTTCGCATTCGCCTCCACATAAGCTGCCTTGGCGTTTGCGAGGTTCGCCTGCGCCTGCTCCACCGCTACCTGAAAGTCTTTCGAATCCACTTCCGCGATAGGCTGCCCCGCCTTCACAGGCTGGTTCTCGTCCACGAGGACCTTCACCACCTGCCCGGCCACGCGCGAGCTCACCTGATACAGCTCGCCATCTACCTGCGCATCGTCTGTGTCTTCGCTGAAACCGGAGCGCCAGTACATAAAGCCGGCGATCACCGCCAGCAGCGCAACCACTGCGATGATGATCAACCGTCGCCCCGACCTTTTGGAAGGTGGTTCCGCTGGGGCCGGGACCGGAGCCGGAGCACTCTGCGTACTTTGGGTGCCATTCTGCGGCTCGATCCGCACCGTTCCGCTAATCTGCGCGGTCTGCCCGTCTGCCGGCACCGCACCTTGCTGTGTTTGCTTCGGATCAGCCACCGTTACTTTCCTCCGTTGTTGCTAGCCAAATAATCCTTGTAATTGCTGGAAGCCATGCCCAACGCCCGCGCCAGCGAAAGCTTCGCTACGTTGTGCTGATACAGCGCGCTGATGTACTGGTCCTGCGCCTGCTCCTCAGCCGTCAGCGCCTGGCTTACCGGCAGCGAAT
>CAXSHQ010000475.1:2398-2990 GCA_964236875.1 uncultured Acidobacteriaceae bacterium | reverse complement strand
CGCCGCAGCTACCAGCTTATCCGCGCCGGCTGCCGGCGCAGCCCATGCGGCACGTGCCACCGGCACAGCAAGAAGACCCGCGAGGAACTGGCGACGGTGCAAGGGCGAGCACTCCACCCCTGTAGACACCGCCTCCGCCCGCGATGTTCCCGTTCAGCAGTTTTCAGAGGCTTGTCTTGGCTGTCATACTTTCGCGTTCTCGTGTCAACCTTCCGCGTTCTTGTTTGTCATCCTTCCGCGAAGCGGGAGGATCTGCTTTTTGCTCGTAGCGCGACGACACCTTCTGGAGAGCTGCTGAACGGTCAGTTCGCCGGGAACCCACCCACCCCACCGGCCGCATCCATCTCCGCCGCCTCGCGAGCGTTGATCCTCGCATCCACCAGAAACCCCACACCCATCAGCAGAGGGATCAACCCCACGGCAGCCCCGCAAAGAACCCCACGCGTTTGCACGATCGCGGCCAGCGCCATAAAGAAAGCCATAATCCCAATGGCCGTAGACACCAGCACAATGCCCGCCCGGCGCGCGCCACGGCCGTCGCTGCGCCGAACTGTCCTCGCGCTCGCGCCGTGTGTCATCGCAATCTCCTCCA
>CAXSHQ010000475.1:2078-2388 GCA_964236875.1 uncultured Acidobacteriaceae bacterium | reverse complement strand
CGACGGCGGAACCTGCTGTCCGGCCGCGATCAGCGCCAGCCGCTCGCGGCTTTGCATCTCGCGTGTGCGGATGCCCGAATAAATCCCCCCCAGCACAATGCCGAGCCCGGTAAGGCAGCCTGCCACGGGAATGATGAAAGGGCTATAGAACAGGTCGCTGATACCGCGGTCATTCAGCGCAAACTCAAACATGGAAATCTCCTCAGGGGGACCGGCGGCCTCATGGACGCGGTCATATGAACTTGCCCGGCTTGGACTGCCCCGCGCTTGTGAAGTTTCAGCCGCGCGCCTGAAACTTTTGCCCCCTCTG
>CAXSHQ010000475.1:0-2068 GCA_964236875.1 uncultured Acidobacteriaceae bacterium | reverse complement strand
CAATCGTCCGTGCGCCCAGACCTCACATCGCCGGAAGCATTCGCCGCGCTCGTGCGCGAGCACCAGCGCGCCGTCTTCCGCACCCTCACCCGCCTGTCCGGCTCCGGGCCGCATGTCGAAGACCTCGCCCAGGAAGTCTTCCTGCGCCTCTACCGCGCCCTGCCCGAGTTTCGTGGCGATGCCGCGCTCTCCACCTACCTTTACCGCATCACCGTCAACGTCGCGCAGGACGAGTGGAAGCGCCGCCGCCGCGAGCGCGAGCACACCGCCGATCTCCATCTTCACGACGACTCCGGCCCGGACGCCGCGCCGCTGGAAAACTTCGCCGCCGACCTCTTCGCCGGCGAGCACACCCGCACCCCGGAGCAGCGGCTCCGCCTCCACGAGCTCCAATCCGCGGTGGACGACGCGCTGCTTGCCCTGCCCGAGCGCGAACGCGCCGTCCTGGTCCTCTACCATCAGGAGGAGCTGAGCTACGAAGGAGTCGCCGCCGCGCTCGGCCTCCCCATCAACACCGTGCGCACCCATCTCCACCGCGGCCGCACTCGCCTCCGCGAGCTGCTGCAAACCGACACGGGCAAGCGCGTTACTCCCGCCGTGCCGCAATCAAGTGAGCTGGAGTACGCTGGAAAGACGGCCACACGATGAGCTTGAAGGAAACCAGCATGGACGAGCGCCAGATCGATCTCGACCGGGACCTGACCGCCGCCCTGGAGCACCAGCCCGACATCCGTATACCCACGGACTTCGCCGCGCGGGTAGCGGCTCAAGCCGCAGCCCAGCCGCTCCCCAAGGCCCGCCACAGCACAAGCTACGGCCAGGCATTCACGATCGCGGCAGCAGCGCTGCTGCTATTCGCCATGTTCCTCGTCGCACCGTGGACACAGCCAGCCTTCAGCAGCATTGCCTTCGATGTCGAGTTGGCCATGCTGGCCCAACTCGTTCTCATCGGCTGGTGGGTCGCCGCCCGTCCACGTGCATGAACCTCTTCCAAGAGGTGTCATCCTGAGCGAAGCGAAGGATCTCCGTATTTCGCTTAGAGCGCTACAGCATTTCAGGGAAACAGCGCCTAATCCGCGATCCCCGGGTCGGGCGTATCCCGTCCCAGCGCCGTCGCCAGCGAGTTCAGGTGGTCCTGCTCATCGCGCAGGATCTCCCGCAGGTCCTCGCTCAACGCAAACTCATTAAGCGAGTCCGCCTGCTTCACCCGCCGCCGATAGTGCGAGATGGTGACCCGCTCGTTCTCCAGGTCGAATTCCAGCATGTCCGTGGCCTTGTCGCTGGTCTTCACTTCCTTCGGCGTCACCGCCGGCATGCCGCCCAGCAGGTCTACCCAGTAGCTGATCGTCAGCGCATGCTTCAGCTCTTCCTTGGCATGCACCTTCAGCTCGTCCGCAATGTTCATATACTCCGGGCCTTTGAGCACCTGCGAGTAGTTCACATACCCGATGATCGCCTGGTACTCGCGCTCAAGATCTTGGTTCAGCAGCTCGATAAGCTGCGCCTTGGTGACTGTCGCTTCGGTGCTCGTAGCGGTCGTTGTTTCCTTATCCGATCCAAACATGGTGATTCATTCCTTTCAGCGTCTGCTGATTCTCTCATTTGAGATGCAGCCTGGCCGTCCCGCTCACCTTCGCAGCAGCAACATCGCCGCCGACCCGAACACAGCCACCCCCACCGTCAGCCACGCCACATAGTCGCCCGGGTGCCCGCTCTGCATCGCGCGCAGCGGCTTCAACCCGCCTTCCAGGAACGCTCCCAGCCGCAGCCAGCGCCGCAGCCGGTTGCGAAACACAGACGTACAAGCCAGCGCAATCGCCGCCAGGAACGCGAGCCCGGAGTGCAGTGCCGCCTTCGGCAACGCCTCGCTCCAGTCCGGCTGCGTCAACGCTACGTTCTGCCCCGTGTACACCGTATGGAGATACGCCGGCTGGCTCGCCAGCGCCGCCGCCGCATTGCGCAGCACCGTCGTCCATCCGGGCAGAAAACTCAGCGCGATCACCAGCAAAAAGCAAACCACCGGGGGCCCGTAGTGATACGGGTACAGCGACGTGTCGGTGGGCTTGTC
>CAXSHQ010000474.1:2741-2995 GCA_964236875.1 uncultured Acidobacteriaceae bacterium | reverse complement strand
CGACACGCCTTCCCCCTTGACCGCCGACGTGAACGCAACACAGCTTCCACGCGCCGGCGCTGGAACGCCCATCTCCGGCTGGCCCAGTGCCGAGCGGATGGCGAACAGCAACCGCCGGTACTGCACCTTGTTCGAATCGCCGTAGCGCTCGGCCTCGTCCTCATCGGCAAACACCGCCAGCGTGCGCGCGCCGATCTGCGTATCTAACTGCGTGGGCGTATACACGTGCTCGGACGTCGTATCGCGGTAGATGG
>CAXSHQ010000474.1:0-2709 GCA_964236875.1 uncultured Acidobacteriaceae bacterium | reverse complement strand
AGCAGCCCGAGCAGCGCCGCAAACGCAAGCCCCGCTGCGAGGTACAGGCCTTTGGGACGCACCGACTCCGGCGACGCGGTGGGCGGCTCCACCACCGAAACATCGAACATCTTCTCGCGGTCCAGCGCCTCGGCGATGCGCGACTCATCACGCTTGGTCGCATAGGCGGTGTAGTCCGCCTGCGACTGGCTCACCTTGCGCTCCAGCGTGTTCCAGCTCACTCAGGCGAGCCTGCGCATCCTTGCGTTGGCGCTCCAGCTCCGCGGCCTGGGCGCCCAACCCGCTCAACTCGCCGCTGGAGGTCGCTACCGCTGCGTTCAGGGTCTCCCACACCGGGTTCACATCGGTGGCGGTCTCGCCGGCGGGCGCGTTGTGCGCATCGGCGATGGCTTTCTGCGTGGTCGCAATCTTCTCATTCAGCGCCGTCACCTGACGGTCGGTCGGCGGATACCGCTTGAGCAGCTCGCTCTTCTGGTTCTGCAGATCCACCAGCGAGGTATTCAGCCGTTCCTGCGAATACTGGTTCGTGATCGAGCGCTCTACCGTTCGCGTGCGCGCTGGGGTTCTCGCCAGCTCGCTCTTCTCCGCCGCCACCCTGCTCCGCTGTTGAGCAAGCGAGGCTTGCGTAGCCCGCAACTGGTCCTCAATGCCACCGATGCGCTGCACCTGCAGCTTCTTCTGGTCCTGCAGGTCGGCGATGCCGTGCTGCATCTCAAACGCCGTCAGCGCGCTCTGGTCTGCGTCGAGCACCCGGCTCTTTTGCTGTACCTGGCGGTCGAAGAACTCGGCCGCTCCGCCGGAGCGCGCCGCTGCGGCCCGCTCCTCGAAGTATGCCTCCAACACCGCGCGCAGCTGCCGGCGAGCCCCTTCCGCCGACTTGCCCGTTAGCACGATATCGATATTGTTGGCCTGGTGGACCGCCTCCACCGTCAGCCGATGCTTCAGCTGCTTCACCGCAGTCTCGTCGCTCTGGCTCTCGGCGGCAGCGGGATTTTGACCCAGCGCGCGACGGGCCACGGCCACGCTGCCCAGCAGGTCGACTTCGCTGTTCACCTCGGCCGGGCTCACTTCCGCGCTTTGCAGCGTGCGGTCCACGGGGCTGGTGGTCAACGGCGCTGTGGAACGCACGTTCTGCACCAGCAGCTTGGCGCTGGCGCGGTACTGCGGCGGCAGCAGCGCCACGAGGAGCAGCACCAGTGCGCCCACCACGCAGAACGTTAGCAGCAGCGTGCTCCGGCGCCGGAAGGCGGCTTCGGCCAGCGTGTGTCGCAGCTTGGGGGGCTCGTACTTCGTCATCGCCGGAGGAAGGACCGCGTGCACCGCTTTCAGTGCATGCAGTGTACCAACCTGATTAAGCATCTCCTTCGCCACCTAGGAAAACTCGTCCTCTACCAAAAGAAATCGTGTGAATTCCGGGCCTTTTAGTACCACTTTAGGTTCATTGCACGTTCAGGATCGAACGCGTCTCCTTAGGATGGGGCTATCGCATCGCCCACACCGACCGGAGTCATGGGCAAGCAGTTCAAAGCAAGGCACGGACGGCGGCGCCAAGGTAGTCACAGGAGCGGGATGTCATCCGTCAGCCATAGCTTTCCCCGAATTGAAGCGGCCGTCGCAAAGCTTGGTCCCCGTCCTCTGACGGCGGCCGAGAGCTGCACCGGTCCCCTGGCCGCCCGCGTGGTGGCTGGAGCCCAGGCCCGCGCCAAGGCCCGCGAATCCGCCATGCTGGCTTCGCCGCTGCTGCGCGTGCTCGATCTCCTGGCACTTTCCATCGGCCTGCTGCTTCTCGTCGTCCATACGTTTCTGCGTGACGGCAGCGATGCCACGGCCTTCTTCGCCATGCGCGTTTCCGTGCGCAACCTCTTCCTGGAGATCGCGCTGCTGTGCTGCTGGCGCGCGCTGTTCTGGGTAGCCGGCATCTACCAATCGCGGCTCACACCCACGCTGCGCGTCGCGCTGTGGCGCCTTCCGCTGGCCACCCTTTCCTGCGCTGTTCTGCTGTGGCCTGTCATGGCCTTTCGCCATGTCCGGCACAACACGGTGCGCAGCATGGTCGGCTTCTGGGCGCTGACCACCGTCCTTATGCTTGCGGAGCGTCTGGCGCTCTACGCCTACGCCGAGTGGATCCGCCCCGCGCTGCGCACGCGCCGCAGCGTCCTCATCTGCGGCACCGGCCTGCGCGCCCGCCTGCTCGCGCTGGAACTGCCCACCGACCGCGACTACAAGTACACGCTGGAAGGCTTTATCGACTCCAAGCCGCAGCCCGAGTGCACCACGCTCGCGCCTGTGCTGGGCAGCGTCTTCGACCTCGAAGCCATCCTCATGCGCCAGCCGATCGACGAAGTGCTGATCGCCCTGCCGGTGAAGAGCTGCTTCACCGAGATCGAGCACATCGTGAAGGTGTGCGGCCACGCCGGCGTGCAGACCCAGTACTCACTCGACGTCTTCACCACCGAAATCGCCAAGCACCGCGAAGTGGAAGACGGCTCCCGAGTCACGCTGGAGATGGTCCGCAACGACCACCGCCTTTATCTCAAGAACCTCTTCGACTGGACGGTAGCCGGTATCGGCACGCTGCTCCTCTCGCCCCTTCTTCTTGTTATTGCGATCGCCATCAAGCTCGACAGCCCCGGCCCGGTTTTCTTCAAACAGCAGCGCTTCGGCCACAACAAGCGCCGCTTCGGCATGATTAAGTTCCGCTCCATGGTG
>CAXSHQ010000473.1:0-3022 GCA_964236875.1 uncultured Acidobacteriaceae bacterium | reverse complement strand
ACCCGCATCAGCTTCGCGGCCATCCTGCCGGACCAGAAGCATACCTCCGCCATGCTTTTCTTCCACATGGCCCGGGCCTACTTCAGCCGCTTCGGCTTCACCTGCCGAGGCGTGCTCACCGACAATGGCCCCTGCTACCGCGACGGCCGCTTCCGCATGCTGTTGAACAAGCTCCACGTACGCCAGCGCTTCACCCGCGCCTATCGTCCACAGACCAACGGCAAGGCGGAGCGCTTCATCCAGACCGCCCTCCGCGAGTGGGCCTACGCACGCACTTACCAAACCTCAGCCCAGCGCACCGAGCTGCTCGACCTCTGGCTGCATGACTATAACGTCCACCGCCCTCATGCTAGCCTCAACCGAAATACACCAGCCTCGCGCGCTGGACTGACAAGGAACAACCTGTTGAGACTCCACATCTAACTCCATCTACTAACCACTACTCACCAGGCACTTCTCCCGGGTGCCCCATCCGTGACAGCTTTAGCGTCAGGGTGGGCTCCGCGCGACGGCAGTCCCAGCGACCCGAGGTCTCGACAAGCTCTTGCAGGCACTTTGGTGATCGGTAACCCTGCGTCCCAGTCTGAGGGCACCACTTCAGGTGACAGCTGTTGGAGCGCCGCAGCGAAAACTCCTCGCACCGGGGAGAAGCTCGTGGCACGATAAGCCCATGTTCCGCGTTCTGGAGAACCCCGCATGAGGTATCGCAACCAGCCCTACCGTTCCCGTAACGACCTGCTCAGCTACCTGCTGTCCGGGGTGGTGATCTATGGCCTGTCGGTCCTCACCCTCCACTTCAACCTGGCGAACGACCTCACCGGCCTGATCACCAGCATCGCCTCCAACCCCACCAGCTCGATGTAGTGCACCCACGCTCCTGAGGTTTCTAGGAGCCGAGAATCTTCGCAAAGGCTACGGCGGCCGCCCATCCTTCGGGTGCCCCATCCGTGACGGCTTCATCGTCACGGGTAGCTGTCTCTACGCAGAAACTTTGCCTGAAAAAGGACAGGGAAGGGGACTACACCCGCAGTTCGCTCCGCAGCGCCGCCACCTGCGCGGGAAGCCCAGACTTCTTCGCCACCCGTTCCACCTCAAAACTCTCTTCCAGCACCCGCGCCAGCTCGGTCCCCTTGGGATGTCCGAACATCCCCAGCGATCCCGCCAGCTTGTGCGCCGTAGAAGCGGCTTCGTGCTGCAGCTCCGCCGTCAGCGTTCCAGCGTCCGCCGCGTCCGCGGCCGCTTCGAGCAGCGCCAGCCGCTCGCGCAGCACAGGCAGGTTCTTCTCCCACAAGCCGGCCAGCAGCTTTTTGGTCGCTTCCTGAGCGTCCGTGCGCGCCTGCTGGCTCGCCGTCACGCTACGTGCTCCAGCCCAGCGTCTGCGCCATCTGCTCGGCCAGCGTCAGCGGGTCGAACGGCTTGAACAGCACACCGGCAACGCCCAGTCCCGCGAACCGCCGTTGATCCACACCCTGCACCTTGGCCGTCAGCAGCACCACGGGAATGTGCGCGATCTCCGGCGTCTTCTGCATTTCCCGGAACGTCGTCGGCCCGTCCATGCCGGGCATCATCACATCCATCAGGATGGCGTCCGGCTGCTGCTTCACCGCCTCGCGAATGCCTTCCGCGCCCGAGCTCGCCATCATCACGTCCCAACCCGCAACCGACTCCAGCGACAGCGCCGCCACTTCGCGGATGTCGTCTTCATCGTCGATGATCAGTATCCGTCTCATACCCTTCTCATGCTACTTGCCTAGGCGGCCCTTGCCGCTTCCACCTTCGTGGTGCTTTCCGCCGCCCCGGTCTCAAGCTGAGGCAGCCGGACACACACGGTAAGCCCCGGCGTCCCGCTCCCATCGCTGTCGTTGCGCTCGGCCCAGACGCTGCCGCCATGCTGCGCCACAATCGCCCGGCAGATCGCCAGCCCCAGACCCGTGCCGCCCTTCTGCCGCGAATCCGCCGCCTCCACCTGCTCGAAGCGGTGAAAAATGCTCTCCAGCTTCTCCACCGGCACCCCGCGTCCACGATCTTCCACGCTCAGCAGCAGACTGCCGTCGTGCGCGGAGCCCCCCACGTAAACGCCGCCTCCGCGCGGTGAAAACTTGATCGCATTCGAAAGTAGATTGCAAAGCACCTGCTGCACGCGGTCGGGATCGCCCTCGAAAGCAAGCCCTGCTTCCTCCGTCTCCGCCGCCACATGGAGATGCACACCCGCGGCCTCTGCCATGGAACGCATGGTGTCTGCCGCCTGCGCGACCATCTCCGGCAGGGAGCACGGCCGCAGCTGCAGAGGAGCCTGCCCGGAATCCATCCGCTGCAGATCGAGGATGTCGTTGATCAGCCGAACGAGCCGGTCCGTGTTGGTGCTGGCGATGCGCAGCAGGTTCTGCGCCTTTGCGTCCACCTGCCCGGCCACTCCGGACGCCAGCAACCCCAGCGCTCCGTGGATGCTGGTCAGCGGTGTGCGCAGTTCGTGCGACACCGTGGAGATGAACTCATCCTTGATGCCGTCCAGTTCCTTGCGCCGGCTGAGCGCGTTCTGATCCTCGCTGCGCTGCTGCAGCGCGTCGTGCAAGCGGCTGGCCAGAGCCACGCACTTCTGCCGCTCCCGCCGCCACGCCCACAGGGCAGCCGCGAACCCGAGAACCGCAACTACCCCGACGCTGATACCGAGAGTGCCCAAGCCGGTCGCTCGTACCTCAATCGGAAAAAGATGCAGCCGACTGTTCCTGCGTAGGCCCATCTTATGCACGTTCATCGCCGGAATGATATCGTTTGCGCGCTAGGCAGTGCCCGACTGTGCAATGCCCCCGGCTCGACTCTCGGCCCAACGGCCAGCACCGCCTGCCGAGCCTCGACCGCGGCGGTCTTGCGGTCCCGAAGCGCCCCCGGTGAGAACGCAATCGGCCCTTCCGCGAACCGGATCGTCGACGTAAGCGGCCCCAGCCCCATGAAGTTCCACACGTGGGCCGTGAAGCTCTGCGGCCCCCATGCCACGTCATCCCGCACCGTCTTTCCCTGGGCC
>CAXSHQ010000472.1:0-3034 GCA_964236875.1 uncultured Acidobacteriaceae bacterium | reverse complement strand
GGGGATACCGCCTGAGACCGCAGTGAGGGTAGATAACGCCCGCGTGGCGATGACAGGCGCGACCGATGAGCACTGGACCTCGCACTGGCAGGGACAGTACCTGACCTGGCTGCCGGGCCAGACGGACGGTTCGGTGTCTTTGAAGATCTCCCGCTCCTTCTATCAGCGAGTAAGGGAACACGCCGTATCGGTGGATGTGTCGCTCGCCTTGACGATGTTGAAGTCCGGCAAGGTGACCCGCCTGGTGCTGCCAAAGGGGAGCCTTACGATTCCGGGTGGAGGGGTTTGCAGAACAGGGGGTGTCTGGGAGGGTGGACTTTCGTGCCTCTACCCGATGCGTCAGCCGCCGCTGATGATGGTGGTGACCCGTTTCACGAAGGGGAGCCATTCGACGACGCAGCCAGACAACGATGGAGATCCCGGAATGGCATGGATCGGAACACTCGACACGCAACCCGCGGAGTTTGGCATCACCTCCGTGTGGCAATCCTTCCCTTACTTCGAACGAATCTCGTCAGATAAGTCATCGGACGCCCAGCATCTCTACCCGGGTTCACCGCTGTCGTTTGTGTCGTATGAGGTGGTCGGGAGAACGCAGCAAAAAATCTCGGGTCAGTTTCCCGATCTGAAAAACCTGGTACCGTCCCGCTTCTGATTGGCTCCGCCGGAGAGCGGCCAAAGCCGCCCCAATCGCTTACGCCTGGCGTGAATGCACCAGCGTTCGATGGCGGCGCATGAGCACTACCAGGCCACGACGAATGTACTTGGCGAGCAATGGCATGGCGACAGCAGCCACAACGGCCCACACGACCAGCGCATGCCACTCCCAAACCCAGATCTCTCGAAACAAACGCAGAGGATGGTGGCCCAGATGTTCAATCTGCTTCAGGTTCATGGGTAAACGGCCGGTGTGGAAGAGATGAACGCCGAGCTCGATGAACGGGATGAAGAGGATCAGATGGATTGGCGCCATCGCATGAGCGCCAATCTGCGAGGCGACTTTACTGAGGCCGAGTACCCAGGCAAGCACAAGCACCAGCAGGGTAGTCATCCCGATAGACGGGTTGATCCCAATGACAATCCCCAGGGCGAGGCTCCACGCCAGGCGGCGCGGAGTCACCCCACCGCGCAACTGCTTCAGCAGTGGCCGCAGGATTTTGCAGCGGAAGAATTCACGAACGGACTGGGGCACAAGCACACCGCGATGGTACGCCCTGCGGAAGCTGTTTGCCGGGCGAAGCCGGGTATTCGCACCTATCGTACGGCCACAGGAGGACGGAAATCAGCAAGCTCAGCTCGGCACCGATGCCAGCCGAGCTCTCGTCCCGGGCAGGCGCCACAAGAACTGCCACGGCATGAAAAGCCACCAGCGCTGCGGCATGGTGGCATCTTGTAAATACTTCATCTTATGGCGGAGAGTGAGGGATTCGAACCCCCGATAGCCTTGCGACTATGTCTGATTTCGAGTCAGGTGCATTCAACCGGGCTCTGCCAACTCTCCGTCGCATGGCTAGTTTACCCCGAAGCAGGAGCCTAGCCAAGCTTTCCGTCAGCGCGGTGCGATCAGCGTTGGCCCTGCAGGCGCGACGTGGTCGCGCTGTCACGCCGGCCCGCGAAGAACTTCGTGAGCGCCGCGGCGAAGACGCTGTTTTCCGGGCCGAAGCCTGCCGCGGCCTCCGCGAAGAGTGTCATGGACGAGTGGAACTTGAGGTCGTCCGGATAGCCGAAGATCTGCGATACGTCGCTGTGTCCAACCGCGTTCACGAGCGAGGTGCATTCGCGCAGACGCGCGCCCAGCACGGGGTGTTCAAGGTATGCCGCGGCTTCCTGGAGGTTGGCGATGGCGAAGCGCTGCGCCATCGAGCTGCTGCCGAGACCGCGCACCTGCGGGAAGATGAACCACATCCAGTGAGAGCGCTTTTCGCCGGCGGCGAGCTCGCTGCGCACCTGGTCGATCGTGGACTCCTGTGCGTCCAGGAAGCGTTGCAGATCATAGGCCCCGGAACGGCCGTCGGACGCGTCCATCGTTGTGCTCATCTGGTTATTTGTCCCGGTGCTCATAGCTGGTAGCGGGCCACGTTCATACCAGCTCCGCGAGCGTGGAAATGCCCGTTGAGGAGGACGCGTGAGTCACGGTGGTCGTTGTCCGCGCCAACGCTTCCGTTGCCGCAAGATCACGGAAGGTCGCCAAGGCCTGACCGACGACCTGATCCATGTTGAAGTAGCGGTAGTTCGCAAGGCGGCCGCAGAAGGTGACACGGTCATCCCGCTCGGCGAGCGCTTTGTACTTGGCGTAGATCGCGGCGTTCTCCGGCCGCGGCACCGGATAGTACGGATCGCCTTCGGCACGCGGGTACTCGTACACGATGCTGGTGCGGGCGTGCTGCTGCCCGGTCAGGTACTTGAACTCGGTGATGCGCGTGTAGGCGTGCTCGTTGGGGAAGTTCACGACGGGGGCTGCCTGGAACTGCTCGCAGTCGTGCGTCTCGTGTTTGAACTCGAGCGAGCGGTAGGGCAGGGGACCGAAGCGGAAGCTGTAGAACTCGTCGATGGGGCCGGTGAAGATGAGTTGGGAGCCCGGGTACGTGCGGGCAATGTCGGCGTAATCCACCCCGGTGCGGACCGTGATGCGTGGGTGGTCGAGCATGCGCTCGAACATGCGTGTATAGCCTTCCAGCGGCATGGCCTGGTAGGTGTCGGAGAAGTAGCGGTCGTCGCGATCAAAGCGGACGGGAATGCGGCCGGCCACAGCAGCATCGAGCTGCGAGGGATCGAGGCCCCACTGCTTGGTGGTGTAGTTGCGGAAAAACTTCTCGTACAGCTCGCGTCCCACGCGACTGACGACGATGTCCTCGGAGGTGCGAATGACCGGTCTGTCTACCCGGCGCGCGGCGAGAAAGGCTTCCAGCCCGGCAGCGTCGAGCGAGAGGTTGTAGAGACGATTGACTGTGTCGAGGTTAATGGGGATCGGTACGAGCTGGCTATCCACGCTTGCGAGCACGCGGTGCTCATAAGGCCGCCAGGCGGTGAAGCG
>CAXSHQ010000471.1:272-3035 GCA_964236875.1 uncultured Acidobacteriaceae bacterium | reverse complement strand
ACGCGCAGCGGCCGTTCAGCGACACCCACGACCTCCGCCGCGCGTTCCAGGAAGTCTCCCGTCGCCCCGATCGCGCCCGCCACCCGCAGCCGTCCCTGCGCATCCTTGCTCGCGTTCGGGTATTTCAGCTTCTTCTGGATGTCCTTGACGGTGATCAGCCCCTTCAGCTCGAAGGCATCGTTCACCACCAGCAGCTTCTCCACGCGGTGCTGATGCAGAATGTCTTCGGCCTGCTCCAGCGTCGTGCCTACCGGCACGGTGATGAGGTGATCCTTCGTCATCACATCGGCGATCGGAATATCCGTTTGCGACACGAAGCGCAGATCGCGGTTGGTCAGTATGCCCACCAGCTTGCCCTTGCGCGTCACCGGCACGCCGGAGATCTTGTAGCGCCGCATCACCTCCAGCGCATCGGAAATGGGCCGCTCCGGCTCGATGGTGACAGGGTCCACGATCATCCCCGACTCCGACCGCTTCACCTTGTCGATCTCGCCCGCCTGCTGCTCGATCGTGAGATTGCGGTGCACCACGCCCAGACCGCCCTGCTGCGCCATCGCAATCGCCAGCCGCGACTCGGTCACGGTATCCATCGCCGCCGACATCAGCGGCGTCGCCAGCGTGATGTTCCTGGTCAACTGCGTCTGCGTGCTCACCTGCGTCGGCACCACATCGCTATAGGCCGGCACCAGCAGCACATCGTCAAACGTCAACGCTTCAGGGATGTTCGTCTCAATCATGTCTCTTCCATTCTCCCACTCCGGGAGAACGAACGCATGACACCTTCGGGCGCTCTGGCCGCGTGGCAATATCGAGGCGGAGGAAACCTGCTCAGTCCCGAACGCTGCCTTGCAGCACGGCTGGGGAAACGGGTGTCTTGCACCCCGGCCTCCACGCACGCGGCCCGGCAATCAGAAACCCAACCTCCACCGCGATCCCGGCCACGGAAGGAATGATGGCGGCCCATGGCATATATCTCGGAAACACCGTTCCCGCGAACGCCGACGTAATTGCGATATAGCCGCCCATCATCTTCACCAGATGTTCCTGCACCCAGGTCCTCCGCAACCACGCCGCCGGCAGGAACGCGCGGCACAGATCGTACCCGCTCACAAGGATCAGCCCGCCCAGGATGGACCACGTAAGAGCCGGAGCCCAGGGCTGATGCAGCCGCTTCATCAGATAGAGAAACACCCAGGGAGCGATAAAGCCGATCACGCTCACGATCAAATCGAGTGCGCGAGGCCGCTTGCCTCGTAACTGAAGCGCTCGCCACCCTGCAAACACGTCATACAGGCTCAGGATCGTCACTACGGTGAGGAACGACCGGAAGTTGAACACAAGCAGCCCAATGACGGCGGTTGCGATCACCCCTGCATAGCAGTACACAAAGAGCCGTCCAGCCTTCGTGTGCAGCCCTCTTCCCTTTGGGCTTACGATCGCGGCCAGCCCTGCCAGAAGCGCGGCACTGCCTGCGAGAACGTGGAGTGCGATGTTCGCGGCATGCGCGGGAGAATGGGCTGACATACGAGGTAGGGCCTAGCTCGACGTTACCGCTGTGACGCTCTTTCACGTAGTGACAAAGATCACCTCAGCGGAATGAAAGCGTGCGGCTTCATTAAAGCGTGCGGCTTCAAAGGAGGTCGTGCGCGTCTTTTCCATGCCCGCCATCGTCTAGGCAGTCATCAGCACAACTTAGGTTATTCGCGGAGGCCCCTCATGCGCACAGTGCGCGTTGTTCTCGCCGTAGCAGCAGCGTCCCTTTTCCCCGCCGGTATCACGCTCGCTCAGACCGCCGTCACCTACCAGAAGCCGCCCGCGCCCATCGAAAACCTCCTCAACGCGCCGCTCACGCCGGTCGCGCGCATCTCGCCCGACCGCAAGCTGCTGCTGGTCGAGCAGCCCGCCACGTTCCCCACCATCGCGGACGTCGCCGCCCCTCGCTTCCGCCTCGCCGGCCTCCGTTTCAACCCGGACACGAACGGCCCCAGCCGTGGCCAGTACTCCGTGGCCATGAGCCTGCAGCCGGTAGAAGGCGGCGCTGCCCGCGCCGTAACCGGTCTCCCTGCCAAGCTGAAGGCCTCGGACGCCCTGTGGTCGCCCGATAGCAAGCACATCGCCTTCGTCCAGCGTACCGACAGGAGCGAGCAGGCCCGCGCGCAGGCTCCCAAGGCCGAGAAGGAAACCGCCGCCAACGGTGCCGGCCTCGAGCTCTGGCTGGTCGACACCGCAACAGCCCGCGCCCATCGCGTTCCCGCCGTGCGCCTGAACGCCGTGCTGGGCCGCACGCCTTGCGAGTGGATGCCCGACTCCACCGCCCTGCTCTGCAAGATCACACCCGCGGGTCGCGGCCTCGCGCCCAACGCCAGCGACACACCCACCGGCCCGCACGTCTCGGAGAATCTCGGCAAGGTAACGCCCGCGCCTACCTACGAGGACATGCGCAGCACACCCGACGACGAGCGCATCTTCGAGTTCTACGCCGGCTCTCAGCTCGCCGTGATTCCGCTCACAGGCGCCGTGCACGACCTCCCCATCAAGGGCCTCCTCGACCGCGTTTCCGTCGCGCCCAACGGCGAGTACGCGCTGGTCAGCTCCCTCCACCGTCCCTTCAGCTACACCGTGCCGGCCGAGCGCTTTCCTACTCTCCCGCAAGTCGTCCCGCTCCAAACCGGAGCCAAGAGCGGCACAGCCAAGACGCTCCTCGACCGGCCCGTCCTCGACAACCTGCCCATCAACCGCGATGCCGTGCAGCCCGGCCCGCGC
>CAXSHQ010000471.1:0-230 GCA_964236875.1 uncultured Acidobacteriaceae bacterium | reverse complement strand
GAATGGCGGGCCGATGCTCCGGCCACGCTCATCTGGGTGGAGGCAGCCGACAATGGCGATCCCAGCATGAAGACCGACGTCCGCGACCGCGTGAAGATGCTTGCCGCGCCCTTTGACGGCCAGGGGCAAACCCTCATCGAGCTGCCCATGCGCGTGGCGCGTGGCGGCTATGGTCCAGGCGGTGGCGGCGGCGGTCCCATCCGTTGGGGCAACGACCACCTCGCCATCGT
>CAXSHQ010000470.1:1763-3069 GCA_964236875.1 uncultured Acidobacteriaceae bacterium | reverse complement strand
GGCTATCGAGCCGCTCTCCGCTACCGAGCTGAACGATATCGCCGTGGAAAGCTCGCAGGCCGAGCGCCGGGCGGCGGATGCCGAGCGCGAACTGATCGAGTGGAAGAAGATGCGCTTCATGGCCGATAAGGTCGGCGACGACTTCGGCGCGATCATCCTCTCCGTGACCAAGTACGGCTTCTTTGTGGAGCTGGATGAGCTGTTCGTTGAAGGCATGGTGCCGCTTGGTTCGCTGGTGGGCGATCACTATGCCTTCCGCGAGACCGACCGCGCCATCTGCGGCGCGCGCACGGGCCACTGCTTTCACGCGGGGCAGCGCGTGGAGGTCCTCCTGGACCGCATCGACAGGCAGGCGCGCAGGCTTCAGTTTGCGCTGCTGCCCGGGACCGAGCCGCAGGCGAACACCGGTGTGGGTTCGCTGCGGAAAGCGAAAAGCGAGAAGCCGAAGGCAGCGAAGAAAACGAAGCGCAAGCGCGACAAACACTAAGGGCGTGTGGTGCATGGTTCAGTACGCGCGCGACGGCGTTCGTTCGCATCACGATATGTTTCAATATCTGCATAGCAAGCCGCTCCCTGTGAGTCTCCCGCGGCCGTCATTGATGGCGGGGATTCGCACGTGCGTGGTCAGCCACGGAGCGGCAGGCATATCCAGAAAAGCAGGTATTACGGAAATGAAGTGCAGCACCCTCGTCAAAGCCTTCGCAACACCGTTGTTTGTGTTTCTCGCCCTCTCCGCGCACGCGCAGGCCAGCAGCTTCGACGTCTCCGCCGGCGGCGGTTTGGCGGACTACTTCGGCAGCGGAAACGCCAATCGCGCCAAGGGGACGTTTGAGGCGTCCGCGCTGTACAACTTTGGCGCCCACATCGGGGTGGGCTTCGAGTACGCGTTCTCGCCGATCGACTCGTACAACACGAACTACAGCGCGCCCGGCTACTCGTACTCGCAGACAGGCACGGACCACCTGCATCACTTCGGTGGCGTGGTTCGTTTCCCCTTTGCGGCCAAGGCGCACGCGGAGCCTTTCGGCGCGGCACATTTCGGCGGGCTGCATGAGTCTGCCAGCGCCACAGTCACTCAGAACGGAGCGACCGCCAGCGCCTCAGCGACGGCGAACGGCGGCTATGTGGGCGCAGGCGTGGGGGCGAACTTCTTCTTCCACGGGCATCTTGGGGTTCGTCCGGAGCTTCGCTACGAGTACCTGACCGAGAGCGGCAGCCACCTGCACGAGATGGACCTTACCGGATCCATCTTTTACCGCTTCGGCGGCAGCCGGAAGTAAGATTTCGGGCTTGCACGCGCGGCAAC
>CAXSHQ010000470.1:0-1753 GCA_964236875.1 uncultured Acidobacteriaceae bacterium | reverse complement strand
CGAACGTAGCAGGCGGCTGCTCGAATCAGTGAGCGGGGCTGAAGCGAAAGCCGGCGATCAGTTGCTCGAAGAGCCTGGTCGCCGCCGCGCTGTTTCTGCCCTTGTCCGTTCGGAGGCCGACCTGGTACAGAATCGGCGAGCGGTGAGGCATCAGAACGTCAGCCAGCAGAACACGCTCTTCGTACGCCACGTCGTAGGCCGTCGCAGGGCAGGAGACCTGGAGGACAGTGGCTTTGCGCCCACTCAGCAGCATGGGCTTCTTCGCTCGCAAACGGCAACCCGCTTCCACGCGGTGCGCTTCGTGCGCCACGGAGGCGTCTTCGGTCGCTGAGGCGTCTACCCAGAGCTTCTCCTGGCGAGGCAGGGCTATGGAGAAGCCGTGGTCCGGGTTGGGCGGCACAGTTTTCTCATAGGTCAGGCTGGGTGGGATGCGCACGCTGAAGCCATACTCGCCGTTCACATAGAGCGGCTTGTCCGAAGACGCTACCTGCACCTGAGCCGTGCCGGTCACAGCGAACAGAACTGCTGCCGAAGCCACTCGGAAAGATGCTAGGAGAAGCCGCATTTCGCCTTCCACTTGCCGATGTTGGCGATCCGGTTGGCAAGGTCGCCCTTGCGCGGGTCGAGATTGAAGTAGTTGGGATTCGCGGAGTTGTAGCCTTCCTTCTTCAGCCCGGCGAAGAAGTCCTTCACAGTGGTCGTTCCCTGCACGAACGGACCGACCTTCTTTTCCCAATAATCCGTCGACGGCTGCGGGTTGCCAGCCGGGCCGGAGAACTGGATGTTGTTGCCGCCCGCCTGCGTCAGGCCCCACAGATTGTTGAGCGCGAAGTTGTGGTCATCCAGCCAGCCGCTTTCATAGGAAGCAAGACCCACCAGGTAGTCTCTCGGCACGTTCAGCTTGTCAGCAAGCGCGTAGATCTGCGGCAGCTGCTCGAAGAAGCGGCTGCGCTTGTTCTTGCCGTCATCGCAACCGGCGCCTTGAATGCGAAGCACGAACCCGCCGTGGAGCACTTCCGTCGCTACGTCGTGCAGCACAGCGTCTTCAGACCGGGGACTCGGAGAGGCCGGCAGAGCCCTGGCCAACTGCGCCATCAATGTGGCGTTGCCCTTGGCCGTGGAGAGCGCCTGCTCCACCGATTGGAGGCTGGTAGGCGGCTTTTCGTAGACGTTCGTGCGGCGCAGAACAAGTGTCACCGTGGGACTGATCTGGACCCTGCTATCGGCCATGGCAATACTCCATCCGGCGTGGAACGAACAGCGAAGCTATGTCGCGGCGAGCGCACTTCCACGCGAACTAGGCCGCTTCGACCTTGCCCTTCCACGGTGTCGCGGCTTCCAGCGCCTTGTTCACGTTCTGGATGTTCTCCACGCCCTGCGTGTTCAGCCACTCGCGGAAGGCTTGTGCGCCTTGCTTGCCGTAGACCTCGATGCCGTCCTTCCAGGTGGCGCGGCCGCAGAGCACGCCGTTGAATGCCACGCCGGATTGAGCCGCGAGTTCCAGCGTTTCGATGAACACCGGGTTCGACACACCTGCCGAAAGGTAGATGAACGGAAGCTCCGTGGTCGCGGCGGCGTCACGGAAGTGCTGCAGGGCCTGGTCGCGCGTGTAGGCCTTTTCGCCCTTGTAGGCTTTGGTGCCTTCGACGAACTCCATCACGATGGGCACTTCCACCTTGAGCACGTCGACGCCGTAGCGCGGCTTGGAGAACTCGGCCATCGCGCCGGACACAATGGCCGGCTTCTTGCGCGC
>CAXSHQ010000469.1:0-3134 GCA_964236875.1 uncultured Acidobacteriaceae bacterium | reverse complement strand
ACCAGCGTGGCCACCGCGCCCTCGCCCGAGTCTGTGCCCGCCTCTGGGTCAAACGCCGCGCCTGCACAGCTCCAGGCGCCGAGCGGCTACCCGACGACTACGTCTCCGAATACATATCCGGATCGGTCTCCGAGCTCACCGACCTACGCGCCCAACCCAAGCCCGTCTGTACCGCAGCAGCAGCAAACCTACATACCGCCGCCGCGACCGCAGGGCTTGCCGCCCACCGCGCCTACACAGACCCCGCCGCAGTAAGCTTTCGTTCCACCCACACGACCGATGAAATCAAGGAGATCACCATGGACACACGCCCCGGCATCCTGAAAGTGCTGCACGCGGTGGCAGGCGAAGACGTCAACCCCGAGCCGGACGAGAGCCTCTTCAGCTCGGGCCTGCTCGATTCCTTCTCGCTGCCTGACTTCGTCAGCGGCCTGGAGAAGGAGTTTTCCATCAGCGTGCCGGACTCCGACCTTTCGGCGCGCAAGTTCGACTCCATCGAGAAGGTGGAAACGTACCTGGATTCCAAACTTTAGCCTCTACTGCGCGGGCATGGGCCTGGAGTGGTTAATCATCCACGGGATGCCGAAGCGGTCGGTCAGCAGGCCGAAGCGGTGCGCCCAGAAGGTTTCTGCCAGGTCCATGAACACCTCGCCGCCTTCGCGCAGCGCGGCAAACAGGCGCTCGGCTTCCGCGTCGGAGTCCACTTCTATGGCCACGCGGAACCCTTCCGGCTTCCTGTACATCGGTCCGGCATCCGCGCCCATCAGGTGGTTGGAGCCGACCATCATGTGCGCGTGCATGATCTGGTCTTTCCTGTCGGGCGCCTGGTCGGCCATGGGAGACTCGCCCCAGGTCATCATGAACAACCCAGTGCCGCCAAACAACTGCTCGTAAAAGCGGAACGCTTCGGCGCAGTTGCCGCGGAAGTGCAGGTAGGAGTCGAACCTCATAGCGATCACCTCGTGCCGGAACGGGTCCCCTGAGGAGCGCCCGCGTTGGAAGTAGAAAGATCGTCGTAATCCTACACCGGGTACAGGCCCGCTTCAGGCACGCCCCGCCAGCCGCCGCGCGAAGTCCAGGTACACCAGCGCCGCCGGTGAGTAGCCGCCGGGGTCGGCGGTAGTGAACTCGCCGGTGAGCGGGTCCATCTGCTGCCGGAACGCATTGGCCAGCGGCTCGCCCTTGCTCTGCGCCTGCTCGCCGGCGTGTGCGAAGGCCTTCATCCAGGCCGCCATCAATACGCGGTGTTCCGCGGCCTTGCCGTAGTGCGGCATCCAGCGCGGCGTCCGCAGGGCCGTCAAGGCCTGCGCCGCGCCGCCCCAGCTGTTGCGAGGGATGGGCCGTACAAACGTCGGGTCGTCCAGCGCGCTGGACGGAAACGGGTACGCCGACCAGAACGCCTTCGGATTGGAAAGCTGGCGCTCCCACAACCTGTCGAAGATATGGCGGTCGCGCGCCGTTTCAAGCTGCAGCACATGCTCGCCAAGCACGCGGCAGTTCACGACCGAGCGCACCCGCACGAACTCGCCCTCGGCGTCGAGATCGTAGAAGCTCGCGTCTTCCTCGCACCACAGCTTATCCAGGATGCGGCGGCGCAGCCGCTCGGCGTCATCGCGCCAGCGCGCCGCATCGGGCTTACGGCCAAGTGCATCCGCCATTTTCGCCAGCGCCACGCGGCCGCCGTACACCGTCGCCGAAAGATCCGGGCAAAGCCGCGGCATGCCCGCCTGCGACGGACCCTTGCGCGCGTCCGCATCCGGGCAGCGGTTGGGCACGCCCTTCCAGCGCGGCGAGTTGTCCATGCCCGTGTCGTAGGTGCAGAAGCCTTCCACCAGCCCCGTACCGCGCGTGTCGCGGTAGCGCCGCAGCCACGCATCCCAGCGGCCGCACGCTTCATAGGCGGTCTTCAGAAACGCGTGGTCGCCGGTCAGCTGCGCGATCTCCAGCGCCGTGGCCGCGATGGGCACCACCATCTGGATTTGCCCGTAGCCCACCTCGCTTTTCTTCACGCTGGCCGGAAGCTGCCCGTCTTCTTTCTGCAGCGCAAAGAACGCCATGTGGTTCGCGATCGCCGCCGCCTTCCAGGCCGGCGCCGGCCCCTTCGCCGCCCTAGGTTGTACGCCCCAGTCCAGCGACGCGTACACCAGGCCTTCCAGTGGGCCGCACTCCTGCCACACGCCCGCGTACACCGCGCCTTCCAGCAGCACGGGCTGGTCGAACTTCGGCACGGTCTGGATGTTGCCCGCGAGGGTCGCGTGCGCGGCCTCCCACAGCGCGCGCCAGATGGGCCGGGCGTCCGGAAACGCGGGTGGCACCGCCGCAGCCGGGGCCGGGGCGGCCCAAAGTTTGGGAGTGCCGCTCAAGGCGGCTGCAGCGGTAGCGGCGGTCTGCACAAAGCGGCGGCGGGTCCAGGGGTCTGGGAGTACGGTGGGGGGCATACGCGGTGTCCTTTGCTGTGTCGTTACGAAAGTACCGCATCCGGCTGCGGTTCCGGGTTGAATCCTGCTGGGTTCGTGCCCGGGAAGGCACACCCGGTGTTGTCTGCCACACGCCCGGCTCACGCGGGGCGGGCGGGCGGCATCCTAAAAACGAGCGGAGTTCCTGCACGAGATGGCGATACACCCCACGCTGATGCCCCATGCTGTCTGCTGGCGCGACGACCCGCGTCTGGTGTGGACCATGGTGGTGACCAACGCCATCACCTTTCTGAGCTACCTCAGCATCTGCCTCACGCTGTTTTACCTGGTCCGGCGCACCCGCCGCGTGATCGCCCGCGACTGGGCCTATTTCGTCGTTGGGTTCGCCTTATTCATCGTGGCCTGCGGGTCAACCCATCTCATGGAGGTCGTGACCACCTGGGTCCCGGTCTTCTGGGTGGACGCTGACGCCAACATCGTTACGGCCGTGCTTTCGGCCTGTGTGGCCTTCATGCTTTCACGGCGAGCGGCCACTATCGGCTTCAGCATTAACGATTACGCCGACCGCCTGACTTCCACCGAGGGCGAAAAAGCCAAGATGCTCGACAGCCTCCTGGCCGCGCAGAAGCTCGAGGACTGGAGCAAGATGTCGGTCGTGGTCTCGCACGAGATCAACAATCCGCTGGAAGCCATCCACAACCTGCTGTACCTTATCCA
>CAXSHQ010000468.1:0-3137 GCA_964236875.1 uncultured Acidobacteriaceae bacterium | reverse complement strand
CCCCGCCCAGCTTCGTGGTCCAGCCCCACGCACCCCAGCGAGCCGATCTTCGCGGCACGCGCGTTGTACTTCGCGATCACCGGCGAAACAGCGCTCATGCAGCACTCCCGGCCCCACTACGCCCGCCCCAGCCCTGCGGGTCAGCGAGCCACTCCTGCAGCGTAGCCACATCCTCCGCGTCCAGCCTGTTCGTCTCGGCCGCGCAAAGCAGCAGGTCTTCAAACGTCGTCATCGTATGCAGCCGCACACCCGCCTCCGCAAACCTTCCCTTCGCATTCGCGAAGTCATAGCGCAGAATCGCCAGGCAATCCTCCACCACTGCGCCTTCGCTGCGCAGCGCTTCCACCCCGCTCAGGCTGCTGCCACCCGTGGTTACGACGTCCTCGACCAGCAGCACACGCTTTCCCGACACGTCGCCGCCTTCCACGCGCCGCTTCAGGCCATGCTCCTTGGCTGCCTTGCGGATGAAAATCGACGGCCGGTTCATCGCAAACGAAAGCGCCGCGCTATGAGGAATGCCCGCCGTCTCGATCCCACCCAGCACATCGAACTCGACCTGCTGATTCGTAATCAGCTGCTCAAAGCCGGCGATCACCGTATGCCAGGCCGCGGGCGCAAAAGGTAGTTTCCGTCCATCGCAGTACACCGGCGACACGATCCCGGACTTGAACGTAACCGGCGCGTTCGGCACAAAGCTCACCGCGCCGATCGCGAGCATGGCTTCGGCCACCGCGCGCGCCGTCGATTCACTTCGGACCTCACTCACCGCGCAGCCCCATGGCCATCGCCGGTTCATCGCTCACGTTGTAAGGCGCGGCCTTCATCTGCTGCGCCAGCCGCGGGTTCCACATCACCGAAGTCGCCGCCATCACCGCATCCGCGCCCGCTCGCCGGTACGCCCGGTAGTCGTCCGCGTTGCACACACCGCCCACGCCTATGATCGCAAAATGCTGCCGAAGGTCTTCGCGCAACTGCGCCAGCCGCTGCGTCATCTCCAGCCCCGCCCATCGGATCGCTCGCCCGCAAACCCCACTGCGCAGCCTGCCTTCCCCCGGCAGCGCCTGCTTGCCTTCCGCATCCACAATGTCGGCGGCAATCGTGTTGATCGCCGAAATGCCATCCACCACCCCACCAATGGCCGCCAGCAGACCACGCAGCCGGGCATCGTCCGCAAAGTATGAAATCTTCGCCAGCAGGCGTACATCATCTCCCAGCTCGCCGCGCACCGCTTCCATCACCATGCCGGACGTATGCGCATCGAAGCACAGCAGGTTCGACGTGCCCTCGTTCGGACAGCTCAGGTTCACCTCCACCGCGCGAATGCCCGTTTCGCGCAGCAAGCGCGCTCCCAGCGCAAAGTCGCCGATGTACTCCTCAAAGCCGCCGTGCTCCGGCTTCGTTCCCTGAAAGCTCGCGATTGGCAGCTGCCCTTCACGCGCATGCGCCACGCACGCGGCAATGTCTGCCTGCCAAAACTCCGGCTCAAACGACGGCACACCGAAGGAGTTCGTGATCGAGAGCGAGCCGCTGTACTCCCCGCGCGTGGTCAGCGTGCGTGCATCGGCGGGCAGATCGCCCTCATGCGCCACCGGCAACACGTTCGGCCACGCATGCGACGCGTACCTGCGCGTGCGCACCGTCTTGTAGACAGGCAGATCGAAGCCCGCATCCAGCGCCGCATTTACAAACCGGCTGTTCAGCAGCGGACCCGCCGGAATCCCGAACGGCAAATGCACCGGCATGCCGAGGAAGTGCTCCGCCGGCGCTGCGTCCTGCTCAAAGACTTCACCGCTCGCGAACAGCCCAAACGGTCCACGCTCGAAGTTCTCTTCGTACGACTTCACCGGGTCATAAATCGGTTCTTGACTCGGCTCGTTCGTGATGTCGGGCTCGGCTTTCACGTCGAAGTCCCCTTAAATGTATCCGTTCTTTCGAGGGTAGCATCGTGCGCTTCCCTGCCCATGTGGACGTCCGCCCAGCGCAGCGCTCCTTTTGGCCCTCACCGCGCAAAGCTGTAGCGCAACCCCGCCTGCACCAGCCGCGGCGAAGCCAGCGTCAACAACGGCGTTCGCCCCGCATCGATCGCGCGGTCCAGCAGGTTCTGCACACTCGCAAACACGCTCACCCCATGCGTCAGCGATCTGTCGGCAGACAGATCGAAGCGCGCAAACGGATGCAGCACATACTGGTTCTCGGCATCATCGAACTGCTGCCCGGTGTAGGTTGCGAAGGCATGCAGCGCGAGCACGCGCGGCGCATAGTTCAACGTTGCGGTCAGCGACTCGCGCGGCACCTGCGGAATCCACTTGCCCGTCAGGTTCTTCTGCGTTGCCGAGTTCGTGCGAAACGCCGTCACCGTCGAAAACGCCAGCTGGTAGCTCAGCGCCACATCGGCATGGTGCGCAAGCTCGGCGCGCGCCTCCAGCGTCAGCCCGCGCGACCGTATCTGCCCCAGGTTCTCGCGCTGCAGCGTCTGCGTGCCGGTCGCCGTCTGGCTCAGCAGCACCGCCGACACCGGCCGGTTCACCTCCGTCCAGAAGTACTCCGCGCGCACCGATACATGCCGCGCACTCTGTGCACCTCCGAAGGCGAAACCGGTCGCCCGCTCGCTCAACAGGTTGTTGTTCGCAAGTGTCGTCTGCTGGCCCACTTGCCCCGTGCGATACAGCTCGTTCAGCGTGGGCCCGCGAAACGCGCGGAATGCATTCGCGCTCAGCGAAAGCCCATGTCCCAGGTCACGCGTCACGCCGACGTGCGGGTTCGAAACCAACTCCGTGGTGCTCGGCAAAGTCACGCTGCCCGCTACGCCCGTCATCGCCTGCCGCGCGTCAAAAGTGCGAAAGCTATCCACCCGCACCGAACCCGCAACCGTCCAGCGCCGCGGCTGCCACTCAACATCCGCGAAGCCGCCCACCTCACGCTGGCGCGCGCTGATGCTCGTGGTGCTCGTGGTGCTCGTGCTACCTGTGGTTGCCACGCTTCCTTCCGCATCCGTCGCGCGGATATCGCGCGCATCCACCCCCAGCGCACCCGTAACCGCACGCGCGAACGCATGCCCCGCCTGCACCGCAAATCCAAGCTCATCGGTGGGCACGCGCTGCAACCGCGTCAGCCGTTCGGAATTGCGGTCCGCGGCA
>CAXSHQ010000467.1:0-3150 GCA_964236875.1 uncultured Acidobacteriaceae bacterium | reverse complement strand
CCTCGAGCTGGCTACGGAGGCGCTCCACCTGATTCAGTGCGGCCACCTGGTCGCCGGGGCTGGATCCCTGGCCTTTGCCGCGCGTACCTGCGTTGGCGGCTGTCCGCTGGCCGGCTTCTCCGCCGGACTGGCCCATCCCCTGCTCTGCCTGCCGCAACTGCTGGTCGAGTTTTTGAAGACCCTGGGCGATCTCGGCCTCGGTGCCGTTGGCGTTCGGGTTGATGCCGCGACGCAGCCAGTCGGCGGTGCGCTGGACGTGGTTGTCGAGGTCGGTCGCGTCCATCTCCGTGAGCGTGTCGCGGAGCTTCTTGGCGGTTGCGGGCTGGTTCGGCGCGAGCGCGCGGGCGGAGTCGCGCAGGTTCTTGCCCAGCGCGGAAAGGTCGTTGGAGAGCTGCTGGCGTTCCGCGGCGAGACTGTTGCGCTCGCGTGCCCGGGCGGCCATGTCGACCGCATCGGCGGTGTAGCTCGACTGGCGGCTGGCGAGCTTGTCGATGCGGTTGGCCTGGGCGCGCTCCTCCTCCGCAAGCCGGTCGGCCTCGCGGGAAAGCCCGTCGAGCTTGCCGGAGGCGAGCTGGTGCTGTGTGCTCGCGAGAGCGTCGGTCGCTTCGCGGAGGCGGTCGGCAGCTTGGCGTGCCGCGTCGGTGCCGGGAGCGCCAGCGTTGCGCTTCATGGCATCGCCAGCCGCGCGCAGGCGGCTGAGCGCCTGAGAAATGCGTGGGTCAGAGCCGTTGCTCGCGGACTGGCGGCCAGCACGGCTGCCGGCCTGTTCCCGCGAACTGCTGCTTGGCGATCCAGCTTGCGTAGAGCCTGTTTTGGATGAAGCCTGCTGCTGCCCGCCGGCAGAAGACCCAGCCTGGGAACTGGAGGATGAGCCGGATTGCCCGCCAGAAGAACGATTGCCGGCCTGCTGCCCGGACTGTTGGCCGCCCTGCTGGCCTTGTTGGCCATTCTGCTGACCGCCTTGTTGACCCTGCTGGCCGTTCGGCTGAGAGCTCTGTTGCCCCTGCTGTTCCTTGTTCTGCGCAAGCTGCTCCATCTGGCGCTGGAGCTGTTCGGCTTCGCGACGGAGCATCTCCTGCTGCCAGCGCTGTTGGAAGGTTTGCTGCGGGTTGGGCCGCGCGTCCGCGAGCTCCTGCTGGCGCTTGGCCAGGGCGTCGAGCTTGGCGAGCGCGTCTTCCACTTCCTTCGCGTGCTGCTCAGCGGGCGACGCAGTTTGCGCGGTCTCGTACTGGTTCTTGGCGGTGTCGAGCTCCAGGTCGAAGAGGCTGGCGAGATCGCGCCCGGCGCTATTGCCGCCACCACCCCCACCACCGCCGCCCTGCTGCCCGAAGGCGACCTGGATCTGGCGGAAGGTGGCTTCGGCGCGGAGGAGTGACTGCAGGGCTTTCTGCTCAAGCGGGAGGGCGTCTTTCCAGGCCGTGGACTTGAGCTTGTCGGCCGAGGGGGCCATGGCCGCGGCCGCGGTTTGCATGTCCTTCTCGAAGCCGGTGAACTCCTCGTTGGCCTGCGAAAGGTCACGGCTTTGCATGCGGGCGGAAAGCGCGAGAACCTGATCGCGGAGCTTGCTTTGCGCGTCGGCAAGGAACTGGCCTTGCGTGGCGGCATCCTTGGCCGTGGCGTTCTTGTCGTTCGCCTGCTTCCATGTCTGGGCGATCAGCTCTTTTTCGCGCTTGGAAATCTCGGTCTGGCCGTTCTGTCCTCCGCCGCCGCCACCACCCCCACCTCCGCCGCTTTGCTGCGACTGCGAGAACTCGCGCTCGAAAGGATCGGCCTGGATGAACGTGATATCGGTGCGGGCTTCGGCGTGACCATCTTTGGCGGTGGCGTAGAGGCTGACGAGGTCGCCAGGAATGAGCTTGTAATCTTCCAGGCGCAGCGTAAAGGAGCCGTCGGCGTTCTTCGCCCCCGCGGACTTGAGCAGGCTGACGTCGCGGTCGGGGCCGCCATTCACCGAGTAGTGGAGGTGGAGGTCGTGGAGACCGAAAGCCGCGTCGGCCTTGACGCCCACCGTAACTTCTTCGATCGGGCTGGCGCGGTAATCGCGGCCCGGGCGGTCGAGAGCCACGGTAGGCGGCGTGGCCTTGTCCGTAGCGATGAAGTAATCCTCGGACAGCCGCACGGACTGGCCGGAGTCGATGGCGGCGAGATGGTAGGCGCCGTCCTTCTCCATGTGGACCGTGCCGCGGTAGTGGTTGCCCTCGCCCGGTGTGAGATGAATGGACTTGCCGCCATCAAGCGTGAGCTGGCCGTCCTTGAGCGGACGGTCGGTCTCGACCTCGATGGCTGCGTCGGTGCCTTCGATGGCGCGGAGGTCGCCGGTGTGCTCCTCGGTGACGGGCTTCATGCCCGTCCATCGGGGGTAGTGGTAGGTGACCTGAATGCCCTTGACCGAAGGGAGGTCGACGACACGGACCCGGTAATGCGGCGAGACCAGCGGGCCGGCGGCGACGTAGTACTCGACATCTTCAGGAAGGCCGGCAAAGAGGAACTGGTAGGCGCCCGCGGACTCGGGCTGCGGCTGCATGACCACGGGCTCCCAGGCGGCGTTGGCCTCCTTGTTCTTGCCGTAGCGGGCAAAGAGCTGAACCTTGTCCGGACGGAGGCCGGTGAGCTGCGCGGCGATGAGCTGGTCGCTGTTGCGGCGCACGGCGACGTCGCCCGGCGTAACTGCCAGCGCGTAGAGCGGCGCGACCTGCGGCTTGGCTCCCTTCCAGAGCAGGGAAGCACCATAGCCGACATACCCAGGGCCGGCCGAGACGAGCCAGATGAGCACGCCCAGGCAGGCGAGGCCCGCGCCGGTGAGCGCGAGGAGATACGGCGCGGGTGCCAGCGACGAGGGCGGCGCCGATTGCGAAGTGCGCTGCAGGGTATCGGCGGCCAGCAGCTCGCGGAAGGAGTCTGCGAACGAGCCGGCGTCGTTGCCGGGACGCGCTTGCACGCCCTCGTGGAACGTGGTGAGGCGCTGCTCGAGCTCAGGATGGAGCGTCTCCGCGCGGCGCACGGCGCGGGCGCGGGAAAGACGAACGACAGGCCAGGCGAGAGCGAGAGCGGCGCAGAGCGCAAGGATGACGATCAGCAGCCAGCGGGCTTGCACCACAGCGTGCTGCGGGAACGCGACGCGGTTGAGCAGCACAACCAGCGCGAGGGTGA
>CAXSHQ010000466.1:0-3169 GCA_964236875.1 uncultured Acidobacteriaceae bacterium | reverse complement strand
ACGTACTCGCCGCCGACCTGATCGCGCCGGGCAACTTCCAGCCCGTCGATCTGCCGGCGCCGTCGCTATCCGCCCGCACAGACGGCTACGACCTGCAGCTCGAGACTCGAGCGCTACACGCGGGCCAGGAGGCACCGTTGCGGTTCCTCATCAGTCGACAGGGTCGGCCCGTGAGGACGATCGAACCGTATCTCGGAGCGCGCGGCCATCTCGTGGCGCTGCGGCAGGGCGATCTCGCCTACCTGCACGTCCATCCCGAAGATCACCAGGATGGCGACGATGAAACCGATCTTGCCCGTCAGATTCTTGCCCATTGCCTTCTCTTCAAACCTTCCCGTCGCGCGTTTCGCTGCTCAGCCGCTCTTTGTTGTCCCGTACGTTTGTTGTCATTCCGCAGCGGAGCGGAGGATTCTGTATTTCGATCACCACGGCGTCTAGCACACGCCGCTAACTACGTCTTGGCCGTGTCGTCATCGGTCGTCACAGCTGAGATCGCCGCCTTCGCAAACTCCAGCTTCACGCCGTCCGGCTGCGTCCTCACAATGACCACGTCGTCCTTCACCACAACCACGGTTCCGCGAACTCCGCCGGTGGTAGTCACGCGGTCGCCCGTCTTCAGCTGCCCCAGCATGCTCTGCCACTGCTTTTGCTTGCGCTGGTTCGGCACCACCATCAGGAAGTACATGGCGACCATCGCCAGGAAGATGAACGGCAGGCCGCCCAGCGAACCGAAGCCGCCGAAACCTGCGAAAAACATTGCAAAAACCTGTGAGCTCAACGGGAGTCGTCCTTACTGCGAAACCGCAAGAGCCGCGCACCTGCTTGCGGAAGCGCGTTTCGGCTCTGAGAAATAGGTGGGGAGTCGAGAACCCGCGCCGATACGCATGACACAGGCCCGGAGGAGCTTTTAACGCCGCCGGGCACACGTCAGCCCAGCGGGCAACGCTCACCTGAGCCTTAAGCATCGCCTCTGGCCACCCCGGGTGTCAAGAATCTGTCCGCAATCTGCAACGTCCAGCGCTCTACCTGCCCACCGTACTTGCCGCCGTCTGCGGCAGCACCGTCAGGTTCACCCCAGCCACATCGCCATCCGCCACGCTCAGCGTCTGCTGCAGAGGCTGAAAGGTCGTCACCGGCGTGCTGCTCGCCGTGGAGCTATTCCCGCCACGCCGCCCGCCGCCGCCAAACCCCGGCCCTGCCGTCGCCGAGCTCGCATTGGCTGACAGCGTATACGTCCCCGCCGGCACATACGACAGCGTGAACGTCCCATCCGCATTCAACGGCGCATTGCGCGTCAGCGTCGCATCCGTCGTATCCACCAGCCGCACCGACCCGGAGTGCACCTGCGGATCGCCTGTCGCACTCACCCGCCCTGCCACGCTGTGCAGCGACCGCAGGTCGGCCGTGAACAACACATCGCCGCGCTCCTCACCCAGAGCCAGCGTCACCGTCTGGGCATCCGACTTGCGCACCTTGCCCGGCGCATACAGCGTGATGTTCACCGTGCGCCCGAAGCCGGGAAAGTTGAACGCCCCCCCCGCCGATCCCACCACCCCCGGCGCGGCAAAGTTCGCCCGCACCAGATAATCGCCCGGCGCGAGCCCCGTCAGCCGGAAGTTCCCCCGATCGTCCGTTTCCCCAACACTCCCGCTTCCCCCACCCGGCCCAAACCCGAGCCCGCCAAGGCCGCCCGGGCCGCCAGCGCCACCAAACCCGCCACCACCCCGCCGACCCAACGCCACGGCATTCAGCGCCGTGCTCACCACCGCGTTCACCTGCACGCCCGTGGCCGGCGAGCCGTCATCGAACAACACCTTGCCCGCGATCACCGCGCCGCGCTCCAGGCTCAGGTTCGCCGTGCTCGTGCCGCTCCCGGAGACCTGCACCTGCGGCATTTGCGCCATCAAGGCAGCCGTATCCGCCGAAGCCCCCGCACGGGCTGCAATCGCCGTCATCGTCGACACATACCCGGTCGCCGACGCCATCGCGTAGTACTGTCCCGCGGGCAGCCCCGCCACCGTATAGTTTCCATCCAGGTCGGTCCGCGCCGACCCCCGCCTTCCACGCCCGCCGAAGCGGTCGTCCTCCTCGCCCGCAGCATCCGCCACCGGGACCAGCGTCACATCGGCAAACCGCGCCGGCCGCTGCGTGTCCGAGCAGGTCACCCGACCGCTCACCGCTCCCGTCACCGCAGGGGTGACCGCCGCCTGCGGCACTCCGCGCTGCTGCTGCGCCCCGGCCGGCAGTCCAGCTATCAGCAGACTTACCAGACTGATCCCCCACAAACTCGTCATGCGACTTTTCTCCGCGCCTGCCGCTCACGCAGCTGCTATCAAGTTGGACGTGAGAAGCGGCCACTCAGGACGCAGATTGGCTCATGGCTCTTCCACCAGGCGCCATTTCAACTCGGAGCTAGAGACATCGTTCGCGCAACCGGTACGGAAAGCTGGGCGTTCCCAGCAAGATCTACCTGGCTCCTGCCAGCTCTCCGCGCACCCTCTCCATGGTCTCCAGGTAGAAGTGCAGATTATGGATAGAGTTCAGCGTAGCCGCCAGCGGCTCGCCGCTCGCAAACAGGTGCCGCAGGTACGCCCGCGAGTACCGCCCGCACACCGGGCAACCGCACCCCTCGTCGATGGGCCCCTTCGACAGCCGGTTGTCCTCGCGTTTGATATTCAGCCGCACCACCCGGCTTGCCCGGTTCCCCGGCTCCTCGCGCACAAACACCAACCCATGCCGGCCCGCGCGCGTGGGCAGCACGCAATCCATCATGTCCACACCCATGCGGGCATATTCTTCGATCTCACCCGGATACCCCACACCCATCACATACCGCGGCTTGTCTTGAGGTAGAAACTCGAGCGTGTGCGCGATCATCTCCCGCGTCACCTCGCGCGGCTCCCCCACCGCCAGCCCGCCGATGGCATACCCCGGGAAGTCCATCTCCACCAGCCGTTCCGCCGACTCCCGCCGCAGGTCCTTGTACATCCCACCCTGCACGATCCCAAACAGCGCCTGATACTTCCCGGAAAGCGAGCTCCCCCACGGCACCTCATGTCGCCGCTCCTCCCAGAACGCCTTCGACCGCGCCGCCCACGCATGCGTCAGCCCCATGCTTTCCTTGGTGCGTTCCCAGCTCGCTGGCGTCTCCACGCATTCGTCGAACGCC
>CAXSHQ010000465.1:0-3170 GCA_964236875.1 uncultured Acidobacteriaceae bacterium | reverse complement strand
TATTTCAGCATCAAAAAGTCGCATCCTGTATGGGGCCGCAACGTGGAGCGCGCCGGCCAGTACGCCATGCTGGTCGACAAGCCGCGTGCGAGCGTCTTCACCTTCAATCGCGCCAACGCGGACAGCTTCACGCCGAGCGATGCTGATGTGCATGCCGCTGCAAACCTGTTCGTCGGCAAGTTCCGCGACCTGGAGATTCCTGCGTTCGGGCAGATCGCGGCCATCGACCGCATCGACAATGAAGATCCGCTGGTCACCATGGATCGCAACCACCCTGTGACCAACGATGACTATGTCGTGCTCGGCGGAACCGGCTCGCGATACGACGGCTACTGGCAGGTGCGAGAGCCCCGCAGCGACACGACGTTCTCATTGGTAAGCAGGGGAAACAACTACCCCGCCCATCTCGGCGGCGGCGCGGCCGGGCTGCGTTTCTCCCGGTTCAAAGATCGCTCGCCGGAGTTCCGTCACGTCGCTCACCAGCTCGCCCGCGGCGCTGTGGGTGCGGGGCTGCCGCGGCAACGCAACAAGGTTCGTGTGGAGACGGACTTCGGCAACGCCACCTGGGATCAGGTCTCCCGCATCAGCGGCTACCAGCGGTCGGTGCAGCTCGGCCCTGATGAAGCACCCTATGTGGCTCCGCCTCGCGCGTCTCTCCGTGTGCCACTCTTTGCTCCGGATGCGGCAGGCAGCGGGGCCTTGGCAATCCAGCTTGAGCCTGGCGATGTCGTCACTGTCGCGCCGGACCTCAACATGACCTATGCCGGCGAGTGGGAACTGGTGAACGCCGACATGACGTTCACGGGGAGCACGTCCGGGCAAGGCATGCAGCGGACGCCGGTTGCCGGCGGGCTGGACCTCCAGCTCCGGCCGTACAGCGCGGATAACTATCCGGATAGTGCACCGGGAGGCGAGCCGGGTTGGCCTACGGTTCCGGGCATTCCGAGCAACATCGCCTCGCCCACCATCATCCCGCTGGCGGATGGCGAGGCAGCCTTCTACGTGGGCAGCGGGGCCGATCTGGACAGCTTCGCTTTGCCGGAAGGCTATCGGCTGCAGAACTGCCTGGCGTGGGCGTCGCCGCAGGGGTACATCGAACATGATGGCCAGATGCACATCATCCAGGACTGCGACGCCTACTCTGACCGCATCCTGCGGATGGTGTACACCGACACCGGAGCGAAGCTGTGGCGCGGTGACGTGAACTACGCCGTGATCGCATGGCGCACACGAAGCTCCGCAACGGTGACCTACCAGGGTGGCATGCAGTTCGTTGAGCTCACGCTCGCCGGTGGCGAGAAGCTGGTCTTCGGCAAAGGAGTCATCTCCGATGGCTCTCCATCCGGGCTGCCCAGCGGCTATGTGGGGGAGCGCACGATCGCGATCGCGTTCCCGAAGACCGCTGCCCCGGAGAGCGGCAACGTGGCGCATGGCGTGGCTGCCTGGGTGATCAGTGACGGGCGGGTGTTGTGCCGGTATCAGGATGGGGAAGCCCACGTCTGGGGTGGCTCGTCGGCGGCCTTCTTCGTCAGTTACCTCAACAATGGAGGGACGTGGCGAAAGCGCACGGATGGGTGGGCCTGCTGTGCGCTCACCGGCGGGAAGACGCTGGCTATCGGAGGCTGGTCGATCTTCGATCCCAACCTCGGGGGTACTGAGCCCACGTTCTACGGTGCGCCTGGCTATGGCCAGCCCATGGTGCCAAGGGTGAGCTCAGGAGGAAAGATACCGGCCCTCTCCGAGATGCCGTCGACCACGCTGCAGGCAATGACCGGGCCGGACGGCTTTCAGATCGTCGACCACCCAGCCCACGGCATCCGGGACTGCCACGTCGAGGATGACGGCACGGCTGTCTGCAGCTTCGAGGACGGCGAGGGGAATATCTGGTACGGCAGCTCAGGCGTGTTCGGGCTGCTGTGTGATGTGGCCACCTCTGACCCTGGCGGCTCAGCGCTGTCGTCCGGGGGGACAACGTGGGCAGCAGGTTCGGGAGGCTCTGGAAGTGGCGGAGGCGGTACGGGTGGCGGGGGCGGAGGCACAGGCGGTGGCGGCCCAGACCCTGACCCCGGCCGCCCGGGACCGCTGCTCCCGGAGTAGAGTAGTGACAAATAATGGCTTCGGAGTAGTGACAAATAATTCGCGCAGCCACAGCTTTGAAAGAAAGCAGATCCTTCGCTGGGCTCAGGATGACAATTTTACTGTGATGAGTAGGTGCGGAAGAAGCGAAACTACGCTCAGGGCCGCGGGCGCAGGCTGGCGAGAAAGGCTTCCAGCGGCTGCGCGTTGATGAGATCCGCGGCGGTGAGCCAGGCGCGGCGTAGTTGCACGATGCCGTGGTCGATGAGGTCGAGCTCGTCGGTGGAGTGGGCGTCGGTGTTGACGATCAGCTTGCAGCCGAGCTCCTTGGCGCGGCGCAGGTGGAGGTCGCTCAGGTCGGAGCGTGCGGGCGCGGCGTTGTGCTCGACGGCGATGCCGAGGCGTGCGGCTGTAGGCAGAAGTTGTTCCAGGTCGATCTTGTACGGATCGCGCTTCAAGACCTTGCGGCCAGTGGGGTGGCCGAGGATCTGGACGTAAGGATTTTCGCAGGCGCGAAGCATGCGCGCGGTCATCTCTTCGCCGCTCTGTGCGAAGCCGGAGTGCACGCTCGCGATGACGATATCGAGCTGCGCGAGGGTGTTGTCAGCGAGGTCCATGGAGCCGTCGAGGAGGATGTCGCACTCGCAGCCGGCGAGGATGCGGAAGGGTATAGTGGGCTCCATCGCATTGGGCTCATCGTCGGCTAGCTGGCGCTCGTAACGATCCCACTGCGGGCCGCGGCCGGCCTCGAACTCATCGCGGAGCTTGTCGGACTCCTCGCGGATGCGGGCGGCGTGGAGCAGGGCGCGGCGGTCGTCCATGCCGTTGGTCATGGCGAGCTGCTTGGTGTGGTCGGTGATGGCGATGTAGTCCAGGCCGCGGGCAATCGCGCCTTCGGCCATCTCGCGGATGGACTGCGCGCCATCGGACTCGAAGGTGTGCATGTGCACGTCGCCGCGAAGGTCCCCGCGAACGATGAGCTGCGGCAACGTATGCTTTGCGGCGGCGTCCAGCTCGCCGCAGTTCTCGCGCAGCTCGGGCGGAATGTAGTCGAGGTCGAGCGCGTTGTAGATCTCTGCTTCCGTAGCGGCGGC
>CAXSHQ010000464.1:0-3173 GCA_964236875.1 uncultured Acidobacteriaceae bacterium | reverse complement strand
AACAAGTCTCCGTTTCGTCAGGGCGGGGCTTCAGCCCCGCCGTAAACGCCGCAAATCAACGCGGCTTTAGCCGCTGAGGGATTGCTTGCGGACTTGATCAGATCTTCCTTAAAACAAGCCCAGATGATCCGCCGGCGGAGGCGAGTAGATGCCCTCCCGCCTCGCTGTATTCATCGTCTGCCGCGCAAGGTCTTCCTGTTTGATTTCGTCCGGGCTCAGCACATCCTCCACCAGGAACATCGGCGAAGCCGTCTCCGGCGCAAGCAGATACGCGCGCATGGCCGTTTCCGCTCGCTGCTTGCGGGTAAGCAGGAACTTCGCGCCAGCCAGATCGCCGCCGATGCAGAACAACAGCGCGCACGCCGTGCAGAACGCCAGGTATCTCGACAGCGAAGCCTCCGCGCCCCGATCCCGCCGTGCAGCGAGCCGGGCCGAAACCCGGTCCAGCCCATACACAAAGCAGAAGATCAGCAGCAGGTCGCAGTAGAGCTTGTAGCGCGCCGAAAGGCTCATCTGCAGCCCCATACCCGCACGCCCATGCGCCACGGCCAACGCGGTGATCAGGCTCCACATCATCAAGTAGAAGAAGAACGGATTACGCCGGTCGTACCTTGTCTTCACCGCATGCGCAACGGTAGCCAGTACGCCCACACCGAGTACCACCGATAGGTACGGAACAGGCCGGTGGTGCATATTCTCGAGCCCACCGCCGCAAAACAGCACAGCGAAGGCCAGCTGCTTCCACAAAGGCGCGCGCGCAGGAATAGCGCTTCCCGCGTTGTGCACCAGGTACACCGCCAGGCTGAGCGCGCATCCTGCCAGCCACGTCGCGAGTTTGGCAAAGCTCCACCCCGGCTGCCGCCACTCGAGCGCCAGGAACAGCAGGCCCACCGGCCAAAGCAGGTTGCCGTTCGCGAAGGAAAGGCTCGCCAGCAGAGCGAAGAGGCTCGCCAGCGCGGCACCGCCCACGCCACCAGCTCGCTTCACCAGGAAGTGCAGCGCCGCGCAGGCAAACAGCAGCACAGCCAGCTGCGCCAGCGCACATCCCGCCCAGTCCACGTTTTCTGCATAGTTCAGGTTGAACAGCAGCAGACTGACTGGCAGCCACTGCAGCACGCGGTACTTGCCCGTGGACACCATGTTCCTGCAGAGAAAGAAAAACACTCCCAGCAGCGCAAGGTTCGCCACCAGCACCATGGCCGGAAAGTGCAGCTTGCCGGTCATCAGCAGCTGCGCATCGATGACCACTTCCTCAAAGATCAGCTTGTACGGGCCGAACTGCGTGTTCAGCAGCAGCCCCAGCTTCGCGCCGGCCGTAGGCGCGTGCTGAAAGTCCAGCGAGTATCCAAGGATCTGCCAGAAATCGTCAATGATGGGAACGGCTGTGAAGAAGCGCAGCAGCAGCGCATAGAACGCCGCCATCGGCAGCAGCACAAGCGCAAGCTGCGGCCACACCGGTCCGGAGCGCGCTGATGAAGAAGGCTCGGACGTCGCAGGCATTCCTTTCAAGATATCGCAACACCTGCGCAGCGCCCGCCCGCGCACACGGTACGCTGAGGAAACGTGCATCCCCGCTGGCGCTATTCCATCCTTCTTCTGCTCACGATCTTCCTCGGCCTCGCCGTCCGCTTCGCATCGGTCTGGCCGCGCGTGGTCAGCAAGTACGGTGGCTCCGCGCTGTGGGCCATCGCTATCTTCTGGTTGGTTTCGCTCCTGGTCCCATACCGCACGTCCACCCTCCGCGCGGGGCTCGCGCTGCTGCTCGCCTTCGCCATCGAGTTCTTCAAGCTCGTGCGCACCCCCGCGTTGGACGCCTTCCGGCTCACGCTCCCAGGCAAGCTCGTGCTTGGCCGCATCTTCTCGGTGCGAGACCTCCTCGCCTACAGCATTGCCTTCCTCTGCGCCGCCGCTTTCGATCGAGCAGTCCTCACGCGCTCACATGCCGCCGGGCACGCGGTACGATAAGCTCCAGGAACCCCACCCGGAGATTGCCTTCATGCGTAAGCACCTGCCCATCGTGCTGTTCGGCCTTCTTGTCTCTTGCGCCGCCCCCGGCCACTCACAAGCACCGGCAGCCACGCCCGCCCAGACCTCCGGGCAGGCCATGGACCCCGACTACGCGAACAGCGTAAAAGAGTGGACCACCAAGCCTGAGTTCTCCAGCCCGCTGGTAGACCACCTACCCCTCGGCAACAAAGCCGGCGGCGTGCCTTCCCCCAGGGACATCCTCGGCCACCACATCGGCGCGCCCAAGCAGCTCACCTACTACGCCGACGTGCTGCGCTACTACAACGCGCTTGCCGCAGCCTCGCCGCGCGTCAAGGTGCTCAACATCGGCAAGACGGAAGAAGGCCGCGAATCGATCATCGTCTTCGTGGGCTCGGAAGACTCCATCACTCACCTGGACGACAACCGCAAGAACCTCGCCCGCCTTGCTGACCCGCGCGGCCTCACCGAGCAGCAGGCCCGCGACCTCATCGCGAAGACCAAGCCGATCTACACGCTTTCAGGAGGGCTGCATAGTGCGGAGCTGGGCCCGCCCGAGATGCTCATGGAGCTCGCCTACCGCCTCATCACCGAAGACTCGCCTCTAATCCAGAAGATCCGCTCCGAAGTCGTCGTCGCCATCATGCCCGTGGCGGACCCTGACGGCCGCGACCGCTCCATCGACTGGTACTTCCGGCATAACGCGGCGACCACCGAGAACGAGAAGATGACCGGCGTGCCGTACTGGGGCAAGTACACCAAGCACGACGACAACCGCGACATCAACTACGCCGGGCTCGCCAACCAGAACCTGCTCAAGTGGTATCTCGACTGGCACCCGCCCATCATGCATGACCTGCATGAGTCCGTGCCGTTCCTCTACATCTACACCGGCCAGTCCCCGCAGAATCCGCTGTGGGACCCCATCGTCTACGGCGAGCTTCCCCTGCTCGGCAACTGGGACATGTCGCAGCTCACCAAGTACGGTATGCCCGGCGTCTGGAATCACGGCTACGTCGATGCCTGGTCGCCCGGCTATGTGGCCATCATGAGCACCAACCACAACGGCTTGATGCGCTTCTACGAGATCTTCGGCAACGCCGGCGCCACCACCATGAAGCGCACGCTGACCTCGCCCGCAGGCGCTGGCGGCGCGCTTGTCGGGCTCGGGCGCCACCGCCTTCGCC
>CAXSHQ010000463.1:0-3184 GCA_964236875.1 uncultured Acidobacteriaceae bacterium | reverse complement strand
GAAGCCACGGTGCTGGTGCTGGGGGAAGCGCAGACGATGAATGGCGAGAATGCGTCGCGTGGGGCGATATCACTGCCCGGCGAGCAGGAGCGCTTGCTGGAAGCGGTAACGGCGCTGGGCAAGCCGGTGGTGCTGGTGCTGATGACCGGGCGGCCCATGGACATCACGTGGGCGGCGGCGCATGTGCCGGCGATCCTGAACGTGTGGTATCCGGGCATCGAGGGCGGGCATGCAACGGCGCAGCTGCTGCTGGGCGATGCCAACCCGAGCGGGCACCTGCCGGTAAGCTGGCCGCGCGATGCCGGCCAGGAGCCGCTGTTCTACAACCACATGCTGCCGCACAATCCGCGCAATGTGGCGAACCGGTACTGGGATGAGCTGAGCACGCCGCTGTACCCGTTTGGATATGGGCTTAGCTACGCAGATTTTGAGATGAGCGGGATGAGCGTGCCGGCGACTGTGGATGCGAACGGGAGCTTGCATGTGACGGTGTCGCTGAAGAACAAATCCCCAGTAGCCGGAGCGCAGGTCGTGCAGTTGTATACGCACCAGCGCGCTGGCAGCGCGGCGCGGCCGGCGCGGGAGTTGAAGGCCTTCAGGAAGGTGACGGTAGGCGCGGGCGAAACGCAGACCGTGGCGCTGGATGTGCCGGCGGATGTGCTGCGGTACTGGAGTCCGGCGCTGCACAAGTGGGTGCTGGAGCCGGGGATGTTCGATGTGTGGGTTGGAAGCGACTCGAGTGCGTCGGCGCGTGGGACGTTTCAGTTGACGGGGTCAGCGACAGCGCTGGTTCGGTAAGGAACGCGAGGGCAAGTCATGCGACGGTCGATGGTGTTTAGCTTGCTTCGTGCGCTGGGAGAGTCCGCCTGTATGCGTAGCGTCTTCGGTAGTCCGAAGTACAGGGGTCTCTCCACTTCGCCGCGCTCCGGTCGAGATGACAGGAGATTTTGGTGTGGACGAGTGTTGCTGGCGGCGGCCTTTGTTGCGATGGCGGCGAGTGTCCAAGCACAGCAGCCGTCGCCATTCGGGGCGAATGTGTTCGTGCTCGACCCCAAACAACCGGCTGAGGCTATGCAGGCGCAGATCGACAAGGTTTATGCGGAAGTGCAGCATAGCGAGTTCAGCAAGAGCCGGTATGCGTTTCTGCTGATGCCGGGCGAATACAAGCTGAACATCCCGATTGGGTTTTACACGCAGGTGCTGGGGCTGGGCGCGACACCCGACGCCGTACACGTGAGCGGCGATGTGCATGTGGATGCGGCGGCGCGCAACGACAATGCGACGACGACGTTCTGGCGGTCGGCGGAGGGCTTCTCGGCAACGCCGCCGAGCGGGACGATGCAATGGGCTGTATCGCAGGCGATTGCCTTTCGGCGCATGCATGTGCTGGGCGACATGGTGCTGAACCAGAAGCATGGCTGGGCGAGCGGCGGGTGGATGGCGGATACCGCGGTGGACGGCACGGTGAACTCCGGCACCCAGCAGCAGTGGATTTCGCGCAACACGGAGTGGAAGGGCTGGGCGGGCTCGAACTGGAACATGGTCTTCGTGGGCGTGAAGAACGCACCCGAGGGCGAGTGGCCGAAGCCGGTGTACACGAAGTTTGCGACAACGCCGGTGCTGCGGGAGAAGCCGTTTCTGGTGTCCGATCGCGGGCAGTACAGCGTTGTGGTGCCGTCGCTGGTGCATGATGCCAGCGGTGTGAGCTGGCGTGGCGGCAGGACCGCGGGACGCAGCGTGCCGCTGAAGGCGTTCTACATCGCGCATGCCGGGACGGACACAGCGGCGACGATCAATGCGGCGCTCGCGAAGGGCAAGCACCTGCTGCTGACGCCGGGGATCTATGAGCTGTCCGAGCCGATCCGCGTCACCAGGAAAGACACGGTGGTGTATGGACTGGGCTTTGCCACGCTGCACCCGGTGACCGGCACGGCCGCGATGACGGTGGCGGACGTGGATGGCGTAACGGTGTCGGGGTTGCTGTTCGATGCGGGGCCGGGGCTGTCGCCGGCGCTGCTGGAAGTGGGACCGTCTTCGAGCCAGGCCAAGGGCGCGGTGCGGCATGTAGCCGACCCGATCTCACTGCATGACGTGTTCTTCCGTGTGGGCGGCGCTGGTGTGGGGAAGGCCGCGGCGAACCTGGTGATCAACAGCAACAACGTGATCGTAGACCACACGTGGATATGGCGCGCCGACCATGGCTCGGGTGTGGGTTGGGCGGACAACGTGAGTGCCAACGGCCTCATCGTGAACGGGAACGATGTGACGATCTATGGGCTCTTCGTCGAGCATCATCAGCAGTACCAGGTGCTGTGGAACGGCGAGCGCGGGCGTACGTACTTCTTCCAGTCGGAGATACCGTATGACCCGCCGACGCAGGGCGACTGGAGCGGCCCGGAGATGAGGAACGGCTGGGCCTCGTACAAGGTCGGCAGCTCGGTGAAGCAGCATGAAGCGTGGGGGCTCGGCGTCTACAGCGTCTTCCGCAGGCCGGATGTGGTGCTGACACGCGCGTTCGAAGTGCCCGAGACGCCGGGGGTGCGGTTCCACCACATGATCACGGTGGCGCTGGGCAACCACGGTGAGATCACGCACGTGATCAACGACACGGGCGAGGCGACCGCGCTGGGGCCGAAGCGCGTGGAGCCCAAGTTGGCGGAGTTCCCCGCGCGGTAGGTGGATTCGTTCAGCTACGAGCTACGAGGGAAAGCAGCTACGAGGGGCCCCGTCCAGCTACGAGCGGTGAGTTACGGAGTTGTGAGTTCGCGGGCGAGCGTATCCAAGTGTTCGCGGCGATTGCTGTGGCTCGAACGCAGGATGGGAACGAGATCAGAGCTTTGAGGTTGTTGAGCGTAGAGCCTGACTGGTGGTTGTGATGCGTTGGTGGCGGGGTAGAAGGCGGGATGATCTCTCCAGTTTCCAGTGGAGAGTTTCGAGTCGTCAGTTCGATGTATCCGTGTGAGCGGGCGGGATGACCTGGATGGCCACCTTGAGGGGGAGGTTGGCTACCGAGTCGCCGACCGAGATGGTGAAGGCGCCGGGGGCGACGGTCCAGGTGGATTTGGGCACGTCGTAGAAGGCGAAGGCGCGGGTGTTGAGCGCGACGGTCACGTGGCGGGTTTCGCCGGGGTTGAGCTCGACGCGCTCGAAACCTTTGAGTTCGTGCTTCGGGCGCGGGACGGGG
>CAXSHQ010000462.1:0-3192 GCA_964236875.1 uncultured Acidobacteriaceae bacterium | reverse complement strand
ACCAGGAGCGAACCCACTCACCGCACGTACGAGAACGTCCCGCACAGACTCGGCGAATCCTTCAGCGCCTCCGCCGTAAACACCGGCATCGTTTCGCCGGAAAAGAACGCCACCTGCAGGCTCTTTCCCGCCGCATACGTCGTCATCCACTGCGTGTCTTCTGACCCGCACAGTGTGTTGCGGTGCAGAAACTGCTTCGTGCGCGGGATGCTCATGCGGTACAGGTTCCCGCTCCCACCGGCTGCGCTCGCTGGAAACGCTGCGCTCGCCTCTTCCGGCTTCAGATCGCGAATCTGCGCGATGGTGAACGCCGCGAAGTTGATCGTGACCTTGTACTCCGAGAGCGCAACATCGCCCGTGATGCTCTTGGCTGTCGTGCTCACCGCGCGCCAGTAGCCCCTGTCTTGCGCCCGGCCCTGCCCTGCCCACATCAGCCCACACATCGCAACGCAAACAAGTGTCCGAACCTTCATCTTCCGAGCATGACACCTGCTCCGCATTCCGGCAAACACCCCTTTACATCCATTTCCGCCTTCTGAGCCACAGGAGCAGCACCACCGTACACAGCAGCGTCAGCAGAGCCATATACATCGCGCCATGCGGCGATTCCTCAAACGGCAAGCCCTTCAGGTTCATGCCGTAGATGCCGCTGATTGCCAGCGCCGGTAACGCTATCGTGCTCATGATCGTCAGCACTTTCATCACATCGTTGGTGCGGTTTGCTACGGAAGACAGGTACACATCCAGCGAGTTGTTTACCAGGTCGCGCTGCGTCTCCACCGAATCCAGCAGCCGGATCACATGGTCGTAGATATCCCGCACATACGGCTGATGCTCGCTATCCACAATGGAGTTCGGATCACGCTGCAGATGCAGCACCGCATCGCGCGTTCCGACCAGGATGCGCCGCACTTCCATCAGCTTCCGCTTCAGCGCAAAGATCGACTGCAGCGTGTCCGGCTCCGGCTTCTCGACGACCTTATCCTCCAGCTCCTCGATGCACTCGTCGTAGTGGTCCAGCACCGGAAAGTAGTTATCCACGATGGTGTCCACAATCAGATACAGGAGCTTCGACGGCTTGTCATCCGCGCCTTCACGCCGCGCCCGCTCCAGTGCGCTCGCCGTCACCGGGCACTTGGGATCGGCCACCGTGATGAAGAACGGCTCGCCCTCATGCACACCCGCAAAGGCATTCAGCGTCGAGATACCCACGGCCGACGCCCGCTCCGGATGATTGCGATCGTCCGGCAGCAGGTACATCGGCTTCAGGACCGCGAACGTGTATCCCGCCGACTGGTCCACCTTGATGCGCTCATCCGCCGAGCGCGTGTCCTCTACATGCAGCGGGTGCAGCTTGAGCCGCTGCGCCAGCTCACCCAGCTTCTGGTCATGATCGTTGTTCAGCTCATACCACGCCAATCGAAGCTCCAGCGCACCGCGCAAACCGTACAACGTAGAACATACAACGTCTTACGCCTGCAACAGCTCCCACCCACGCTCGCACTTGCCCTGCAACTCGCTGTCCTTGCCGGCATGCTCCGAGCCCACCTCCAGCACACCGGCAAGCTCCTGCTTCACCCCGCGCAAGTGCTCGCGCACCACACCGAAATCGAGCTTGCCCTCGCCCGGCCAGCAGTGCTCATCCCTGCTCCCGCCATTGTCGTGGACATGCAGTTGCACCAGCTTCTCCCCGAACGCCGCAAACGCCAGGTCGATTCCCGATTGCGCCGGAGCATGGCTCGTCTCCGCAATGCCGTCAGCTAGAAACGCATGCCCAAAGTCCAGGCAGAAACCTACCGACTGAAGGTGCCCCACGCGCACGATCTCCACCAGGTGCTCCGGCCTGGCTATGTCGTTCGACAGGTTCTCCAGCAGCAACTGCACGCCCAGCGGGCCCGCAAACGCCTTCAGGTGTTCCACCGCGTTCAGCGCATCATCCAACGCCCGCGTGCCCCACTCCTGGCCCTTGCAGCCCAGGTGCAGCACGCAGCTCTTGAAGGGCACCTGCTCGGCGGCCTCCAGCGCACGTTTCACCTCATCCTGCGCGGCGATCCGTTCGCCTTTCGCATCGTGCAGCAGGTTCAGCGATGCCGCCGTGTGCTTGCTCCAGTTCGCTTCCTCGTCGGGGGTAAACAGCGGCATATGCAGCGAAGCCGTCACCGGGTTCGCGCGAAACCAGTTGCCCATCTCCCGCACCGCATCGCGCTCCGTGTAGTCGAAGTGATGCCGCGCCGCGAACACCTCGATCTGCGCCGCGCCTGTGGCGAGCAGCGTATCGAGCAGCGCCGGCGTCAGCCGCTGCGGAAAGACCAGGTGCGTGGAAATGCCATGCTGCATCGTTTGTTCCTGCCTGGTCCTGTCGAGAGACCCTCACGTGCTCTTCCTCTCGCAGTCCCACAGCATAGCGGCGCAGTCTGTTGACGCGCTGAGGAGAACTCTCAATCCCGGTAAATCGTCCCGAGTTGCCATTGGAGAACTTCCGTTACTTCCGGATCGGGAAATGCCGCGTTGTTCCCCAGCGCCTGCAGCTGAGGCGCCAGGCCATTTGTGTAGGCGCGGTCCAGGTCGCGCATGCGAAGCATCGCTTCATGGAGCAGCAGCCTTACCGGCAGGCTTTCAGGATGTGCCTGCGCCAGGGCAAGGCACAACCGCACGGTCAGGTGCTGGCCAGGCAGCGTGCCGGTCCCTGGCATCTCGCTGCCCTGGCACCGCAAGCCGCTGACCTCTTCGAGTGCGTGCAGATAGCGCAGAACCGCTGGACCGCCCGGTAGCTTGTAGCGTGAGGGCTCCGGAGCCGTGGGAGTGTCGCCTAGCTCCGTTGCCAGGGAACTCGCTACCCGCGCCCACATGCGTGGCAGCGCTCCGTCCGGTCGCTGCCACGCGATCTCGCTGTTCCACTCCTGAAGGACTTCCGCTCCGCTCTCCTGCTGTGTACGCAGCAGTCGCGTCATAACCATCGCTGCTTCAGGCCTCGCCACAATATGAATCGTGACGCAGACAGCCGCACCCACCTTGCGGGCGGTATCGAAGGCGTCCTCGATACTCCATGACTGCGCCAAAACGCCAAAGCCGCGTTCGGCCTCCCACGGCAGAAGCGACAGGGTATCCAGGCCGAGCAGCACAAAGGCGCTCTCCGCGAGCGAGAGCGGCAGGCTCCGGCTCAACCGTCCGGCGGTTTGCATTGCATGGGTG
>CAXSHQ010000461.1:0-3196 GCA_964236875.1 uncultured Acidobacteriaceae bacterium | reverse complement strand
GGTAGCGCTCTAACCAACTGAGCTACGCGCCTAAAGTGCGTACAAGTCAGTGTAGCCCAGCTTCTGGGTTCCGACAACCGCTCCTAGCAGTAGGGAAGCATCCGCACCCACCATGGCTTCCGGTGCAGGAACACCACCAGCCGGCCGGGCTGCGGCTGCCATCTCTTCAGTGTTTTCGCGCTCGGATGTCCGCAGCTGTTCTTGCCCAGTGTGCCCGTGCTTCGGAGCGCGTCGACACCGTACCAGCCATCGCCCACGCTCCACCCTGCGCAGTCTTCATACTCGTCATAGTTGGAACCCACTATGAGTGTGGTCGCACTCAGCGGCACACGCAATCGGACCTCTCCCCTTCCATCCGGCGATTGTGCCAAGCCCGAAAACTCGCGGAACCCGGGGCACTCATCTTTCCCCGTCAGGCAGTCGACCCGAACCATTTCGGTAGACACAGGTTTACCGCTGTGGCCGTCGAGCACCTGCACAATGACCTCGGTTTGCGCACCCTTGGGCGATTGCGCGGGTACGGGCGTCTGCGCGGGAGCGCATAGGGCTCCGGCACATAAGGGAAAAGCAAGCATCCACGGACGAAAGCTCATACCAGTACTGTGCGCGCGCGGAGCCTCTTCCGTGTTCTCCCATGTGACACTTTCTGCAGGTGCACACGGCGCGGGAGCACTCGAAGAGAGAAGGCTGCAGGCTGCCCGGAGGCGCAGAGCTACCGGGCTGCGGTCCCGGGCGATGCAGCCACCGCATCTTCCTGCTTCTGCATGCGCCGCAGCACTACCCACGCGTACTCGGCCGCGGAGATCGGCGCCAGCCACGCGATCGCCCGCAGCAGCCACAGCTTCAGGTCCATCAGCAAAGGCTGCGGAGTCACCTGCACCGTCATCACGGTCAGCACGCCGAGTATCTGAACCAGGGTGTTGGCCTTGCCCAGAAAACTCGGGCGGAAATCCCGCAGCGTGCCGGTGGCGAACAGCAGCGTGGCAATCATCAGAATGCCCAGGTCGCGGCTGAACACCAGCACCGTCACGTAGCGCGGGATGACATCCACATGGGTGAGAACCAGGAAAAGCGTGCTGAGCAGCAGCTTGTCCACAATGGGGTCCAGGTACTCGCCAACGCGCGTGCTCTGGTGCAGCCACCGGGCCAGCAGGCCGTCGAACGCGTCTGACACGCCCGCCACCCACAGCAGCACGAACGCCAGCTTCCAGTGGTGATCCAGGATCTCGATCACCAGGAACGGCAGCACAAACAGCCGCATCATGGTGAGCAGGTTGGGGATAGCGCGAATCTGGCGCAGCGTCGTCACGAGGCTTGGGTGGAACTTGCATAGTAGCCGAGGCGGGGTGGCGGATGCTCGTGTTTATTGCTCTTCACGCGGCGTCGCCGTACACTGAAGTGACCGGAAATCGCACTTTCCGCCACCCTTCATGCTGCGCCTCACCAAAAAAGCGGATTATGGCTTGATGGCCCTCAAGTACCTGGGTGAGCACGCCCTGCTGGTCGATGGCGCCCAGCGCCTGAACGCCGCGCAGTCGGCCAAGGACATCGCCGAGGCGTATCACATCCCTCCGCAGCTTCTGGCCAAGATTCTGCAGACGCTTACCCGCGCCGGCATCCTGATTTCGACAGCCGGCACCAACGGCGGCTACGCCCTGGCCCGCCCGGCTTCCGAGATCAATGCTTTCGAGGTCATTCGCGCGATCGATGGCCCTTTGTTCATCACGTCGTGCATCACGATTCACGGAACGTGCGACCTCCACGGTCACTGCACCATCAAAGAACCATTGCGCAAGGTCAACGACTCGATCAAGGACCTGCTTTCCGGCATCCGCATCGCCGACCTGATCGAGCCGGATGCGTCCCCCGCCCTGGCGGTCGCCGGTGGTCTGGTTTCCATCGCGCTGTAGATTGCCGGACCGCAGCCCTTGAGCCCGGTCCTTCCGAACCATCGCCGCACCAAGTTTAGGAACACCCGAGGAGTCACACACCGATGAACGAACCCACTGCAGTCCACGAGATGGAAGGGCAGAGCGCCATGTCCGCTTCCGGCATGGTCATCACCCAGTCCGACAAGCCGCTGCCTGAAGGCGTAAAGCTGCCCATCTACATGGACAACCACGCCACCACGCCGCTGGACCCGCGCGTGCTCGAGGCCATGATGCCCTACCTGACCGGCATCTTCGGCAACGCGGCTTCGCGCAATCACTCCTTCGGCTGGGAAGCCGAGCAGGCCGTGGACAAGGCGCGCGAGCAGATCGCCAAGCTGATCGGCGCGACCGCCAAGGAGATCATCTTCACCTCCGGTGCGACCGAGTCCAACAACCTGGCCCTCAAGGGCATCGCGGAGATGTACCGCGAGCGCGGCAACCACATCATCACGCAGATGACCGAGCATAAGGCCATCCTCGACACCTGCAAGAAGCTTGAGAAGCTCGGCTTCCGCGTCACCTATCTGCCCGTCAAGGGCGATGGCCTCATCGACCTCGACGACCTCCGCCGCGCCATGGACGACCAGACCATCCTGGTGTCCATCATGTACGCCAACAACGAGATCGGCGTCGTCCAGCCCGTCAAGGAGATCGGCGCGCTCTGCAAGGAGAAGGGTGTCATCTTCCACACCGACGCCGTGCAGGCCGTCGGCAAGATCCCCGTCAACGTCCTCGCCGACAACATCGACGTCCTCTCGCTCAGCGGCCACAAGCTCTACGGTCCCAAAGGTGTGGGCGCGCTCTATGTCCGCCGCCGTAACCCGCGCGTGCAGATCTCCGAGCAGCAGAACGGTGGCGGCCACGAGCGTGGCATGCGCTCCGGCACGTTGAACGTACCCGGCATCGTCGGCCTGGGCGCGGCCTGCGAGATCGCGATGAGCGAGATGGAAGCCGAAGGCAAGCGTGAGTTGGAGTTGCGCGAGTATCTCCAGCACAAGCTGGAAAACGCTCTCGACTACACCCAGATCAACGGCAACATGGATCACCACCTGCCCGGCAACCTCAACATGAGCTTCGTCTACGTTGAAGGTGAGTCGCTCCTGATGGGCATCAACGACATCGCGGTCTCCTCCGGCTCGGCCTGCACCTCGGCCACTCTCGAGCCCAGCTATGTCCTCAAGGCGCTCGGCTTGGGCGACGATGTCGCCCACAGCTCCATTCGCTTCGGCCTCGGCCGCTTCAACAACAAGGCAGAAGTGGACTAC
>CAXSHQ010000460.1:751-3200 GCA_964236875.1 uncultured Acidobacteriaceae bacterium | reverse complement strand
TTGCCTCGTCGAACGTACAACTTACAACGTTGTTCTCCCCCGAGCACGGCATCTTCGGAGCCCACGACACCGAAAAGTTCGCCGCCGAAACCGAGACCGCCACCGGTCTCCGCGTCACCAGCCTCTACGGCCCGCACGAGTCCGACCGCCGCCCCACTCACGCACAGCTCGCCGGCCTCGATGCTGTCGTCATCGACCTCCAGGACGCCGGTGTCCGGACCTACACCTATCTCGCCGTCACCGGCTACTTCCTCGAAGCTGCCGCCACGGAGATGTCCGCGTACCACCACGATTTAGCCATCGTGATCCTCGACCGGCCCAACCTCATCGACGGCTCGGATGTCCAGGGTTCCGTCTCCGATCCAGGCCATGAAGGCACTTACACTGACTACACGCAACTTCCTGTCCGTCATGGGTTTACGCTAGGTGAGTTCGCCCGTTACATCCGGCTTGAAAAGCACGTGGGCGCCCACCTGATCGTCGTTCCCATGCAGCACTGGCTGCGCACAGCCTACATGGACCAGACCAGCTGGCCCGCCAACGGCACCTGGACCAACCCCAGTCCTAACCTCCGCAACCAGACTGCCGCCACGCTGCTGCCCGCGCTCACCCTGCTCGAATCCACCAACATCTCCGTAGGCCGAGGCACTCCGCTACCCTTTGAGCTCTTTGGTACCGGCCTACCTCCGAAGGACGGGAAGACTGGTGAACAGCCGTCCGCCTGGTTCCACGCTCCCGAGGTCGCCGCCTACCTCACGGCCCGCCACATTCCTGGCGTCACCTTCGAGCCCACCACCACCCAGGTAGATGACGATCCCATCCACCCCTTCCACGGCCAGACCATCCCCGCCGTCCGCATCCGCGTCGCCGACCGCACCGCGCTGGACTCGCCCGAACTTGGCGTAGAGATCCTCTCCGCACTCCACAAGCTCTATGGCTCCGACTTCAAGCTCGCGCGCGCCGCCGCGCTCCTCGCCAGCCAGTCCACCATGGACGCCATCATCCGCGGCGACGACCCACGAACAATTGCGGCCGGCTGGAAGCCCGCCCTTGAGAGCTTCCAACGCAGCCGCGTCCAGTCTCTGCTTTACTGAACCCCGACGGGGCTAGCTGTTCGTCGTTCCGCCCATCTGCCCGTCCCCACTGAGGCAGGAGTCCGTCTTCTTGTCCTTGAGCCCCTTGGCAGCCTCATACAGCCGCCCCAGCGTCGCTTCCTTGGCCCGGTCAATCGCCGTCGGCTTGCTCGGCTGTGCCGGGGCTGTCGGCGCTAGTCCCGCGCGCCGCAGGAAGTGGTTCACTCTGTACGCGCCAATGTTAGCATTCCGCTTCCGCTTGATGTTGATCGAAACCGAGATCGAAACGTCGTCCCCGTTCTGCAGCCAATGGGGAAAGGTTGCGGGGTTGAAAACCCCATTCCCCGGCTCCATCGCAAACTGCCAATGCCCATGAGGCAGCGCCTCCGGCAGCTCGATTTTCGGCAGCTTCCCCGTCCAGTACCGCTCCAGGTCGGCCTCCGAGAGCACGCTCCTGTCGTTCCCGCTATAGATGTAAGCGGTCTTTGTTCCATGCACTTGCATCAGGAAGTTCGTCTCCCCGTCCATGTGGTACGGAGTGATCCTTCCCGGTGAAGTGACGAAGATCGTCATAGTGGGGTCGTAGTAGACCTCTTCCACATCCACACCGGTCATCGCCGAAATCTCCGGCAGCATCCCGCGAAGAATCGCCCCATACTCGGCATCCTCGTGGATTCGCTTCAGGATTACCCAGTTCTTCCCGCCTCGGATGGACGCGAGCGCATCCACTAGGGTCATCCCTTCCGGACGCACCCCAAACCAGCTCGTCCGGTCCGGCTCGCCCGACTCGAAATGAGCCTTGCAGGTCATCTGCGAGTTCATCCGCTCCGCGGCTGCCAGCAGCGCCTCCAGCACAAAGGCGGGGTGCCGGTGGAGCGAATGCCGGAATAGGAACGGCTCGTGGTCGAAGCGCTCTCGAAACAGCGTCTCGTCCTCCGGCTCGTTGCGGAACGTCGCGCCCGCAGCCGCATGTGCCTCCAGCCCAGGTTTCTCCAACGTAGCGGCTTGCATCGTGGTGTCCTCCATCAGAGCGTTCTGACCAGTCTCGGCGCCGACTCCCGCCGGTGCGAAGGGCATCTGCCGCAGGTCACGTTACTCAGTGTGCGGGCGGAACTTTCCCCAGCCTATCCCATCAATGGGTCATTCACCCTGCGGGTGGGCTGATCCTGCGTATACTTATCGCGCCGCGACGGTCTGAGCGGACAGCTCCGATATGCCTGCCACTGCTGACCCATCTTTCGCGGAGCCTCCACCCGCGGCGTCTCAGCCGGACCTACGCTCCCGCGCCCGCTTTCGCGTCTGGCAGCACCCACTCTTCTGGCCCACCCTCCTCATTCTAGTGCTCGGAGCGGTCGAGGATCTTTACGGCAACACCG
>CAXSHQ010000460.1:0-741 GCA_964236875.1 uncultured Acidobacteriaceae bacterium | reverse complement strand
CGACCGGCACCTGCGAGACGACGCCCGAGACCTACGTCTACGGCTCCGACGCCGTTCAGTATCTCGACATCGCCCGGGCGTTCGCGCGCCACGACTGGCACTCCGTTCTGAACCCTCTTTGGAGCCAGGGCTACCCCGCGCTCCTCGCTCTGGCGCACACCCTGTTTGCGAACTCCCCCAGCGGCGACTGGTGGACAGCCCGAATAGCAAATCTGCTCGCCTTTGTAGTAAGTTACGCAGCTTTCTTCTACCTGCTCTTCAGCTTAGTTCCAGCTTCCCTTGCCACTTCACCCGACGATCAGAGCATGTGGCGACGCCGCCTCCTCCTATGCCTCCTCCTCTTCGCTGCAGCCCAAACCTGCCTGGGCCAGGTTTCCCGCGTAAATCCGGACGAACTCGTCACCGCTTTCTTCCTCCTCGCCTCGGCACAGCTTGTCCGCCTCCATCGCGCTGCACGCCCCGGCTTTCGGCTCCCGTGGCGTTCTTCGCTCCTATTTGGCCTCACCCTGGGCGCGGGTTTCCTCGTCAAGGCCGTCTTCTCCGGCCTGGGACTAGCCTTCCTCGCCACTGCCGCCGTGACTCTCTTGCTGCGCCGCGCCCGGCTCAGTACGCTCCTGCCCGCCGCCGCCGTGTTCGCATGCGTCCTGGGCAGCTACGGCCTCGCCCTCTCCCACGAGGTTGGCTACCGCACCCTGGGCGACGCCGGCTTCGTCCTGCACGTCCCGCCCCGCGTCGGCCCCG
>CAXSHQ010000459.1:1684-3207 GCA_964236875.1 uncultured Acidobacteriaceae bacterium | reverse complement strand
GCTTCACCGCTCCGTGCGCAGGACACCTCCAGCGCGCCGGCAAGTGTTCCCGCCGGCCTCGCGCCCGCGAGCGCCGACGCCGCCCCCACAGCCGTCACCAAGCCCGTTCCCGAGCGCCAGGCCCGCGAAGCCGACGACGCCTACATCGCCGGGGCCAAGGCGTTGCAGCGCGACGACTTCACCACCGCCGAGCGCAGCTTCGCCCGCGCCTTCGAGCTCAACCCCAACCGGCCTGAATACGCCCTCTCCCTCCGCGTGGCCCGCGAGCACCGCGTCACCGAGATGGTAGGCAAAGCCGCCACCGCGCGCCGCGCTGGCAACACCATGCTCGCCGACACCCTCCTCGACCAGGCGCGCGCCCTCGGCCCCGACAACCCTATCGTCACCCAGCATTTCGACATGGCCGCGGCCCCCGGCTTCGTTGAGCCCACCTTCGTCCCGCCCGCCCGCATCCCCGGCAGCGGCCTCGCTCCGGATCTCGGCGGCGCTATCGAGCTCAAGCCTTCCTCCGCGCTTCACAGCTTCCACCAGGCCGCGCCCACGGAGCAGATGCTGCGCACCGTCTACAGCACCTACGGCATCAAGGTGCAGTTCCCTGCCAACATTCCTGCACGCACCGTCCGCCTCGATCTCGACGACGTGGACTACGCCACCGCCACGCGCGTTGTCGGCAAGATGCTCAACGTCTTCGCCGTGCCCGTGCAGCCGGACTTCGCCCTGGTCCTCCTTAACAACCAGGAAAACCGCGATCAGTACCAGCCGCTGCTCGAAGAAACCCTCTTCCTGCCCGGCCTCAGCGGAGAGGCCATCAGCGAGCTCGCCAACGTGGCCCGCCAGGTCCTCGACCTCAAGCAGGTCACCGCCAGCCAGACCGCCGGCGACATGATCGTCCGCGGCGACGCCAAAACCCTGACCCTGCTGAACGCCGTCTACGCGGACATGCTCGACGGCGGCTCCGACGTGCAGATCGACATCGCCATCTACGAGGTCGACAAGACCCACACCCGCAACGTCGGCGTGCAGGCGCCCGGCTCCCTCGGCGCCTTTTCCTTCTATACCGAGATTGAAAACCTGATCACGCAGAACCAGAGCCTCATCCAGGCGGCGGTCACCTCCGGAGCCATCACGCTCAATGGCCAACTCGCGCACGATCTCCCTCTGGAGCTCGCAGTCCTGCTCGCCGCAGGCTCGCTCAACATCAGTCAGTTCACCGGCCTGCTCGGCACGATAGGCTCCTTCAACGGCATTCCCTTGGCCGGCGTATTCCTTGGCACCAATCCCGTCATCAATCTGCTGCTCAACAACACGGAAGCCCGCACGCTCGACTTCGCCCAGCTTCGCGCCTCGGATCACCAGGCCGCCAACTTCCGCGCCGGCACGCGTTATCCCGTCATCACCGGCTCTTACAGCTCCGGCATCACCTCGTCTCTCCTGTCCGGTCTCACTGCCTCGCAGCAGCAAGCCGCCCAGCAGTACCTCGGCTCCAGCACATCGGTCAGCGTTCCCCAGTTCCAGTATGAAGA
>CAXSHQ010000459.1:0-1674 GCA_964236875.1 uncultured Acidobacteriaceae bacterium | reverse complement strand
ACCTCGGACTCTCCATCAAAGCCACACCGTCCGTCCACGGGAACAGGGACGTCACGCTGGACCTCGACATGAAGATCGAATCTCTCGGAGGCGCTTCCCTTAACGATGTGCCCATCCTCAACAGCCGCGCCCTCAAGTCCGTCATCACCGTCCCCTCCGGCCAAACCGTCCTGCTGGCCAGCGACGTCAACACGTCCGAGCTGCGCGCCATCACCGGCCTGCCCGGCCTCAGCGAGATCCCCGGTCTCCAGGGCACCAACCGCGACACCGAGAAGTCCACATCGGAAGTCCTCATCACCCTGACCCCGCACATCGTGCGCGTCGGCCATCGCGCCTCATCCAGCCGGCGCCTGGCGTACGATCAAGCCGGCCAAGCAGCCAGCGCACAGTAGCTGGCGAATCTGCTATACTCACTTTCGGCAGGGCGGGAGTAGCTCAGTGGTAGAGTGCTTCCTTGCCAAGGAAGATGTCGCCGGTTCGACCCCGGTCTCCCGCTCCAACCTTCCTCCTCTCGACTCCACGCGTTCAAAGCGATACAACATAAGAGTCGATCGAGTGTGTCCCGCGTTCTGCTGTTCCCTTTTCGCGGACTCAAACGGGGCGCGGTACCCAAGTGGTAAGGGAGAGGTCTGCAAAACCTTTATGCGTCGGTTCGATCCCGACCCGCGCCTCCAGTGTTCATAAGTACTTCGAAGCTCGCCGGTTTCGGCGGGCTTCGCTGCTGTAGGGAATAACGTAGGGAGTCTGCACATGTTGAGCGCCAAGCCGAAGCTCTTCAACCCCAGCTATATTGCTGGTGTTCAAGGAGTCATTGATCGTTGTCCGCTCTGCTTGGGCAGGAACGCCGACGTCATGGTTCTTCGGAACGCTGGGTATCCTTCCTACATGGGCTGGTGTCCCGCCTGCACGAACCTGCGCATCTCCCAACCCCCCATAGACACAATTCGAACGCAAGGCAAGGCTCACTTGCTCTCCGCCGCCTTGCGTCGGCTCCCTGCTTCAGAATGGAATTCCGTAGTTGGACAGAGCATAGAGACGAACGAGCAGGTGGAAACTCTTATCTCCACCGTAGCTCAGCCCAGCGCAGTCGAGCAGTTCGACCGGCTGCTCGTGCGGCTCTGTGAGACGAGCCGCATGGCGTGCCCGATCTTCTGTGCCGTTGGAAGAGTTAGTGTAGCGCAGCTATTTTTGAGTTCAAGTAGCCGCCGTCGGGGGTGTGGAGAAGTGGGAAGCGCGTAGCGGTTTCCACTTCTCCATGCCCCAGGGTTGAGGTCAGCCACGCCTCCGGTGCCGGTGGTCGATAACCTAGCGAGGAGTGCGGCCTGACGGTGTTGTAGTGGACGCGCCAGCGTTCGGCCAGCACGCGCAGTTCCTTCATCGAGTAGAAGATCTCCCCGTTGAGGAACTCGTCCCTGAGCTTGGAGTTGAAGCTCTCGCAGTAGCCGTTCTCCCACGGAGGGCCCGGCTCGATGTACAGCGTCTTGGTCCCTGTGTCTGCCAGCCACTGGCGCAGGTTCTTGGCCACGAACTCCGGCCCGTTATCGGAGCGAAGATGCTCCGGTACTCCCTTCATGATCATCACATCGGCCAGGGCGCCGATCACCTTGGCGCTGGACCAGCGCCGTTTTGCCCGCACCAGCAGACTCTCGCGCGTGTGTTCATCGATCAGGTAGA
>CAXSHQ010000458.1:0-3232 GCA_964236875.1 uncultured Acidobacteriaceae bacterium | reverse complement strand
ACCTCGCTGACCAAGGAAGCCCTGCCCATCATCCGCTATCGCACCCGCGACCTTACCCGCCTGCTGCCCCCCACGGCGCGCTCCATGCGGCGCATGGATAAGATCACGGGTCGCTCGGATGACATGCTCATCATCCGCGGCGTCAACGTCTTCCCTACGCAGATCGAGGAGCTGATGCTCAAGTGCCCGGAACTTTCTGGCCAGTACCTCATCGAAGTAAGCCGTGAAGGCAATCTGGACCAGATGACCGTCTCCGTCGAGCTCAGCGCCGAGGCGCATCCGCAGGTAAACGCCGACCGCCGGAAGCAGCTCGCCGGCCAGTTGCAGCATAACGTCAAGACCAGCGTCGGCATCAGCGTACGCGTGCTGCCCGTGGATCCCTTTACGCTGCCGCGCTCGGCTGGCAAAGCCTGCCGCGTGATCGACACCCGTACCCGCGAAGCTCGCAGCACCGCGCCCGCGACGGAGAAAATAAACCAATGAACACCGCCTATATCTGCGACGCCATCCGTACTCCCTTCGGACGCTACGGAGGTTCACTCGCCACGGTTCGCGCCGATGACTTGGCGGCCCTGCCCATCAAGGCCTTGATGGAGCGCAACCAGCATGTGGACTGGGCCGCGGTGGACGACCTGCTCTACGGCTGCGCCAACCAGGCCGGCGAAGACAACCGCAACGTGGCGCGCATGGCCGTTCTGCTAGCAGGGCTTCCCGTAGATGTCCCCGCGGTCACCCTGAACCGCCTGTGCGGCTCCAGTCTCGATGCCGTGACCATGGCCTCGCGTGCTATCAAATGCGGCGAAGGCGATCTGCTCATCGCCGGCGGCGTGGAAAGCATGACCCGCGCTCCTTTTGTGATGGGCAAGGCGGAAACTGCCTTCTCGCGCACCGCCAGGCTGGAAGACACCACGCTGGGCTGGCGCTTCATCAACCCGGCGCTCAAGGCGCAATATGGCGTGGATTCCATGCCCGAGACCGGTGAAAACGTCGCCGAACAATTCGGCGTCTCGCGCGATGATCAGGATGCCTTTGCCGCTCGCAGCCAGCAGCGCTGGGCTGCCGCCAGTGCACGTGGCTTCTTCACGTCGCAGATCGTGCCCGTGACCGTCCACAAGCCCAAGGCCGAAACTCACATCTTCGCAGCCGATGAGCAGCCGCGCCCCGGCACCACGGCGGAGGTGCTCGCCAGGCTCAAGCCCGTGGTCAAGTCCGATGGCACGGTGACCGCCGGCAACGCATCCACCCTCAACGACGGTGCAGCCGCCGTGCTCCTGGCCTCCGAGGCTGGGGTGAAGGCTCACGGCCTCAACCCGCGAGCCCGCGTGATCGCCGCTGCCGCTGCCGGCATCGCTCCCCGCATCATGGGCTTCGCGCCCGCACCCGCCACGCGCAAGGTGCTGGCCAAAGCCGGCCTCACACTTGATCGCATGGATACGGTCGAGCTCAACGAGGCTTTCGCTGCCCAGGCGCTCGCCGTCACCCGCGACCTGGGTCTCAACGACGACGACCCGCGTGTGAATCCCAACGGCGGCGCCATCGCCATCGGCCACCCGCTGGGCGCTTCCGGCGCGCGGCTGGTCGCTACCGCCGTGAACCAGTTGGAAGCCATGCAGGGACGCTATGCACTGTGCACCATGTGCATCGGCGTGGGTCAAGCCGTGGCCGTTATCCTGGAACGGCTCTAGCCGGACACGAGGAAAGTGATGCAAACCTACGAGTTCGACGGCCTGATCCCCGTAGTCGATGGGACGGCCTACATACATCCCACCGCCGTGTTGATCGGCGACGTCCACGTAGGCCCCGGCTGCTATGTCGGCGCGAACGCCGTGCTGCGCGGCGACTTCGGACGGCTCACCCTGATGCAAGGCAGCAACCTGCAGGATACCTGCGTCATGCACGGATTTCCCGAGTGCGACACCGTGATTGAACCCGACGGCCACGTCGGCCACGGAGCGGTGCTGCATGGCTGCCGCGTGGGCCGCAACGCCATGGTCGGGATGAACGCCGTCATCATGGACAACGCCGTCATCGGCGAGGAAAGCATCGTGGCCGCCATGGCTTTCGTCAAGGCGGACATGCAGGTGCCCGCGCGCAGCCTGGTCGCCGGCGTCCCGGGCAAAGTGATCCGCGAGCTCACTCAGCAGGAGATCGACTGGAAGACAACGGGCACGTCCGTGTATCAGCAACTCACCTTGCGCAGCCGTGCCTTGTTGCGTCCTGTAGCGCCGCTCCGCGTAGCAGAAGCCGATCGCAAACGGCTCGGCGCCATCGCCGGACTCGATCCGCTCTTCAAGATCAAACGCGCTACCGAAAGCGAAACCCGCTAACCTTCGGCTCGTTCCGCGCGCAGCAAATACACGACCGCGACGCCGGTAAGGATTGCAAATCCCAGCGGGCCATAGGTCTTGCTCGCGACATGCAGGTGCAGCCCGATGCCGAAGTCGATCAACTGCAACACGGTCATTGCCAGTCCCAGCGCCACCAGCCCATGCGTCCAACGCCTGAGCACCACATAGAGCGCCGCCAGCAGGAGGGCCAGGCTGCGCGACAGCGCGTACCAAGCCAGCACGTTCGTCTGATCTGTAAAGAAAGCTGCCGCAATCGAGAAGCCGGCGCTTACACCGGCACTCATCAGGGTGACTGCCGAACAGGCCACGAACCAGCGTGAGGCGGGAGCCTCCGTGTCTTTCATAGCGCCTCCCCTGCACGCTTCGGTCTACGCAGCGAGAGCGTGGCCGCGATCACCGCGGACACGCCGCACAGCACCCCGTAGAGCAGCACGACATGCGATCGACCGCTCAGCGGCTTCAGCAGGGCAACCACTATCAGCGGGCTGGCGAACTGTCCAAAGGCAAAGGCCGCCTGCCACGCACCCGTCGCCTTGCCCCGCGACCGCATCGGAACCTCCGACAACGCCCACGTGATCAGCGTCGTTAACGCCAACCCAGACCCAAGATCCGTGATTACGCCGCCGAACACGCTCATTGCGTACGTATGCGCCCAGGCGACCACAAAGAACCCGATGCTCGAAAACAGAAAGCTCAGCGCCATCTTCGCCACGTAGGGGATGCGCAGAACCCGCGAAAGGATCGCCCCCACCGGCAGCGACAGGATGGCAATCGCCGTGCCTTTGCCGATCAGCTTCGGGGAAACGACGCCACGCTCGGTCAGCAGAAATCCTAGCTGGACCACAACCAGATAAAACGCCGTGCTCGCAAAAACGGTGACCAGG
>CAXSHQ010000457.1:0-3239 GCA_964236875.1 uncultured Acidobacteriaceae bacterium | reverse complement strand
ATTCCCGTCCTTCTCCTCTACCGGAAGCGGTCTCCAGCCAGCGTGCTCACGCCTCTCGCAGGTGCTCGCATGGGCGCGGTCACGGGAGTGTTTGTCAGTGCAGGGACATCCCTCGCTGCCACGGGGTACCTGCTGGTAAGGCGATTCGTCCTGCACCGCATGGGCAGCTTCGACGCCTTTTATGCGGACGCGCTGGCTAAAGCCGCCCGCCAGGCCGTGGCCCAGAACGGCCCCGCGGCTGCGGCACAGGCTGGCGCATTCGCCTTGCCGGAGTTCCGCGCCGGTCTGCTGCTTGCCCTTGCGTTCTTCGCAGCCATGGCATTCGTCGCGCTGTCCGTGCTGAGCGGTGCGCTCGCCGCCTTCCTGCAGCCCCGCCGCCCGCCCACGCCTGCGCCGTCTTCCTAAGCTGGTAACAGCCATCGGATAGAATCACCCCCATCATGAGCAACGAGACGCAAGCCACCTCCGATGCAACGGCCTCCACCCCTTCGACCATGCCGGCCGGCCGGCCCCCGCAGCTCCGCGAAAAGGGCCGCCTCATGTCAGGTTCGGAGATCGAGCGCACCTTGGTCCGCCTCGCCCACGAAATTGTGGAGCGTAACAACGGCGCGATCAACCTCGGCCTCATCGGGATCAAGCGCCGCGGCGTCCCGCTGGCGCATCGCATCGGCAAGCTCGTCTCCGACATCGAGAAGCACCCGGTCGACGTCGGTGTGCTCGACATCAGCTTCTACCGCGATGACCTCACCACGCGCGACGTGCGCCCCGTCGTGGAAAAAGGCGAGATTGGCTTTGACGTAGCCGGCCGCGACATCATCCTCATGGATGATGTGCTCTACACCGGCCGCACCATCCGCGCCGCGCTCGACGCGCTCTTTGACCACGGCCGTCCCAAGAGCGTGCAGCTTCTCGTGCTGATCGACCGTGGCCACCGCGAGCTGCCCATCGAAGCCCGCTTCATCGGGCGCATTGTCCCCACCTCACGCCGCGAGATCATCGAGGTCAAGCTGCGAGAGATCGACAACGACGAGCAGGTGATCCTTGTAGAGCTCGTCGAGGGGTAAGCTCCTTCCGCGTTCTTCGTCGATCTTCGGAACCAAAGGTCGTCGCACAGCCGCATAGGAAGTATGTTGCTGCTCGAAAGCATATGCTGCGCAAGCAGACAGCGACCCGGCCTATGTATGCTTGGCATACGTCCTGACATATAGCCCCCTGGCCAAAGAATTGCTGTTCACGCAGCGATTTGAGGAAGCCATCGAGATACTGAACACAATGTCGGGCAAACCCCCGCAGGGAGCCGCCATGAGTACGTCCGCCGCCATTCCCGCCGACAGCACAGGGAATCTTCCGCTCTCCACACCGCCTCCGCCTGAGCCCTTGAGCATGGGCGCCGTCCTGCGCATCGCGCCCATGCGGCGCCTCTGGTACGCGCAGGTGGTTTCCAGCTTCGGCGACTTCATCGCCCTGTTTGCGGTCATGAACCTGATGACCTTCTGGCTCAAGGCCACCCCGCAGCAGATCACCGGCGTGCAGATCGCTTACATGCTGCCTATCGCCGTGCTCGGCGCCGTGAGCGGTGTCTTCGTGGACCGCTGGCCGCTCAAGCCCACGCTGGTCGCCAGCGATCTCCTTCGCGCCGGCCTCTGCCTTCTGCTCATAGTGGTGCACACCGTCTGGGGCTTCTATCTCGCGCTGGCTGCTCTCAGCATCGTTTCCAGCGTGTTTACGCCCGCCCAGGGAATCGCCGTGCGTTCCGCCGTGCCCATGCACGGCATCCGCGCGGCCCAGGCGCTCATGCAGCAGGTGATGTTCATCATGCGCATCATCGGCGCTCCGCTGGCTGCGCTCATGGTCAAGTTCACGCCTAAAAGCTGCTTCATCGTGGACTCGATCAGCTTTGTCGCGTCCGCTGGCCTGATCCTCTCCGTCGCACTCGTCCGCTCCACCGCACCCCCGTTGGGAGACGTCCCGTCCTCCGATGCCCCGCAAACCGGCATGGGGAGGCTCTGGTCCGACATGCAGCAGGGCATGAGCTTCATCGTCCACCACGCTGCCTTGCTCTTCGTCATCACCGCCATGGGCGCCGGCATGTTCGTCCTGGGCTGCTTTGCGCCGCTCATCGCCGTCTATGTCCGCGATATCCTCCACGCCTCCACCGGCACCTTCGGCGTCACCAGCGCCATGATCGGCGTTGGCCTGTTCGCCGGCATCAACGTCCTCACCGCGGCCGCCAAGCGCGTCAGCAATACCACGCTGGTGTACGCCGGTCTTTCCGGTATCGCTGTTGGCACCCTGCTCCTCGCTGCTTTCCCGCACCTCAGCGGAGCGATTCCCGGCCTGCTTATCATCGGGTTTGCGCTCGGCGGGATCATCGTTCCGTCGCAAACGCTCATCACGCAGGAAACCCCCCAGGCCATGCTTGGCCGCGTCGGTTCCACGGTGATGTCGCTCATCTTTTCCGCGCAGATCTTCGGGCTGGTGCTCAGCGGTGTGCTCGCCAACTACATCAGCGTCCGCAAGGTCTTCGCGCTTTGCGCCGCGATGCTCCTCGTTCTGGCGCTCGCCGGCAAGATCTGGATGGATCCGGAGCCAGCCGCAAGCGAGAAATAGAACTTCGAGGTCAGGCACAAGCCTGACCTCGAAGCCGCTTACCACTCACTATCCACTACTCACTAACCACTACCTCACCGCGGAATCCGGCTCGGCGGCTGTGCCGGTGCCGGTTGCGCGGCAGGCGCCGGTGCCGCCTGCCGGTTCGGCTGTGGTTGCGCTTGCGGTTGCTGTGGTGCCTGCGGCGCAGGGCGGGGAATCGCCTGCATAGGCGGTGCCGCGGGCCGGTTCTGCGGCGCGTTGTTTGCGGGTTGCCACCGCCCGGCGTCGTTCCGCTCCGTAGGCTGCCGCTGCTGCTCAACCGTCATCGGCGGCTGCGGATACGCACGGTTCTGGATCGGCCTCTCGCGTGGAGCCTCCTGAGGCGGCTGCTGTCCGCGCGAGGGCGGCTGTGGAGCCGGTTGCGGCTGGGCGGGCTGTGGTTGCGCGGGTTGGGGCTGCGTGGGTTGGGGCTGCGGAGGTTGGGGCTGCCGTGGCTGCGACGGCGCACCTTGCCCCGGTGCCGCGGGGGAACCGGTCCGCCCCGGCTGTTGCGGTGCAATCGTTTCCGGCTGCGTGCCGCGCCACGGACCTACAGGACCGTGGTACCCCGGGTTGCCTCCATTGCCTGGCGCCTGCACTGCGGGCGG
>CAXSHQ010000456.1:2841-3246 GCA_964236875.1 uncultured Acidobacteriaceae bacterium | reverse complement strand
CCGGAGGTCCACCGCCCATCCCGCCGAAGCCGCCACCACCACCACCGCCGCCACGGTTGCCACGACCGCCGCCATCACCGCCATTGTTGCGGTTGGCGTTGCGCATCTCGCCGAAGCCCCAGGTCTTTGTGACGCGTAGGTTGAACGCAAGCAGCGACGGGCCGGTGCAGTAGTTGATCGGCACACGGGAAACGCCCGTCTGCGCCACCGCACTGGTGAATGTGCCGCAACCCGAGCTGGACTTGGTGAGGGCGCCCGTTGCGGGCGTCAATCCGTTCGCCACCAGGTAGGGACGATCGTTGAAGATCGTGTCGAGGTTGTCGTCGTTCCCGGAGGTGATGTTGTAGGGGTTGCCGCTTTGCGCCGACAGGAAGGGGCTCACCGCGATGAAGTGCGGCAGCGTGA
>CAXSHQ010000456.1:0-2831 GCA_964236875.1 uncultured Acidobacteriaceae bacterium | reverse complement strand
CGAAAAGCGCGCCATGGCTGCGGGTATCGAAGCCGGTCCTGCCGTAGTCCGCCTGGATATTGCCCGGTATGCTGACAAACCCACCCGCGCCCGTGGTGTTGCCTGCCGCGAAGCCCAGGCTGTAGTACCCGGAAAGCGAGAAGTACCTGTTGATCTGCGCCCGCCCGTTGACCACCAGCTGGTCCTGGTGATATTGCCCTTCCGAAAAGTACTGGTAGAAGGCCGAAGTCGCGGCCGGGTTGGTGGCGTTGTAGCCGATGTTCTGCGAAGCCAGTGCGTGTACGCCCAGCGCATGGATGTAGTTCAGCGACACGGTGCCGATACGCCCGAAGCCCTTGTCCACGCCCAGCGCGAACTGCTCGGTATAGGACGTGCGCAGGTTCGCCGTGCGCGTATAGATCTGCTGCTGCGAGGGGTTCAGGTTGGCCGTGCAGGTCGAATAGGACAACGTTGCCGTGGGCGAAGGGACGCAGGTCGTCTGGAAGGCGCCGCCGGCGGTGATGGCCGGATTGGAGATAGGCACGGTGTAGATCGTTTCGTTGGTGCCGTTCTCACGAATGGTGTTGAGGATGTCGCCGCCGGGGTAGCGCTCATAGAACAGCCCGAAGCCGCCGCGGATCACCACAAAGGGTCCGTTCTTGGCGGTGCCGAGCCCATACGCGAAAGATATACGCGGAGCGATGTCGTGGTGGTCGGCGAGGTGGTTCTGTGTCTCGTAGCGGATGCCGTAGCTGACCGTCAGGTTGGGGAGCGGCTTCCAGTCGGTTTCCGCATACAGGCCGAGGTCGGCGAGAGTGTAGCGGAAGGTCGGTATGTTGATGCGCGTGATGCTGAACTGGCGCGGGTTGTTGTTCTTGTAGTCGTCGAGGCTGGCGTAGTTGAAGCTGCCGTTGGTGCCGGTCGAGGTCCTTTCCGCCTCGCGCGTGGTGCGCAGGCGCCCACCGAAACGCACGAAGTTCTTTTTCAGTTGCAGCGACGTATAGTTCTGCAACTCGATGTGGTCGGTGTGGTCGCTGGAGCCCTGGTTGCCCGAGCCGCCGCCGGTGAAAGCGCCGGAAACCGAGATGGTGGGCGCGGAGCTGAAGGGCGAGCTGTTGCTCCGCTCGCGCTCATACTCAAAGCGCGTCTCGTTGATTAGTCTGGCGGTGTAGGTCTGGGTGTCGCTAATCTGGAGGGTATTGCTGGTGGAAGACGAGTTGGACCCGACAGAGGGCAGGGCGTAGTTGCCGATGCCGTTGTTGATCTCGTCGTTCTTCACGAACTGGTAGCGGATCGTCATCACATTCTTGCTGCCCAGTGCGAGATCGAGGCGCGGGTTGATGTCCGTGCGGACGCGCGGCTGGGTGGTAAAGATGCGCGCCACGCTGGGATCGGTAGCAGTGGGATAGCTAGTGCAGCCGGCCTGCCCCGGCGAGCAGATAATCCCCGCCTGCGCGTTGGCAGCGCTGGAAGAAAAAATGCCTGGGGTGAAGGTGTAGGCGTTCTGCTCGATGTCGCGGTGCGACCCGCCGATGTTGTAGGACATGTTCTTGGTCAGCGGGCCGGTGATCGAGCCGAACATGAAGAGGGTATGGTAGCTGGGCTGTACCGCGTTGTTGGTGTTGGGTGGCCGGCCGGAGTCGAACTGCGACGGGTTGCCGTTCATCTGGAAGTTGCCGTGGAGCTTGTCCGTACCGGGCTTGGTAAAGACCTCGATGCGGCCATAGCCCAGGCGGTCGTACTGCGCGGAGAACGGGTTCTGGTTGATACGGATCTCGCGGATGGAGCTTTTTGGCGGAAGCTGACCGCCGGTGAAGCCGTCCACGTAAATCTGACCGCCGTTGGGGCCGGCGCCGGGACCGGCCAGCGCCTGGAGCTCGCTCTGGAGCTCGTCTGGATCATCGGAAAGCGCGTCGAGGTCCGCACCCTTGAGCACGGTGGAGCTGGCATTGCTTTCCGGGTCCACCGAAAGCGCCACGGCATCGGCGTCCACGTTGACCACAACCGTCTGCTCACCGATCTGCAGCTTGGCGTCCAGGGTAGTGCTCGTGCTTGCGGGGATCCTCACACCGCTTGCGGAGTAGGACGAAAAGCCCTGCATGGTGACCAGCACGCCATAGCTGCCGGGCGTCAGGGTCACCGCGTAGGTCCCGTCCGAGCCGGACTTGGTGCGCACGGGTGCGCCTTTGGCCGGCGTCAGCGTAATGGCCGCGCCGGGGATGAGCTCGCCGTCCGGATCCGTGATCGTGCCGTGCACGCGCGTGGCGCCCACCGCCACTCCCGTCTGAGACGTAGCAGCCGCTTGCCCCGGGGTTTGCGTCGCCGTTGGGGCTGTCTGTGCCCCCGCGGCAGCCGTCCCGGCAGCCATTCCAACCAAACAGAACATCTTCAGCGCATTGCGCAATCGCATCGTCACTCCTCAGGTAGTTACACTTCCAATTTTCAGGCGGCTCAGTGGCCGTCCGTTGTGGTTTGCTGCAAATCTCAGTTCAAGCTTGAGCCCGCGTGCCTATTGCCCGCCGCCGCCACCACCGCCGCCCATTTCGCCTTCGCCGCCGCCGCCGAGGCTCCAGGGAGAAAGCGTGGTGCTTTGGCCGGCAGGCGCAGCCAGGATCGGTTCCACTCCGGCCAGCAGCGAAATTGCCGTGGTTTTTTCGCCTTCCGCCGACCCGGCGGTGGCAACGATCATGACGGCTTCACCCTGCTTCAGGCCGCCGAGAGTTTCCGTTGGCAGGCGTGAAAGCATGCGCGACAGGTCTGCGCCGGCGCCGCGGCCACCGCCCGGCCCGCCGTAGCCTCCGCCCTGTCCACCAGAGCCCGGCCCACCTGAGCCCGGCCCAGCAGAACCACCG
>CAXSHQ010000455.1:0-3252 GCA_964236875.1 uncultured Acidobacteriaceae bacterium | reverse complement strand
GCCATGCCGAAGAACGCCATGACCGGACGGCGCTACTCCGGCATCAACAGTGCGCCGTAACGGCGCGAGAGAGGAGGTACTAAGATGCGTAGTCAGGCCAGCTGTTGACGGCCTGTGCCCACCGGACCCACCTCGGCCAGCAATGGCTGCAACTCCGAAAGGAGCGAGGGAAAGTAGCATGTTCGGAAAAGGCCTAAGTCGTCGAATCGCTTATGGCGCGGCGGGTCAGGGCAAGACGTGCATGGCGAAGGCTATACTGCTTGAACCCCAGCTTGCAGCGACGAATCCCTGGCGTGGTGTCGCAGAGCGGTTGACGCGACATCTCGGACAAACGGGCGGTGCGAAGTTTACACCGTCCGCAGGCCGCAGGTCAGATGTTGAGACCTGTGGTGAACCAGCCTGTCCGACGCATCCTCTGTATGGAGGGGTAAGTGAGCAAACGGGGCGCCTCCCCACGTCATATCCTTCTTCTTGCGTAATTGCGGGATGCCCTGCAGCAGGCGCCGGTCTCGGCCGGCGGCCTGTATGGGCACGGAGCCGCCATAGTACTCGAACGCCCGGCGTAATGGCCGGGACAGCCGCCGGGCGACCGGCGGGATAAGCGCGGGGCGACTCGCGTGAAACCCTCACTGGCCGGGGGAAGGGCGGCAGCTTCCGCGATCCGACCGACGCTGACGGCGGCGTGCTAATGCTGCCGAGTGCCGTCCAGCGTGCGATCGGATCACTCCCGGCCGTGGTCCGGTCGGGCCGACGGGTCAATGGTCTCTTCCGCCTGATGAAAAGCTCTTCCCTCTGGGATCAGGCCTACCAGAAGGTCGCCGCCAACAAGGGGGCGCTCACGCCGGGCGTCGATGGACGGAGCTTTGACGGCTACGCGCCGGACAAGGTTCGCGTCATCATCGATCGGCTGAGGGACGGGACCTACAAACCCGCCGCTGTGCGTCGCGTCTTCATACCCAAGGCCGACGGCCGCAAACGGCCGCTCGGCATACCGACCACGGAGGACCGCCTCGTCCAGGAAGTGGTCAGGATCCTGCTCAACGAAATCTATGAGCCGCTCTTCTGCGAAGACAGCCACGGGTTCCGCCAACGCCGGTCCTGCCACACGGCGCTGCAAAGCATCCAGGCCGTCTGGACGGGCGTGAAGTGGCTGGTGGACGTCGATGTGGTCGGCTTCTTCGACAACATCGATCATGCCATCCTCATTGGCCTGCTCGAAAAGCGGATTGCGGACAAGCGCTTCATCGCGCTGATCAGCGGTATGCTCAAGGCAGGGTACACGGAGGACTGGCGGTTCCACCGCACTTTGAGCGGCACCCCGCAGGGTGGCGTCGTCTCCCCGTTGCTGGCGAACATCTACCTGCACGAACTCGACGAGTGGATGCAGGCCCGGATGGCCGCCTTCAACAAGGGGAAGAAGCGCGCCATCCCTCCGGAATACAGACGTCTCAAGGATCGTCTCTTCAAGCTCCGTCGCCGGGTCGACTTCCTTCGCGCCCGCGAAGCTCCCGACCAGGGCGTGATCGCGTCCCTTCTGGATGAGATCGGTCGACTCAGCGCGACCTGCCGGACGATCCCGGCCACCGACAGCTGGACACCTCCAAGAACCCGCCTTCCTGATTTTCTGGTTATCGTGAGCGCTGATGGCGGCCAAGATTGCGATGGCAGAAGGCGGAGGCCGACTGCTTTTGCCCTTTGGCTCGTGCCTCAGGCGGCTGCCTGGTGCTGAAGGTTGAGCCAGACGGCCCGGCGCATGTTGTAGGCGATATTGGCGAGGCCGATTTTGACGGTCGCCCTGGCCAGCCCGATGGTGCGCACGACGAGACCCATCGGACCCTTCTGCCGGGCAAAGACGTGCTCCACGGCAGCGCGGACCTTCGAACGGGCGTTGTTGGCTCGCGCGACGTTCTTCGCCATCGGCTTCCCCGCCGGCTTCTTGCGATGGATCTGCGAGCGCAATCCCCTGTCGGCGAGATGCTGCTCGTTGGTCTTGGACCGATAGGCCGTGTCAGCCCACACCGTGCTCGCGGTGTTCGCCTTCGAGATCAGGTTCGGCAGTTGCGCCCCGTCGTGACGCGCCGCGTGCGTCGCCGCCCAACTTCGGATGAGACCGTGACGCCGGTCGATGCCGATGTGGTTCTTGTAGCCATAGGACGGCACCGCGATGTCGATGCGCGGCGAGCCGTCGTCCGACGGCTTCGCTTTGGAGAACTTGACCGTCCAGCGAGCGTCGCGATCCTTCTGCGCGAGCTTGGCCGGCTTGTCCTTCCAGCCCTCCGGAATGCGCCCCGCGCGGATCTCGGCTTTCTCGCCGTCGGTGTTGCGCTGCTTGGGGGCGGAGACGATCGTCGCGTCGACAATCTGCCCGCCCATGGCCAGAAACCCTGCCTTGGTCAGCGCCGCCTCATAGGCGCGGAAGAGCACCTTGATGGCGGGCGCGTCCCCGATCGTGGCGCGCGTCAGCGCCTCGCGGAACGTCCAGATGGTGTTGGCGTCCGGCACCGGGTCGGAGAGGCCGAGGCCCAGGAAGCGCATGAACGACAGCCGGTCCTTGATCAGGAACTCGGTCCGCTCGTCCGACAGCGAATGGCTCGCCTGCAGGATCAGCACTTTCCACATCAGCACATGATCAAAGGGTGGCCGGCCGCCCTTCCTGCCGTCCGAACGGGGCACGGCCCGGGCGAGGTCAGGTCGGAACGCCTCGAAGTCGACGATCGCATTCAGCCGCTCGAGATCGTCGCCCTTGGCCGAAATCTCTTTCAGGCGCTCATCGACGTCGAAGAACCCAGTCTGGCCTCGCATGACCCTGCCTCCAGCTCAACCACCGGAAGGGAATCACATTCGTATCAAAACCGCGAGGTTCTTGGAGGTGTCCAGCTTGCCAGCTCCGCGATGCTGAGGTCCGAGACCCCGGCGGAGGAGACTGCCTCAAGGTATTCGTGTTTTGCGAATGCCTTTGCGCCGCCGGGGTGCAGGGCATCCGCATCATACGGATGCCTTCGGGCCGCCGGGGCAAGGTACGACCATGACGGTCGCCCCGGAAGGGTTGGGCCTGATCTTGGTGGGTCTTGGTGGGACTTCCAGCTCTAGACGCAAGAGAATGTCGGAAAAGCCGCTCACGCATGAAATAGGCGTTGAATCTGACAGTTTGCCGGGGCTGGGCTGGCAGGTGGCGCCAAAACCAACCAAGACCCACCAGGGAGGGGAATGGGACGTGGACAAACGCGAACAAGGCGTGAGAGTCGGACACAT